>NZ_CP048222.1:6400941-6723754 GCF_010119975.1 Rhodocytophaga rosea
TGCGTAATTTTGAGTCGATAGAAAATGCATTTAACGCAACCTTACAGGATTTTGGAACTGTATCTGTGCTGATCAATAACGCCGGTGTAGGCTATGCCGGAAAAATGGATGAAATGCCGGTAAGCCAGTGGATGGAAATGTTCGACCTGAATGTACATGCCTTGTATTATTGTTCCAGATTAGCTATTCCTGTAATGAAGCAGCTGAAAGAAGGCCATATTATTAATATTGCTTCTGTGGCTGCCTTGGAAGGCAAGGAAGACTGGGTAGGCTATTGCGGCAGTAAATACGCCGTCCGGGGTATCTCGCAGAGTTTGTATAAAGAAGTGCGCAATTATGGCATTAAAGTAACTTGTATCTTTCCGGGAGCGGTAAATACGCATTTTTTCGACCAGAATGAACTAATGAAAGCCCACCCTAATATGATGAACCCCGATGACCTGGCCATTACTTTAGTTGATCTGCTTCAGACCAGTGGAAACTGTCATCCGGTAGAATTAGAAATCCGCCCTTTGTTGCCCCGGAATTAGTTTCTGTAATTCTATACAGGTATTTTACTTTTTCGCCGGTTTCTTTAAATTGATAAGTAAGTTGGGGATTGTTATGTTACAGCAAAGAAACAGACATACTATGTTGAAAAGATTGCATTTGCTAGGAATGCTTGTGCTATTTCTTGTTCTCAATTGCTGCCAGAGAGAAAAAACAGAGCCGGTGGTATACCGGGTGCCTGCCGATGTAGAAAAATATGTGCAGCGTTTTCTGGAAGAAGCCAGCTTACGGAATCGCCCCATGGAAATTACAAACCTGATTATGGAATTTGCTGAAATCGATTCGACTATTATTCAGGAAGATGCCCAGGTATGTGCTGCCTGCAGGCAGACAAAAGACCATCCGGAAAGGCAAAAAACAATCACTATCAATACAAAAATAAATTGCTGGCAATTCCTGACTGATCAGGCCAGGGAAGCATTGGTTTTTCATGAACTGGGCCATTGTGTGCTGCAGCGAAGAGGACATAAGGATAGCTTACTTCCAAATGGTGATTATGCCAGCCTGATGAACAGCAAAGTTTCTAATATGTACGAAAGCTGCGTATACGATATTGGCGGGGGACCTTGTAACAAGCTTTTCAAAAGGCAGTATTACCTGGATGAATTATTCAATGAAAACACTCCTGTTCCTGATTGGGCAAAATAAAATGATAATTATCTAATCTTCTCCTGACTGACCTACATGAAAGTAATTGGCGTAGTTCTGTTTGTGGCTGTACTGGCTGCTTGTCAACCCAACTCTAAACAATTAGATCTGATAAGTCACTGGCATGTACATTACCCGGATAGCATGTTTGGAACCTGGGACATACTCGATACCTCTCAGATTATTATTGATAAACATAGATTTTGGGGATATTATCATACAATAGGATATTGGCATATGAATAGTGAAGTTGCCAATAGTGATACTATACGAGTTGCTTATAATTCTCACTCGTATAGCGACTTTACTTACAAATACCAAAACGATACACTTTTCCTTTCAGACAAATCTTATGCGATAAAAATAGATACAAACCAATGTAATTTACCAGAGGAATTCTTTGGAGACTTACATGTTGCTATTGAATTGCCTAGTTCAGGAGAAACAAAGGAGCTAACTGAAGAAGAGAACCGAAGGTCTCTTTTTTTACATATGTATATTGGCAAACCCAAGCCATATGTAAAAAAAATTCCAAAAGATACTTTTCTGATAGAGGTGGTGAGAGGTGATTTCTTTATTGATTATACAGGCATCCAGGAATTTGTAGAAGTGGAAAAAGCCATGCTTCCATCTGCGGAAAGAGATAGTATAACAGTCGCTTTTAGTGTACATAAACAAGCGCCTGCCCATATGGTAGATAGTATCGAACAAATTATTAATTGGGATTATCCGCCTCTAAAAATAATTTATGCTTGCCTTCCTGGAGAAAAGCAATATGTAAAAGAATCTGTGTTTACCAGCCTGAAAAATGAGTTTGCAAAACCGGCTGATCAGTGTACAGCTATTGTTGTTTTTGATGTGACTGAAGCAGGGCAGGTAAGATGGGCACTGAAAGAAAATGCTAACGAGAATCTCATCTATTATTCGCTGGAGGAAGCAGAAAGCACCGAAAGGCTGAGGAGTTTATGGCAGAAAGCAAAAACGAATAAACAAAAGCCAGGAATTGCATTCTCCTTTGCTCATAAGGCAACTTTTCAGGATTATATCACGGCACAAACGACAATCAAACGGGCTTTGAAGGAAATTTCTTTGTAATAAACTCAATAAAAGTATTCATAACCCCCTCTGAAAAGAAGGGAAGGGGTGTGTAAAATATTAAAACTAAGGCTCTACTTTTACACCCCGCCAGAAAGCAATATATCCTTTAATCTGGCTGGCTGCTTCTTTCGGATTGGGATAATGCCAGGCAGCATCTTTATTTTCTTTTCCGTTGGCTTTGATACTATAGTAAGAAGCTTCTCCTTTCCAGGGGCAATGAGTATGGGTAGAACTGTCTGCTAACAATTCCTGATTTACGGCCTGAGGTGGAAAATAATGATTTCCTTCTACTACAATGGTATCGTTGCTTTCTGCAATAATGGTCTGGTTCCAGATGGCTTTCATAGTTTATAAATGATGTAAATAAGTTAACACGGCTCAAAAGAGGTTTGTTTGATAAATAACTTACTTTTTAAAATAATCCAGAAGTTCCTGCTTATATAAGCTTCCAATAGGAATCTGATTGTCGTTGGAAAGAACAACTGCGTCTGCTTTGATAATCTTAATATGATCGGCAGCCACAATATAGGAACGGTGAACCCGTATGAATTTGTCACCCAGATTCTCCTGCATGTCTTTCATGGTTTCGTGCATCAAATATACTTTGGCAGGAGTAACAATTTTTACATAATCTTTACCGCCCTCTATATACAATACCTCTTTCTGACTTACTTTCAACATTCCTTTATAGTCTTTAATGAGCAGGAATTTTTCCTCTGCAAATCCTAGTTTCTGCCAGTCACCGGTAAAAGGGTTAGCGGATGGGTTGTGGGGGTGTCCATTGGTAATAAATGGTTTCGTTTACCTGGAAAGCCCCTTCCAGTCGGGCGGTTTCAAAGAAGTTGGTTTTGAAGTGATAACAGTTTACCCAGTCAATCGGCCATTTCTCCCGAAGGATTTTTGTCATGCGGATTTGTCCGTCGAGCAGAGAATATGCCCGGTCAATAGATCCAATGGTTTGTTTCAGGCATTCATCTGTTTGCCTGGGAGTATTTTCGTCTAAGGCATAGGTTAAATATTGATCGTCTTTTTTGAGAGCCAGCAGCTGATTGGTACAGATTATTTCTGCTTTTTCCAGGTTGTAATCTGTCATGAGCTGTCCGCCCTGGGCAATCAGGCCATTATCGGTAAAGGAACGCATGAAAAAAATACCTTTGTTAAGGCCTTTGTTCCACTGTTTATCTTCTATGAGTAAGCGGAACCCAATGTGCCGGTAGTTAAAATGCAGACTTTCCGGCAGAAAATCAGGATGCATGTGCTTGAGATCAACATTGACCATAGATATCATCGCCCTGCCTTTAAAATCCCTGATCTTCAGTTTCCAGGGAACAAAAGGTTCTACTTCTTCCCGTTCTACAGAAAAATTAATCAGCTTTACCTGATGCAATTCGCCCAGAAAGGTAATCGGAAGTCTTTTTAATAGGTTCATGGCTTTATAAATTGAGTGCATGAATGTGTGATTGAGAGAGTGTGAGGTTAATTTATGTTAGGAAGTACAACCAGAAAGCAGCTGTAATTTGCAGTATCAGAAACCAGCCGATCGTCCAGCCTTGACTGAGCTGGATGTGGCGTACTCTGGAAATATGCTGCCAGAGCATGATGCTGGAACTGATTACCACACTAATGGTCGGAATAAGCGGATATTGATAGGCGGTGAGTGCACTCAAGCAAATACCTGGAAGCAGGATGAATACACCCATTATCATAATTACTCCCAGATGTGCGATGTAGTTGATCCGCTGCCTGGGCTGAAAAGGCAAAGTCACACACAAAGCCATAAGAATTTGGAGTACCCAGCCAGTACCAGCGATACACAGCATATCCATTCCTCCGATGCCAGAAAGGGAAAAATGGCTGAGTGAATCGCCAAACGCATAGGTAATTACACTAGCGATGCTTACCGCTAAAGCAATAAAATACAGGCGGTACCGGAGGCTGAAATCAGGCGCACAATCAAATCCTGAAGCTGGTGTGTGGACCGGAATAATGATACGCCGGTTGTAAGATATAATATTGTAAAATCCTGAAAAGAAGCTGTAAATTGGTTTTATTCGGAGCAGAGTCTTCAGAAATGGAATTTTCTGACTCAATAAAAATACAAGTGCATCCAGGCCATATAATGTTTCGCCACCGGTTAAATCAATCAGCGGAATATGGTGCCTGGAGTGTTGCAAATCCAGTTGCGAAACCTTGTCAGAATCAATAATTTTTGTGAACGGAATCCGGTTATTTTGCTCTAACAGCCCCCATTTAACAAAACCTGTGGTGTACAATTTACAAGCTGGGCATTGGTCATCGTAAATAATCGCTTTGTTGGGTAAAGATATCATATCTCTTATATTTATTAATTATTCAGTAGTTTCAGAAATATTTGAAAGTAATTAACAAAAAAATTATTTCAGCATTTTTAGCAGGATTCCAAAAAACCAGCTTTCATCGGCTTTAATCACTTTGGCCAGAAAATCGTCGGCTTGCCCGGCAAATTTTTGTATACCCTGAATCGACTGGCTGAATGCCTTGTACTGCTCATCCGACGGGTCGCCTTCTACCTTTGACACATCTTCCAGTACTTTGAAAATAGGTTCCAGTTCGCGTTTGCGGCGTTCTTTTGCAATTTGTTTGAATACTTTCCACATGTCTTTCTCCGCAGAAAAAAATTCCCGCCTTTCCCCGGATTTAAATTCTTTGTACAGCAAACCCCAGTCAATCAAAGTACGGATGTTCATATTGGCATTACCCCGGGAAATATTCAACTGCTCCATTACTTCTTCGGTACTTAAAGCATGAGGAGAAATCAGCAGCAAGGCATGAATCTGCGCCATCGTGCGGTTGATACCCCAGTTAGAACCCAGTGTACCCCATGCCTGTATAAATTTTTCCTGTGCTTCCTCTAATTGCATAACCAAAGGTATAATAAATTTCTGAACTTTCAATAATTATTGAAAGATATTTATAATATATTTTGAATGAGTTTTTAAGAGAGAATTACCTTCCTTTCACTTCTTCGGCTACTGGCTTGATCTTCCGGACAATAAAAATACAGATAAGCACGGCTACCATAGAGCAATAACCTACCAGCGGATAATTCATTAATTCACCGGTTGTAGGAGATTCATATACTACCAGTCCGGCCAGAAAAGCAGCAACACCCGCAGCAACAGATTGTACCGACGAATTAATGCTCATAAAACTACCCCGTTGTTGTGGTAACACACTCGAAGTAATCAGCGCCATGGCCGGTACCATACGTCCATTGGTAAAAATAAAGAAGAAGGCAAATACGCTTAAAGCAATAGGAATAGGTGTACGGGAAAGGTTCGTAATAATGGCAATCGGAATCAGCGAAAGTACCGCGGCAATAATGAAAATTCTGGACTTGCCATATTTATCGGAAAGCCTGCCTACAATAATGGAAGAAAAGAAGCTGACCGAACCGCCGGTGAGATAAATATAGGCAAGTTGCGACTGGCTGAATCCCACGTTTTTTACCATATAGGTGCTGAGCAAAGGAATAATTCCAAAACCGGCCATCATCAGCATCATCATTAAGCCTAAGGCCCACAACTGATTTGGGTTGTTCAGTACCTGCGTAATTACCATCATAGGTGACCGGTGTTGCTGGTGTTGTAAATGTTTACGCATAGCAGGTATTGCCTTAAAAGCAGCTACCCATACTACCAGGCTCATGGCTGCCAGTAAGAAGAAGGGGGCATGCCAGTCGAACTGATCGGCGAGAAACAAGCCAAAGGGTACACCAGCTACAGAAGCAATTGCAAAGGAAGCCATTACAATACCCATAGCCCTGCCTCTTCTCTCGGCCGGAATAGTATCTCCTACAATGGCATAAATCAGGGCACCTAAAATACCGCCAAATAATCCGGTAACGGTCCGGGCAGTAAGCAGAAAATAATAATTCGGCGATAAAGCACAGGCAAATGTTCCTAACGTAAAGCCAAAGTATAGCACAATCAGAGCCGTTTTGCGGTCGAAGCGGTCGATGAAGAAAGCGGAAGCAAATCCGGAGATACCAGCACTGAAGGTGTACGCAGATACCAGAAAACTGAACTGCCTGGTTGAAATATCGAACACATCAATCAACCTAGGTCCCAGCGGTACCATAATCATAAAGTCCATGATGTGGGTAAACTGGATTACGGAAAGAATAAATAGTAATAATCTTTCCTGGAAGGTTGAAATTTCAGGTTGCAGAACAGGTTGAGCTGGTGCTTGTATGGAATTCATTCAAAACAGATTTTAGTTGGTCTACCTTACACGAAGGAGAGGCGATATTGCACAACTTCAATCTAAATTAAAAAGTTGTCCCAATGCATTAAATTTTAGTTAAATTCAATGATATATAGAGGAATTTATATTCTCTATAGGAATCTTTATATTGATAATCTAATACCAGTTATTCCTTTCTTCGGATGTATAAATGCTAATGAAGATGTAACAGGTATATTTTTCTCCGTTTCTTATACACTTGTACCATTGGGGTGGGTATTGACACTTTTTACCCGGCCAGAGAGGATACTTTTGTATATGGAAACAATCATCTTATCAACCCAGCTTCCTGTTCTGGAAGAAGTTGAAGCTACAGCCAATACTCAATTTCTCACTTCTCTAACCGACTACTCAGTATACCCGACGGACATACATAATACATTTACTCAGGCATTGCTGCAGGAAATATTTACTTACCAGATGGAAGAGCGGGGGCTATTTGGATGTTTGGATACATATTCAAATAATTAATATAGTTTTTGCATCCAAAAATTAATTGAAGCAGAGGATATGAAAATGCTTCAGGCGATTTATGCTGTGTTTTGAGCGAATTCTTATAGTAGCTTATTCATTGTGCAATCTAATTACTTTCCTCAGGATTGAAGCCGGCTGGCGTATCTAAATTGACCCCTCTGGTATTCCTATTCAATTAAATTGTTAATTTTGGATCAAAAAAAGCATTATGCTCTCTTTGATCCATCTCCAGCTTCTGCCCTTACAAGAACGTGCCCGTTACATTCAGGACTATGGAAATTTAGTAGAAAGCCGTACCGAAGGCGATTATAGCAGTAATTTATACTGGATGAATGAGTATTATGCAGAAATAGTTCTGAATAATGCCGCCGGAAGGGTAGAAGAAGTTCTGTTAAAAGAATCTCTCGATAAATAATATATGATCAGACAATTGCACCAAGGGTCTATTTTACTTTTTAATGAATAAATTGTTCATTTTTTAGATACCTACTGCAAGAAAAATTGTCCATTTGTAAATTCAGCAGTACATCCAGCCTAACAACCGTTTGTCAACAAAATATTTACTTACCCTGCCTGATCTGCTATTTTTACAGCAGTAAATTTCTCTTTTAGTGAAAGGTTTAAGGTTAATAGGTAAATGGGCATGCGTTTCGCTTGCCCTTTTTATTTTGTAGCCAATCTTTACATTTCATCCTCGTTTCTAATTACCTTCATCCTAACTTGCAATTCTGCTTTTTGATTTATCCGGGCTATTATTGTAGATGCTTTTCTATTCTGCAGGTAAAGACTGGCAAGATGTTATACAGCTCATTTCAGTAATATAAAAGATAAGGAATCTACCGATACTAAATCCCTCTTTACCGACACATCATTGTAGTTCCCGAAACCAGGGCTCATTTTTGTTCCATAGTTCAGAAAAACTTTAACACATTACGATTATGGAAAGAAAAAGCTTCCTGAAAAGTTTATTGCTTGGGGCAGTAACAGTACCTGTGGCCCTGTCTGCCTGTGAAAAAGAAGCCGATGCGATTACACCTTCTACCGAAGAAGGTACTGTTACTGATCCGGGTACCAGTTCAGATAATTGTACCATTGCTCCTACCGAAACGCAAGGACCATTTCCTACCAAGAGTCCGGCTTCCTATGTGCGCAGCGACATTACCGACGGACGTAGCGGCTATAAAATGACAGCCAAAATTACCATTGGAAATACGAATAAGAATTGTGCTGCCCTAGCCGGAGCCATTGTAGATATATGGCATTGCGATGCGGAAGGAAGTTATTCAGAATATGGCGGAAGCGGCATGCAATCAGTAAATTACCAGTCGGTGCATTTCTTGAGAGGCCGGCAGGTTACGGATGCAAATGGTCTGGTTACGTTTACCAGTATATTTCCCGGCTGGTACAATGGCCGCACTACGCATATTCATGTGCATATTTATAATGCCAGCGGCACTTCCCTAAAAGTTACCCAGATTGCATTTCCGGAAGGAAGCGGTACTGCCGTAGCATTGGTAAATGGATATTCAAAAGGTTTGAGTGGCTATACTTCCAATAAAAACGACAATATATTTAGCGACGATACCGCAGGGGTTCAGATCGCAACGGTTACCGGGAATACGACCGATGGATTTGAGCTTTCTATCAAACTAAATGTAGCTGCTTAAGATTCTGCTAATATACCTTTCTGCAGCAAACATGAGCATTGCTGAATATCCATCCATTACCAATAAATTTTCTGCATTATAAACAATGGCTAACCGCATCATTACCTTGTGTTACCGTAAACTGATTGATGCAAACGCAAGTGGCGTCTGGGAAAAGTTTGTATTTGAAGATACCTATGCGGAGTTCAGAATGCAGGCACAGTATTTCAACCAGGAAAAAAAGTACCGTTCGTTTGCAGAGTTAACACAGCAGGTTGCTGGTGCCGAAAAACTCCATTTTCTGGTGAGCGCCGCTGCTACTGATTACATCCGGCAACTGAATGAAACCATACCGGATGTGTTGAATAATCTGGGAAAGCATTTTCTCTGCTTCAATACCTTTCAGTTTGAAATCATTAATTCGGATCTGCACGATAAAAAAAAGCACCAGGTTGCCATCAACTTTTTCTCACTGCCGCTGATATGGCATGACACCATTGGAAACTACCTGCTTGTTTCGGAGAAGAAAAATGAAACAAGCGGAGAAGCATCTACGCATCTGTTCCAGTTACAGCCCTATGTATCAATTTATTCCTTACAAAGCGAAACACAATCCCTATGATCAAGCAAATTCCTGGAAAAATTTATTTATCTGAAGGGCGTGGCTTGACACAAACCAGGCAGTTCAGGAGGTATAGTACTTTCAACTTTGGAGCTTATTTCCATGCAGATAAAATGCCTTTTGATCGGCTGTATGTGTGTAATGAAGAAACAATCGCTCCTGGGCAGCATACTAAGTTTGAGGTAGAGCAGGCTTCGCATGTCATTATTATTCCTATTACCGGAGATGTGCAATATAAGTATGAATGCGGAAATAGCTATCAGGTACAAGTAGAGCAAATCCAATTGTTTACTCTGCCTGCCAATAGTACATTTCAGGTAGCTAATCCGTATCCTGGAGAAACAATAAATTTATTGCAACTATGGATAAAGGCAGATGAGCCGGTAGAACAAAGTTCTTCGCAGTTGTTTTCTTTTGAATTTGAATCTCTCGTAAACCAGCTTCAGGAAATAATACCTGGAATTAATCAGGATGAATATTCCATCAATCTTCCTTTTTTGTTGAATTTAGGTTGTTTTTCCGGAAGAAAAGATTCTACGTATTCGCTACAACGCAGAAATACAGTATTTTTTGCTTTCGTGATTGAAGGAGCGTTTGAACTGGAAGGCCGCCTGTTACATGCCGGAGATGCAGTAGCTTTGTGGAATGTTACAGAAGTAGAACTGGAAGCTTTAAGTGCCCAGGCTTTGATTCTGGCCATAGAAATACAGCCGTAAGTTTATGCGGAATAATTCTTACGGCTGTAGTATTTAGTGCTTTCAATCTATTTATCCAAAAGCCGGAACAATCTGCAAACATACCGGGGCAGGTACATCCAGAACTTGCCCGGTAGCGGTAAGCTTGCCGGTATTCGCATCAATGCGGAAAGCTACTACATTGTCGGTATTCTGATTGGCTACCAGTAATAATTTTCCGGTGGGATCGAGGGTAAAGTTTCTGGGCCACTTGCCTCCGGTAGATACATGTTCTACAAAGGTGAGTTTCCCGCTTTGGGCATCCACAGCAAATACGGCAATGCTATTATGTCCGCGGTTGGAGCCATACACAAACTTGCCATCTGCCGACACATGAATGTCGGCACAATAACTTTCTTCGCTGTATCCTTGCGGAAGGGTAGAAATCGTTTGCAGTTCTTTCAAAGCTCCGCTGGAGGCAGTGTAGCTGAATGCAGTTATGGTATTGTCCAATTCATTGATTACGAAGGCATACCGGCCATTGGGATGAAAAGCAAAATGCCTGGGACCAGCCCCCGGTTTTACGGATACTGCCGCTGGCTGACCAGCGGTAAGTTTGCTTTGTTTGGCATCAAAGCGGTATCCTACAATTTTATCAGTGCCCAGATCAGCGGAGAAAGCAAATTTATTGGCAGGATCTAATACAATACAATGGGCATGTGGTTTTTCCTGGCGTTTTTTGTCTGGCCCTGAACCTGTATGCTGAAATACTGTAGGCGGACTCAGTTTTCCATCTGCTCCAACACTGAAAATAGATACATTCCCCCCGCTATAGTTAGCCGCTAGTACCGATTTTCCGGTTTTATCTATCGTTACATAACAGGGCGCTCCACCCTGCGTTGGCTGCTGGTTAATAAGCGTAAGTGCGCCTGTTTTCTGATCAATGGCAAATGCACTGATGGCGCCTCCGGGTTTTCCTTCAAAATCTCCCACTTCACTCACAGAAAACAAAAATTTCCGGTTGGGATCAATGGCCAGGAAAGATGGATTTTTAATGCCTTTGGTTGTGTTTACATGCGTAAGCGCACCTGTCTGCGGATCAAGTTTGTAGAGATAAATGCCTTCGCTTTTACCATTGGTATAAGTGCCGACATACACCATATAGCCATTTTTATTTTGCATAATCTTTTCAAAGTTAAATACATCCGGTAAAGTCATCGCCATCAGGCCCAACCCGGATGCTTTGATAAATGTACGACGTGAAGAATGAGAGGTTGACATAAAGTGTGTTCAGGTTTATAAAACAGTTGCCTACACATAGGCTTCTTTGTTCTGCCAGGAATATTAAAAAATTATCGTGTAAAAAGCTAAAATTTATATTGCGTACAAACATACAAATTATAATGACTGTATAGTATCCTTACTTCCATGAACTAGCATGGATTTGTAAAAGCCCTGATATCAGGAAATGACTATGCTGATTTCTTATTTTATTCTTTATTCAACCCTGGTTCGTGCGATAATAATGCCAATATATTCAATAAACATAAAGCATAAATAGTTGGTGTTTTATTCCAAAGTAATCAGTAAATTTTTTAGCGGAATCAAGCATTCCATGATAGATAAAAATTTTAAATAGCATTATCCCATACAGGTTAACAAATAGGAAAATTTCTGTTACGGGTAGATTAAGTTTAAATATCTGTGAGATAAAAAGATAGAAGAAAGCTGTTTTTTACTTACTTTTCTGACCTTCATTTCCGGCACCAGCAACGCGATACATTAACCAACCATTAACAAGCTGTCTTATGACAAAAAAATATGGTAAGCCAACCTATATCCTTTGCCTGGGTTTATTAAGCAGCCTCCTGTACGCTTGTCAGCCTTCTGCACCACAGGTACCTACAATTAAACATATTGTAGTAATTGGGGTAGATGGCATGAGTCCGGATGGCGTGGAGAAAGCAGCCACCCCCTATATGGATTCGCTGATGAAGAATGGTTCCTATACCCTACAAGCCAGAGGTGTATTGCCTACAAGCAGCAGTTCTAACTGGGCTTCTATGATCATGGGGGCCGGTCCTGAACAGCATGGGATTACCAGCAATGGCTGGCAGCCAGACGATCATATACTTCCGGCTGTAACTACCGGAACGGAAGGAATATTTCCAACCATATTTGGGGTGATTCGCCAGCAACATCCCTCGGCTGAAATTGGCGCTATTTACAACTGGAAAGACTTTGGAAGATTATTCGAAAAAACTGCCGTTAACTACAATATTCACGGACAAACAGAAAAGGAAACGGCCGAACTGGCCAGTACATATATCCGGGAGAAAAAGCCATTGTTTACCTTCGTTCATTTCGACCATGTAGACCATGCCGGCCATGAAACCGGGCATGGCACAGCCGCCTATTATCAGACCGTTGCTTTGGCAGATTCCTTGATCGGACAGGTGATTCAGGCTGCCAGGGAAGCAGGTATTCTGGAGGAAACGGTGTTCATCGTTTCTGCTGATCATGGCGGTGTAGGAAAAGGACATGGAGGAGAAACGCTGGGTGAAATACAAATTCCGTTTATTGTGTGCGGAAAAGGCATAAAAAAAGGCTACCAGATAAAACATACTGTATATACCTATGATAATGCCTCAACCATTGCTTTTCTGCTGGGCATTGAACCACCCTATGCCTGGATTGGTAAACCAGTTAAAAGTGTAGTAGAAGGTTTTCCGGCACCTGTGGTAAAAGAAGAAAAAGAAAAGCTGGCTGCTCCCACTATCTATCCGCCTGCCAGAGAAAATGCACTGGCCGGAGGTTTGTATATTGATAAGCCAGCCCAGGTAGAAATAAAATCTGCCCAGCCAGGACAAGTTATTCACTATACACTCGATGGCAGCGAGCCCACTGCCTCCTCACCTGTGTATCAATCGCCCTTTACCCTCACAGAAAGTAAAGTGGTAAAAGCAAAAGCGTTTGCAGCAGATCAGGAAAGTTATACAGCGCAGGGATTTTTCAGAATTGCCAGCACCAGTCATGATAATGGAATAAATTACAGTTTTTATACAGGGGAAAACTGGAAACAACTTCCGGATTTTGAGAAGTTAAAAGCCCGTTCAACTGGCAATGTATACGAGTTCAGGATTGATTCAATTCCCAACGCAAAAGGAACATATGCGGTAAAATTTGAAGCTTTTTTGCAGATAGACCAGCCTGGCGACTATACATTTTATACCAATTCAGATGATGGCAGCAACTTGATGATAAATAATCAGGAAGTGGTCAATAACGACGGTGATCACGGGGCTTTGGAAAGAAGCGGAAAAATACACCTGGACAAAGGCATGCATCCCCTTACAGTACGCTACTTTAATGGAGGGGGCGGAAGCTGGCTGGATGTCTATTACAAAGGGCCTGCCATTGTCAAACAAATTATTCCGCCATCCGTGCTGTATAGATCAAACCAGGAAAAAGCTATCAAAACAGTAGCGAATCCCTGAAATAAAAGGTACATCAGTAAAGCACAAATCATACTTTTGAAATTAAAATCATCCAAACTCCTGAATAATGAGCAGATAGTAGATTAAAAAATACTTGCTATCCTAACTTTTTGCTGTTATCCAGAAATAAAGTCTTCACAAACACCTATGCCTCTACCTAAACTCATCTTCTGTTCTTTACTTGTGTGTGCCCTATTTTCTGCCAGGGCACAGCAGGTAGGGCAACCTTTACCTGAATGGCAGGAAGGAATGCTTGATTTGCACCATATCAATACCGGCAGGGGAGATGCAGCTTTTTATATTTTCCCGGATGGTACTACCATGCTGCTCGATGCCGGTGAAATGGACCCCACTGATCCCAGAACCACTTCGCCCAGGAACTCAACCCTGCACCCCAACAATTCTAAAACTCCCCATGAGTGGATTGCTCTTTACATACAAAATAAGTTTCCTAAACAGCTCAAACCCAAACTGGATTATGCGCTCATTACTCATTTTCACGATGATCATTATGGCACGGTATATCCGGGAGCAAAAACTTCTGCTAAAGGCAACTATATATTAAGCGGCATTACTGGCGTAGGAGATATAATTCCCATTGGTTTGCTAATCGACCGGGGTTATCCGGATTATAAGTATCCGATGGATATGAACGCTTTTAAGGCTCTTGTCTCGCAACGGCCACAATTACTGCCAGAATACAACAGCATGCTCAATTATATGGCTTTTACGAACTATCATGTGCAAAAATCAGGGATGAAAGCGGCCACCTTGCAGGCAGGGAGAAATGATCAGATCAGGCTAGTACATAATGCGGCAAAGTTTAAAGATTTTAAAGTACAGAACATAAAAGCTAATGGAATCATCTGGAATGGCAATGGCATAGAAACGTATAATTATCTGGAGAAAGCGCCAGCAGAAAGAATTCCCGAAAACCCGCTGAGCCTGGCCATCCGGATAGCGTACGGCGATTTCAGGTATTATACCGGTGGCGATAATCCCGGCATTGCCGATTTAGGGGCACCAGAATGGATGGATGTAGGCACACCTATCGCCAAAGCCGTAGGCGAAGTAGATGTAGCGGTAATGGATCATCATGGAAATCGGGATGCACACAATGAGTTTAATATCAAAACCTTGCGGCCCAGGGTATGGATCGAGCAAACCTGGTCTTCTGATCATCCGGGACATGAAGTGCTTCGCAGAGTAACTTCTAAATATTTGTATCCGGAAGAACGGGATATGTTTGCGACTAATATGCTCGAGGCCAATAAAATCGTAATTGGCCCTTCGCTGGAAAATTCCTATAAAAGTACCGATGGACATATTCTGGTACGTGTACTGCCTGGAGGCAAACAATATTATGTGATCATCCTTAATGATGAAACGGAGCAGGCAGAGGTAAAAGCGGTATTCGGCCCTTATCAGGCCAAACAGAAAGTGAAATAATGCCTGAGGTAAAGAAATACAAATTATTTCTATATTATACAATCTAATTCTTTATAGCATAAAATTTCCGCCCATCAGGCAGTAGCTATGACTCAATTTTATATTAAAACGTTGGTATGTCTGTTCTGCTTTCTGTGGAGTGGTACTATATCTGGCCAGACTAAAGTCAGAAAGACTGTGTTTATTCTGGTGGATGGGATTCCGGCCGATGTACTGGAAACAGTAGCAACGCCTGCCTTAGATTCTCTGGCAAAAGCTGGAAAATACATGCGGTCTTATGTTGGGGGAAGCAAAGGAGAATATTCGGAGAGTCCTACCATTTCTGCCGTTGGTTACAATAGCTTACTGACAGGCACCTGGGCCAATAAGCACAATGTATGGGATAATGATATTGCAGCACCTAATTATCACTATCCAACAATTTTCCGCTTACTAAAAAATCAATATCCTGCAAAGAAAATAGGCATTTTCTCCAGCTGGCTCGACAACCGGACAAAATTAATAGGAGATGGCCTTCCCCAGACTGGCAATATCCAGGTTGATTATCACGCCGATGGTTATGAACTCGATACCATCCGTTTTCCTCAGGCTAAAGCCAGGGATTTTATGCACAAAATAGATAATAAAGTTGTGCAGGAAACGGCTCTTTATATCCGGAATCAGGCGCCGGATCTCTCCTGGGTATACCTGGAATATACGGATGATATGGGACATATGTATGGAGATAGCAAACAGTTTTATGATGCGGTGAAGAAAATGGATGCCCAGATCAGTACCATTGCACAAGCGGTTCAATACCGGCAAAAGCGGCATAATGAAGATTGGCTGATAGTTGTGACAACCGACCATGGCCGGGATGAGCAAACCGGCAAGGATCATGGAGGGCAATCTTACCGGCAGCGCAGCAGCTGGATAGTAACCAATTATCCACAGCTAAATATGTATGCTAAATATTATACCCCAGGCATTGTAGATATTATGCCTACAATAGCCAGGTTTATGAATATATCGATGCCTTTGGAAATAAGCCGGGAACTGGACGGAACGCCGTTAACAGGTAAAATTTCGCTGGCAGAGGTGCAGGTACATCATTTCCAGAAAAAACTCGATGTAAGCTGGAAAGCCTTAGAGAAAGAAGGTAAGGTAAAAATATGGGTTTCTACTACGAATGGATTCAAAACTGGAGAGAAGGATACCTATACACTGTTTGCCGAAGTGCCTGTAACCAGCGAACATGCCTCCATTCATACCAATTTGCCTGTTTCCTCCTTCTATAAAGTAGTTTTAGAATCTCCATTTAATAGTGTTACCAAATGGGTTACGCTAGAAGCAAAACAGAAATAATCTGTACCATTCTTCAGGCAAAATTACTCTATTATAATCCCGGCATTCAC
This sequence comes from Rhodocytophaga rosea, assembly GCF_010119975.1. Lineage (GTDB taxonomy): Bacteria > Bacteroidota > Bacteroidia > Cytophagales > 172606-1 > Rhodocytophaga > Rhodocytophaga rosea. The sequence goes on from NZ_CP048222.1 coordinate 6,417,277, forward strand.
TTTTGCTTACTTATCTACTAAATAATCGGTCACTAGTTGCCATTGTATTTTCTGGAATCCTGCCCAGCCTCCTGCAGCAACCAGCGTATTTACTACCTGCCGGTCTCCAGCCTCTTCTGCCTGGTTATTCACGACTTCATCTTTTCCAATTTCAGAAGCAGTGAGGGTATTCCCTTCTTTTATTATCTGAAAAGTGCTGCTGGCTTCAGCGGTAAAAAAGTGCTTCACTTCTTGTGGAGACTCTTTTTCGTGAGGCGACTGGCTTGGCTTTACTGTAAAGGATGCTTCTTTACCATCAGTGTGTACGTGTTGTACCTGTACCCAGTTTTCAGGCAAAGGACCAGGCAATTGAATACAGATATAATCTCCTGATTGTACTGGTTGGTCTTTTTTCCGTTTGCCACTGGTATCATGCAAGGTAAAGGTAGAACTCAGGGCAGAAATGGCAGACCAGGCTTCTACCCTAAATAATTTCTCTTTTGCCTTCTCAAACGCCTGTGCTGCTGTTTGCTCGTCAATATACGTCTGCTTACTTGAAAAGCGTGTATCTTTACTTTGTTCGCCGGTGAGCAGTTGTGCCGCCTGTTTAGCTCCTTTGATAATATCTTTGATACCCATATGAAAAAATTTAAGTTCAGCGTATTGTTCAAAGGTATGTACTGCCATAGGGTAAAATAGGTTTTAGGATTTAGGTAGGTAGAACCACAAGTATTTTTATTCATCTTTTTTTCAATTACTTCCTTAATTATTTCAATGAGAAGCGAATCTGAGGTAACAAATTTGATTCTACAGGTAGCCAGGCAAGACGAGCGGATTAGGGCGGTTGTACTGAATGGATCAAGGGCAAATCCCAACGCCAGAAAAGATGTATTTCAGGACTTTGATATTGTGTACGTAGTAAATCAACTGGATACTTTTTTAATGGATCATAGCTGGGTGAATATTTTTGGGGAAAGGCTAATTATGCAGATGCCTGACCAAATGTGTTTTGGTGAAAAGGATGAACACTCGTTTGCGTATCTGATGCTCTTTACCGATGGAAACAGAATAGATCTGACACTATTCCCGGTTGAGAAACTTACCACCCATTTCAAGCATGATAGCTTAACAATTGTATTGCTGGATAAGGACCACCTGTTTGAAAATCTGCCGCTACCCAGCGAAAAAGATTATCTCATTCAAGCTCCGTCTCAACAGGAGTTTACAGATGTGTGTAATGAATTCTGGTGGGTGAGCACCTATGTCGTGAAAGGGCTATGCAGAAATGAAATTACCTATGCCAGGAATATGCTGGAAATTCCGGTACGGGATATGTTTTTCAAAATGATTGAATGGCATATCGGCATTCATACCAGCTTTAGTGTGACGTTTGGGAAAGCAGGCAAAAAAATGAAAGAACAGGTGGAACCTGAGTTGTATGAAAAAATCCTCACCACTTATCCGGATGCAAATCCAGACAATATCTGGAAAGCCTTACTTGTGATGACAGCTCTATTTAAAGATATGGCGAAGGAGATTGAAAGGAAGATGAACTTTACCTACAACATACAAGAGGAGCAAAACATAATGGCGTATATACAATCAGCCTACAAAAGTCAGCAGAAGATAATTTGAATGCTTTGTTCAGTAGCAGGTAATCTTTTTGTATCCCGAATCTGTATGTATTTTGATGTCAAGTAGGAAACAGTATTCTAAAATAACAAAAATTAACTGGTTAATTCAACCCAGGTGGGAGCGTGATCACTAGGTCTTTCCCAGCCGCGGACTTCCTTATCAACGCCTGCCGAATGTAAGCGTTTAGCCAGGTGAGGGCTAAGCAGTATATGATCAATGCGCAATCCTATATTGCGGCGGTAGGCGTTTTGGGTATAATCCCAGAAAGTATAAATGCGTTGTTGCGGGTAGAAAGTCCGTAGGGCATCTGTCCACCCCTGGGCAACTAAATTCTGGTAAGCAGTGCGGACTTCCGGGCGATACAATGCATCATTCACCCAATATTCAGGGTTATATACATCAAGTTCTGTTGGAATAACATTATAATCGCCAGCCAATACAGCCGGAACATCCATTTCTAGCAATTGCGCTGCATGCTGGGTGAACTGCTCAAACCATCGCAGCTTGTACTCAAACTTGGGTCCGGGAGCAGGATTCCCATTGGGCAAGTATAAGCAGCCTATGTGTATGCCCTCAACCAACGCTTCAATATAGCGGCTCTGGATGTCTTCATCCACTTCTCCAGGTAATCCACGCCTGACTTCCTGGGGCTGGGTTCCACGGGCCAGAATGGCTACGCCATTCCAGCTTTTTTGCCCATGCCAGATAGCCCCATATCCTACCTCAGCAATGGCTTCAACCGGAAATTTATCTTGAGATGCCTTCAATTCTTGTAAGCATACGACTGTTGGTTTGGTTTCTTCCAGCCAGCGAAGCAAATTTGGTAACCGGGCATTGATACCATTTACATTGTAGGTAACTATTTTCATTCTCAGGTGCGCTTGTTCTTTTGTTTCAAGGTAAGTCTACAAAAATACGGAGAGCATAGATTTATGTTGAAGTAGCATAAAAATAAAACAAGCCAGCATTTACGCTAGCTTGTTTTATCATGGGTGTTCTGTTGTTTCTTTAAAGAATTATGCATTCATAAGGTATATTAAGAAAACTATCTGAGTTGGATTTGCATGTGGAGTACATGGCTACATGAATTGATTATTGAAAAAGCAATGGAGCAAATTCATACAAATTATGCCGCCAGGTAATAAAGGTGTGCCCGGCTGGATAATCATTGGTTTTATATTTGATTCCGTATTTGTCAAACAGCTTCAACACATTCTGTCCGTTTGTATAGGCAATATCTTTTTCTCCTCCCATGGCAATCCAGAATAGCTTAAGTTTATTGATTTCCGGGTTTTTCAACTGAGTACTATATTTCTCTTCCAGAGTTTTCAGTTGAGTAGGAAAATAGCCGGTACTTAAGGGCAATACATAAGCAAACTTCTCGGGATGAAACAAGGCAATATTTAAAGCCTGAATCCCACCCATAGAAAGTCCGGCAAAGGCACGGTTTTCTCTTTTGGCCGAAACATTGTAATGGGATTCGATATAGGGAATAATTTCTGTTAATAGCTGTTTGTAATAAGGATCAGTATCAGTGCCTGGCTCCATATGAAACCCCGGCGCTGGATGCCCCATCGGCATAACTACTACCATAGGCTTTATTTTTCCTTCTGCCAGCAGGTTATCCAGAATCAGGTTCGCTTTGCCAGCCGTTGTCCAGGCGGCATCGTTATCGCCACCGCCATGTTGCAGGTATAATACAGGCAGTTTATCTTTCATGGTTTCATAGCCTGGCGGTGTATATACATGCATACGCCCTGTATTTTTCGTCACTGCAGAAGGAAACCACACTTTTTCTACCGTGCCATGAGGTACATTTTTGACAGCACAATACTCGCTTTCTTTTCCCGGTAGTTCAAACAGATTAGACAAGCCATTTTCCCCTTCTTTATAGTGCGGATTTTTAGGATCGAATGTTTTTACACCATCCACTGTAAAATCATAGGTATACACATCCGGCTTCAAAGGGCCAACAGCGACAGACCATACGCCAGCATTTGTTTTGGCTAAAGCCAGGGGTTTATACTCAGATAAGAAATCTCCCATCACCGTTACTTCGCTCGCTTTTGGGGCGTAGATGCTAAGAACTATATGGTTGTTAGCGCTTACCCGGATTGATTTTAACGTATCGTTTGGCGTAGGATTTGGCCGTGTGGGTTGCGCAAACGCAACCGACGAACAGGCTAGGAGCAAAGGCAAAAAGTATTTCATGGTGGAGTGAAAAATTAATGGGAAGCCTGGTTTTAAGAAAGTTGATTGTCTAAGAGTTCTTATTTTAAACCTAGTGTTGGTTTGAGGTATTTGGCTGTACGGGCATCTTTAATTACACCTTTCCAGTTCATGCCAAAGCCAAAATCATAACGATTCCCTTCTGCATCCACATAGCATTTCATGTCGCGGGGAACATCTTCAAACTGGGCTTCTACAGTTTGCATATCGGCCGGGAGCTGAAAAGGTAATAGGGCAGAAGGTTCTGCAACCCCGGTCAGCAGGTCGAGCAATGCCTGATCCTGTACGCCGAAATACACCAGAATAGCATTGGCTTGCTTTTCAAATTCACCCATAACCGCCGGATTAGTCATGTGCATGGAAACGATTACTGGTTTGCCTTTCATTTTGGCGTAGGTATCGGTCACCATACTTAAGTCAGTGTGATTGATCGCCTGCGTACTTTTTCCGATATAACTGCGGTTGGTAAAAGTCTCCAAAGGATCGCCACCTCCAATACTTGGGTCACGGGTGCCTTGTGCAGTGTAAGGACCATACTGTAAACTGATAGGTACATATCCGGTAGTGCCGATTTTTGCCAGTTCGCTATTATATCCGCCACCGGAATTGGGGTTGTTTATAAACACAAGGGAATAATCCGATTCGTCGGGATTGTCGGTTACCTTGAAGTATTTTTTTACAATATCCAGATTTACCGGATAATCCAGTTTTTCAGGCGTAGGCATACCCAGGAAATTGCGCCCAGCCGGCGTAAATTGTTTGGGGATGTAAACTGTTTTATTTTTTTGCAGCGGTAATACATTTGCTTTGTTTTTGAGCATTACTACCGATTGTAACTGGGCTTCATAGCCTGCCTGCATAAAAGCCGCTTGTCCTACTATCTTTTTGGATGCCTCAGTATCCAGGTATGGGTTTTCAAATAAACCCAGGCGGAATATATTGAGTAACAAACGTACGGCGGATACTTCAAAACGCTTGCGCATCAACGCTTCTCCATGTTCTTTTACCCCGATCTGATAAGCTTCTATCACCGGACCCATTTCATTGTTTCCGCCATACTGGTCTACGCCAGCCATTAGGGCTTTGTAATGCCGCTGGGCTACTGAGAGTTTTTCAACACCCCAGGATTTACCAGTTAAAAACACATCTATTGCCGTTTCGTCACCAGTTACAAGCCAGTCGGTACATACCACACCATCATACTGGTACTGATCCCGGAGCAGATCGCTGATAATATACTTATTGTAACTATTGCCAACGTTCTCGTTATATTTTTTATCCTGATCGAAAGAAACAGTGTAATAGGGCATTACAGCAGAAGCCTTTGCGGTTTTCCCCTTTAATTTGAATGCCCCATTAATAAATGGCAAAAAGTGTGTTTTGAAATTATTGCCAGGATATACCGCATATTTTCCGTAGCCATAATGGGCATCCCGGCCACCTTCTCCAGAGCCGCCACCTGGCCAGTGTTTCACCATCGCATTCACACTGTTGAACCCCCATCCATTCTTGATTTCTTTGTCACCAGTGGAAGTCTGGAAACCATCAATATAAGCTCTGGCTATATCGGTTGCCAGTTGCGGATCTTCGCCGAATGTACCACTCACCCGGTTCCAGCGGGGATCAGTCGCTAAGTCTACCTGTGGAGAAAGAGCGGTAGTAAGCCCCAGTGCCCGGTATTCAGTAGCGGCGATCTGTCCAAATTTCTGCACCAGATCTGGGTTGAAGCTTGCAGCCAGACCTAATGATCCTGGCCACATGGAAATGGCTCCTCCAGCTCCGGCATTATATTCGGCATTGGCCACCGTGCCATGCCTTGGATCAGAACTATTATTCACCGGAATGCCCAGGCCAATGCCTTCTGCCAGCGCCTGCGCATTATTGTTCCACAAGGCTGCCACTTCCGGACTTTGTACAGACGTAATGAGCACGTGGCGCACATTATCTTTCGTTAAAAAGGCCAGTTGCTGGTCAGATAAGTCGGAGGGTTTGGCACCACTATCAGCAAAAGGTTTTCCATTATAGGTACCGGCAAAGGGTCCACCAGCGGCAGCCGGGATAGGTTGGTGGCGGCTATACAGCATAAGTCCGGCAATTTGCTCTATTGACAATTTAGAAGCTAAGTCTTTGGCACGGACTTCCACCTGTAAACGCCAGTCTTCATAGGCATCCAGTTTGCCGTTTTTATTCAAATCTTTAAATGAATTATTGCCCTCTTTTATAATTTTTACGCCAGAAGCGGAGGAATACTTTAGCTGCTGTCCGCCTTTATTGGTAATGGCTATGATATTGCCAGGTGCAGGCTGGGTTTGTTGCTGGCAATAGGCTGATAAGGCAGGTATCAGGCAGAGTAATAGAATTATCTTTTTCATGATGTGGTGTGAGGTAGGTGAAACAGGCTACACTTTCTAAATTGAATATATGCGATGGCAATTGTGTGGTAAAAGTCTCTTGCAAAAGCAGCAAAGTCAGTATATCCAAACTAAATTTACTGCGTAACAATTACGCAATTTATATAAATTTTAGATATGCGTAAAAATTACGCATATAATTTTTGTATTTTTACTTTATGCAAACAAAAAAGAATACGGCTACAGCACCATACGATGATTTTAGTAAATTCTTACCGCACATTTCCATCGATTGTTGTGTATTTGGTTTTCACGAAAATCAATTAAAGATTTTACTTATCAAGTGGGAAAAATTTGGGGTGTGGAGTTTGCCTGGTGGATTTATTTTTCCGGAAGAATCCGTGGATGCAGCAGCTAAACGTATTTTGCAGGAGCGTACCAGTTTACAAAATATTTTTTTGGAACAATTTAAAATATTCGGGGAAGTAAACCGGACCAATCTGCCCGGAAGCCGGGAAATGCTGGAACGGTCCGAGGTAGACAGTCAGACCCAGCAATGGCTCTTGCAACGGACGATTTCTTTAGGATATTATGCCCTGGTTGATTTTTCAAAAGCCATTCCTACCACCACTCCTTTAATTGCTGATTGCCGCTGGTGGGATATTAGCAAGGTACCTCACTTGATTCATGACCATGCTGATATTGTAAAACATGCCCTGAAAGCCCTTCAAGGACACCTGTTAAATAAACCCATCGGACTAAATTTACTCCCCACTAAATTCACCATGACCGAACTGCGCCGCTTATATGAGACGATTCTGGGTAAAACCATCGATCGGCGCAATTTTGAAAAAAAGATGCTGAAACTGGGAATACTAGACCGGCTGGATGAAGTAAAAACTGATGTTGGTCACAAAGCGCCTGTGCTGTACCGCTTCAACCTGGCTACCTATGATGAGCTATTAAATGCAGATTTTGGCTTTGGATTCTGAGTTTATTAATATTTAATTTCTCTTTTCAGAAAAGTGGATGACTTACATAATTTAAAGTAGTAAGTTTTATTTCTATATCACCTTTGCTGAAGTTAATTTTTACAACCATACTTAAACGTATGGCTACAATGTTTTCTGCCTGGTTACTTCCAATACATGTTCCTGGGCAATAAAATCGATCACATGATTTACCACTTCATCCGATTTTAGATTATGACCTTTGCCTTTAGTTAGGATCAATTTTGAATTTTTCCAGGACTGGTGAATCGAGATGGCATTTTCTACCAATGTTTCCTGGTCTTCCTCATCATGAATAAGTAAGCCGGGTATCGTTAAATTTTTTGTAAAAGTAGGAGCAGAAAAATAGGCTGGCAAATGCTGTACTTCCTTTTCAAATTGTTTCACGGTCAGGTTCATAGTTCTGGCATTTAAACCAAGTTGCTTTTGATAGAAATTGAAAAACTCCTGTGCTTCTCCAGGACAAGCCGTAGCGATAAGTTTATCAGGCAATAACCGGGGTTGTGTATGGAAGGTGTATATGGCTGTAAAACTGCCCAGGGAGTGACCGATCACGATATGTACTTTTACCAATATGTTCTATCGCTTTCACTATAATAGCGCTGTAAAGAGGTACAGTCATGAAACTGCCGGAACTTAGTCCATGGCCTGGAGCATCTAAAGCGTATAGGGTATAATGGCTTTTATCGATGGCTTCTATGTAGCGTTTCCAGCGGTATGTATGGCTTTGCCATCCATGCAGGAGCAGAATATTTACCGGGCCGTTTCCCCATTTGTATCCTTGAATCGCCTCTTTATTATAGGGAATAGTAAAATGCCGGGCACTTTGTAAAAACTGGCGCTGGCGGGCAGTCATCTTTACCCTGGCCGGATAGCAAAATACCCTGAATCCTAATTTGCCTGCTTTTTGCGGGGCAATATAGGCTAGTAAATTCAGGTAAAAACCTATCAGTTGTGGAAGGATCTTTTGCATATAAGTTTGTTTTGTAGATACCGATTGGTATCTTGATGGATAAAAAAAATTATATTTCTATTTCAATCAACTGTTTATTCAGATGTTTAGTCATTTTGACAATATCATCATTATTGCCTTCCAGTTTACTCATCATAATTCCTCCTTCAAGTCCGGCAATGATTAAGGAAGCATAAAAAACGGTATCTGTATCAGCCTTGATTTGTTTGTGTTCGATGCCTTTTTCCAGGATATGCACCACAGACTGGCGGAGGGTAGTAAGCATTTTATGGGCTTCCTTCCGTAAAGCAGGAAGTGCATCATCCGCCTCAGTAGCCGCATTCAGTAAAGGACAACCGCCTTTTAAAGGAGGCTTGGTAATATAGGTTTCAAAAAAAGAAAAAATAGCACGGAGTTTATCGCCGGCTGTTTTTTCATTCCTGATAATCTCACGCAATTTAGTAGAGATTAGTCCAGATAAATAAGCCAGCGTTTGCTGTTCAAGTTCTGTTTTGTTGCTGAAATGCTTATAAATCGCTCCTTTAGTCAATCCAGTGGCATCCGTAATGTTACTAATAGATGTGGCTTTGTATCCTTGTGTGTTAAACAGGATGCCTGATTGCTTCAAAATCATTTCCTTGGTAGCCTCTGGATTACGCATGAACAAAGATACCAATCGGTATCTAAAAGTCAATAGGTGATGCCTTAAAATTATTTACCCTCTATAAAAGATGAATCAATAGTAGTGCATTCCATCAACATCACTATAAGCCAAATATGATTCTTCATTTGATTGCTAACGGCTCATAAACTCTTTCTTGTGTTAAGATTGCAGGTTTGGCGGTGGGGTTGTTGATGATTTAAGTATGAGCGAATGATTTTTTATTGATAGAACTCTACAGTTTGATTACCTTTCGTGTCCCAATATATCCATTTGCCTACTCGTTTTTCTACATAGGGTTTGGATTTATAGCCCAGATAACCAGGTTGCCTCATTTTAGTATTCATTAAGAATTCTAACGTGATAAAACCTTCTTCTCTTGGCGCTCCATTGGCATAGTAACTCCGCCACTTGCCATAATTATAGGTTTCTTCGGTATGAAAACTAATCACCATATTGATGGCTTCTCCTTTATCCTTCTGACAACGTTCCACTCTGGCATATTTTCCTAAATCCCGAACATAGACTGTTGACGGACATTGGCTATAAGAACTCATAGCCACAAAACACAATAATGCAATTCCTAGATACTTTTTCATTTATTTTCCGCTAATACTAGGATAAACCAGGCAAATTGACTGCTGTAACCATTTTTAAGTTTTCGTCTCTTGCAGCGTTACGGTTGCTTTCACCAGACAATTCTTCAAATCTTCCAGGTTAATAGCCTTACTGATATAATCATCCATTCCTGCCTGCAAACATAGTTCTCTATCTCCCTGCATAGCATTGGCGGTTAATGCAATAATAACCGGCTGCTGTATTGCCTGGCTGCGAACCGCTCTGGTCGTTTCTAAGCCATCCATTTCCGGCATTTGTACATCCATCAGAATCACATCAAAAGTTTCATTTGCTATTTTCTGTAGGACTTCAATCCCATTATTTACAATAGCCACCTGATAGCCAAGTTTTGTCAGGATTCTTTTGATTATTAACTGATTCACCTCATTATCTTCGGCAACCAGAATACGGAGCGGATTTTTAAGTGAAAACTCTGTAGACAGAACCTGTTGTTTAACGGGCGTAAATTCCTGATTTTGTGGGGCAAACTGATGGAGAATAAGTTTATAAAGCCCTTCCTGTTTGACAGGCTTATTCAAAACACCCGCAAATAATTGAGGGTACTTTTTATAACTTTCATCTCCAAAGGAATTGAGTAATACAACAGGAAGCCGTTCATGGTTTATTTCAATCGCTTTTGCTAGCAAAATCCCATCCATCGCAGGCATGTTCTTATCTGTCATTACTAAGTCAACCGCTGTTTGCGACAATAGTTGAAGTGCTTCTTTGCCGCCAGAGGATGTAAATGTCTCTATCTTCCATTGGTCAAGCTGGGTTTTCAGAAGGTTTAAACTGGTTATATTATCATCTACAATCAATATCCGTTTACCTTCCAGTTCTGATACAGAGGGCAATATACCAGAAACCGGAGCCGATGAAACTATACTGGTTTGAATAGTAAAGTGAAAAGTGGTTCCTTTACCCATCTGGCTTTCTACCCCGATTTGCCCCTTCATTAATTCAACTAATCTTGCACAAATGGCAAGTCCAAGTCCGGTGCCTCCATATTTACGGGTGGTAGAAGAATCTACCTGGGAAAATGCTTTAAACAAGCGTGAAACCTTATCTTCTGCAATACCAATACCAGTATCGCTCACCTGAAAAGCCAGGGTGAGTGGCTCCTCATTCTTCTCTTCGGATAGGCTTACTTTTACCAGAATTTCTCCTTTCTCCGTGAATTTGATGGCATTTCCTACCAGATTTACTAATACCTGGCGTACCCGCAGGCTGTCTCCGATAAAGGTGGCAGGAACATTATTTTCTATCTGGTATAACAGGTCTACACCTGTCTGAGCCGCTTTGCCGGCAAACATGTCTAGTACCTGTTCGATACAATGGCGTATATTTACTTGTTGCTGCTCCAGCTCCAGGTTACCTGATTCTATTTTAGAATAGTCCAGGATATCGTTAATAACGCCTAACAGGTTTTCTCCGCAACTATGTATGGTTTGGGTATATTCCAGTTGCTCATCCGTTAAAGCCGTTTCAGAAAGCAAGGCAGCCATTCCGATAACTCCATTCATAGGCGTACGGATCTCATGGCTCATATTGGCCAGAAAAACACTTTTAGCCTGATTAGCCGATTCAGCTGCTTTACGGGCTTGTTCTGCTTCCTGCCGGGCTTGCTGCTCATATTCTTTCTGAGCAACCAGTGCCAGGTTTATTTCTTCTAAAAACTGTGCTTGTATCTGTAGTTCCTCTTTTTGCAGGATCACTTCAGCCGTCCGTTCATGTACCTGTCTGGCTAATTCTTTTTTCTGTGTATTTATATTACGAAGCCTGACCCAGTTGAAACTTATAATACTACCGGTAATAAGCAGAATGATCATGCTTTTAAACCACCACGTCATCCAGAAGGGAGGAATAATATTGATTTTGATACTGGCAGGTGTTGTATTCCAGATGCCGTCGTTATTGGAAGCTTTCACTTTGAAAACATACTCACCAGGATCTAAATGGGTATACGTGGTGGTGCGCTTGTTGCCTACATAATTCCATTCCTGGTCGAACCCTTCTAATTGGTAAGCATACTGGTTTTTCTCAGGTAATATAAAATTGAGGGCCGAAAACTCAAAAGAGAAAACATAATGCTCATAGGCAAGTGTTATCTCTTTGGCTGTGCTGATGTGTTGCTTCAAAGGACTATTATCGCCTACTTCTACTGATTTGTTAAAAAGCTGGAAGCCAGTAATATAGACCGGCGGAACAAACTTGTTGTCTTGAAGGCTATCCGGATGAAAAATATTAAACCCATTTTGTCCGCCAAATAGCATCTCTCCATTTTTGAGTTTATAGCCAGCTGACCGGTTAAACGAATTGCCTTGCACTCCATCACTGATTCCATAGTTTCTGAAGGAATAAGTAGCAGGGGTAAACTTCGATAAGCCTTTGTTTGTGCTGAGCCAGAGATTTCTGGAATTATCTTCTAAAATACATTGGATAACACCACTGGGCAGGCCCTGCGTTTCTTTAAAACTGGTAAAGGAATTAGTAATTGAATCGAAAAGATTAAGCCCTCCGTTGGTACCAATCCACAGGCGATGGCTACTGTCTTCATAAATCGTATTGACCAGGTTATTACTTAAACTTTTACTATTCCTCCTATCGTGTAAAAAACGGGTAAATGACTGGCTTTTCTCATCATACAGATTCAGACCTACTGCGGTGCCTACCCATAAGTTATCTTTGCCATCAATGAATAAAGAAAGGATAGAATTATGACTTATACTTCCGGAAGAAATGTCCTCTGATCTGAATTGCGTAAAAGTATGCGTTGTTCTATCATAGCGGATCAATCCATTATCTATGGTGCCTATCCAGACATACCGTTTTTTATCCTGGATAATCACACTGATGCTTTCCTCTCTAAAGTTCTTCAGCTTACTACCGGCATTGATAGTAGTAAAATTATTATTCCTGGCATTGAACAGAGATAATCCACCTTTAAAATTGCCAAGCCATAGCGTATTGTCTTTATCCTGATAAATAGCTAATACATAGTTGCTTCCGATAGAGGTTGGAAGTTGATCACTATGCGTACGTGAGATAAATGTATTTTTTTCTCTGTTCCATAGATTTAAGCCTCCGCCATCGGTTCCGATCCATATCATGCCATCAGCATTTTCATATAAGGAAAGTACATTATTATTTGTAAGACTATTCGGGTTATGGATGTCGTTTTTGTAGTGGGTAAACTTTTGCGATTGTTTATACAACAGGTTTATTCCCCCGCTATACGTACCTACCCACATATTATCTATGTTGTCTTTATAGATACAATAAACAGAACCGTTATTTAACCCTTCCTGGCTGCCTTCCTGATGTGTGTGATAATAAAAAGTATTTGTGGTCTTATTGAGTACATTGATGCCGCCGTTGCGGGTGCCCACCCAGAGATCCCCTTTCCAGTCTTCCTCCATGGAAATAACATCATTATGGCTGATTCCCTTAGGCTGAGTAGAAGTGTGCTGATACCGGATAAACGTGTTTGCCAACTGGTTAAATTTATTTAATCCGCCTCCTTCCGTTCCAAGCCATAGTGTTCCTTGTTTGTCTTCATAAATTACCCGGATGTCATTATGGCTGATAGTAGTAGTATCAAAAAGATTATTATGGTAGCCTGTAAATGTTTTGTTTACGGCATTAAATAGATTTAATCCATTGGTTGTGCCTATCCAGATGTTTTGCTTGCTGTCAATTTTTAGAGTGGTTACATAATCACTGCTCAGGCTTGATTTATTTTGAGGGTTGTGTTTGTAATGAGTAAAAACCTGGGTAGCCGGGTTGAAAATGTTGAGTCCGCCCCCATAGGTGCCAACGATAATATTTCCATCTTTGTCCTGGCCTATAGCCCGTACATTATTATGGCTAATACTATGTTTATTGTTTTTGTTGTACTGATAATTGGTGAAGTTGTCCTGCTCGCGGTTGTAGAGGCTTAAGCCGCCATCATTGGTTCCTGCCCAGATTCTTCCTTGTTTATCTTCAAAAACAGTCCAGATATAATTTTCACTTAAACTATGTGGGTTCTCAGGATTATTCCGGTAGACTGTAAAGGTATATCCATCGTACTTGTTAAGGCCATCGAAAGTGCCAAACCACATAAAGCCCTGGCTGTCTTGTAAAATACAGGTGACATTATTATGTGAAAGCCCTTCATTACTGGTAATATATTTAAACTGCTGCCGGGAAGATTGGGCAAAAGCCGAGGAAATAGTAAATAGAATGATGGTAACAGAAAGCAGAATATGTATAAAAAACGGCCGGAAGTATAAAGATTGCATACACTACAATTAAAAAATAGCCAATTCTTATGAATCAGAAGCATTATTGCCAGTGTAGCAATATATAATAGTATAAGCCGGGAATAGCATAAATATAACAAGGAAAGCTACATATGTAAGAGGCAAGGTGGTAAATTATGTTTTTCTAATGATAGATAGTACTTTTTATGTAGGCTACCATAGGGCGGGTTATTCATATTCCCATTTGTGAATCCAGGGGTCATGGGTTTGCTGCTGAAAATGTTTAAGCTTCCCGAGTAGTTGTGTAAAAACATCTTGATGTGCCGGGCTGTTTGCCAGATTCTGGATTTCATCCGGGTCTTTTTCCAGGTCATATAGTTCAAACTTAGGCCGGTTCAAAAATGCATCTATTGTTCTTTTGCCATACTGTTTCGTTTTCGATCGCATAATCCCTTGCCAGGTGAATGATTTTACCAGATCAAGTGCCAAAGGAAAAGGAAGCTGGTGAGCAATATTATAGATCAGTTTGTATTTCCTGGTCCTTACTGCCCGCATCGGATAGTACATGGTAATTTCATGCAGGGAATGGGAAGCATACACCTCATCCCAGCCAGGTACAGTTTCCTCTTCGAGCAGTTTTTTAAAGGAGCGGCCATGAAAAGCGGCCTGCGCTGGCAAGGCACCGGCAAACTCTAAAATGGTAGGTGTAATATCTGTCCAGGAAATCATACCCTGCTGTACCATTCCTTTCTTCAGTGTAGTCGGACTGCGAACAATACAGGGAAGCTTTATTCCGGCATCATATAAGGTAGTTTTTGCACCTGGAAATGCAATCCCGTTATCGGATATGTATATAATTACTGTATTTTCATATTTACCTGATGCTTTCAGGTATTCTATTAACTTACCTACCCCTTGGTCTATCCTGGAAACAGCCTGGTAATATTGCGCTAATTCCGCCCGGCTTTCCCTGGTATCAGGCAAAAAGGAGGGTACAGCTACTTGTGCAGGCTGGTAACTAACTTCTTTTATACCAGCATATCCTTCCTGCCTGTTGCCAAATGGATTAGGTGCTGTACCGGTATTAAAATCCGGCTCTCCATTGGGCAATACTTTATTAGACCGGTGAGGATCATCTGTAGCAAAATAGAGGAAGAAAGGCTGATTGATACTGGTAATAAAAGATTTGCTTAGTTCGGCCATTTGCACCGGATTGCGTCCTAAGGAAGCCGGATCATTGGCTTTTCCGGAGGATAATACTTTTTGAAAGGCGTATACCTGCTCTGGACCTACGTGAAATTTGCCTACTCTGGCCGTTTGGTAGCCTGCTTTGGCAAGTAATACCGGCAGGCTTTCAATGCTGGCAAATGAATTGAAATGGTGAAAACTATGCTCAAGTCCATACATGCCATTGGCATGATTATGCATCCCTGATAGAATTACGGTACGGCTCGGACTGCAACTGGCAGCCGTGCAAAATGCATTCGTAAAGCGGACACCTTCCGCAGCCAGCTGATCTAAATGAGGAGTTTTAATTACCCGGTTTCCATAACAACCCAGGGCATCCGTTCCATGATCGTCAGCAACTATTAAAACGATATTAGGTTTTCCTGCAGGTTTGCCTGTTTGTGCAAAACTTACAATAGGCGGTAAGAGGAATAAGAAAAAGGTATAAATGAAGCAGTTGATAGTTCTGGTAAAATGCTGCTTATATTCCGTTCTTCCGGTTTGTTTCACAGGATTTGCATGTATAGGTAAGGGCATTTTCTTAAACTTAAATGATTCTACGCTGCCTGGAATAGATAAGACTATCAGCGTAATTTATACATCGTGCTCTTTTTAATCATATCCTCTGTGGACATAGCATGCATCGTATTTTCTATCATTTTTTGCACCTGAAAGGCATCAGTATACGCTTGCTTTTGTTCTGCCAGAGTTTCACGGATAATTCTGGCATGTGCCGGAGCGATCTGCGTTTTCCGTATATCGAGCAATATATTGCTATAGCAGTCGCATAAAAGCATGGTAAGGCTATTTCCCTTTTCAGTAAGCCACTCTGCGATTAATTCAGCTTGCATAGAATAGATATTGAGGCTAACATCTACACTCCAGTTCTCTGCCGGAAACGTGAGCAGAAAAAAAGGAATATGGTTAGCGATATACACCCCATATTCCAGCTGTGCATGCTGCCAGCGGTAAATGTTTTCTGTTTCATAAGTAGGTATCCAGTAAATCAGGTCGAAAAATGCAGCAGTAAAACTCGACCGGCATAACTCATGGCCCGGAGAGAAAAAAGATGGCAATACTTGCCCTACTTCATAGGATAGCATACAAATGTGTAGTGTATAAAGATTGTTAAATGTCTAAAGCAGAAACACTATAGCTGGAACAGTAATGAACCAGTATTAGGCAACAAAGATATCCTGCTGCTTTCTATGCAAATAGCTTTAAAAATAAGTGAAAATGATGGAATAACAATCTCAGCACTATTATTTCAAGGTGTAATTCTTCTCAAACATGCATTCACATTTAAATTACCAAATTATTCATACTTTTAAAACCATTTATAGGTTGTTTCATTCGAAAAGCCAAACAATAATTCTTACAATCTTTATTTCATAGATCAGTTGCTCAGGGGCGAATAAACCCCTCTATCCATGCGGATTTGTAAGGTATTCAGCATTTCGGGAAGGTTAAATCCCTGTTGTTGATATAATGCTGCTACAGCCTTTTTCGCCTGCATAAATGACTCTTCGTTCTCCCAGATGGCCAGGGCAATAAATTTGTATTCGCCATTTTCTGTGGTTTGCTCATAGGCCATATCATTGATAAATCCCGGCTGTGTTTTTATAAAACTTCTGTTGATCTGCATTCTTTCGATAAACTGTTTCCTGGATTGTGAGGGTACTACGAATTGGTCAATTAAGATGAGTTGATTCATAAATGTGAAATGTATGTAAAAGTTAGGATGTATAGGTATATAAAGTGTTAATGATTTATCTGATACAGTATTGATCGGCTACAAACTGCTAATACCTGGCAGCAAACAGTGGTGAGATAATATTTATGGCATATCACTCATCTGGTAGTTCTGCGCATTGATAGCCGGCCTGTTCTATGAGTTGAATAATATCAGTAGCACTTATGTCTACCGCTTCGATTCTCAACACCTTATCTGTATCTGCTGTATCTACATGCCACAGTTTTATTCTGGGCTCTTTGCTGATATTGGCGGAGATCCGCTTCAGGTCTTTTTTGAGCCGGAGGTTGGTTTTAAAAACCAGCACGTCGGCACGTATCGTAGGCAACATAGTTATGATGTAGAGGTTAAAGATTATTAGATATTGTGTTAAGGTAAAATCAGGTGCAGGTCTCCGAACTGATGCCAGTAATAGTCGGCCGCAATAGCTGCTTGGTAGGCAAGTTCCAGGTGATCCATACCTGCCAGTGCCTGTAGCATGTGCAGATGAGAAGCTCTTGGTTCATGAAAGCCGGTAAGCAGGGCATCTGTTATTTTCAGAGAGTAGTTTTCATCAATAAACAAACTGGTGTTTCCCCGGTATGGCCTCAACATTCCATCTGTACCGGCGGCACTCTCAATGGCTCGTATGGCAGTAGTGCCCACGGCAATAATGCGGTTTCCCCGGCTTTTTGCAGCATTAATAATAGCAGCCGAAATGGGACTGATCTCCATATATTCCGGATAAGGTGCCTCATTTTCTTCCAGGCTGGATACGCCCGTATGCAAGAGAACAGGTGCAAACACCACTCCTTTTTCTAGCAACTTATCTACCACCTGAGACGTAAATCCCCGGCCGGCTGAGGGCATTTCTGCACTACCCGGATGAAAAGAAAAGAACGTCTGGTAATAGGCCAATGGATAGCGGTGATTGATTTTTTCATACTGAATGGGAAACGCATGTGCTGCCAGATAATCTTCTACTGGCTGGGAAAGTCGTAGGGTTGCCAACCATAGATCCAGTAATTGCTTATTAGCATAAAACCGTTCATCCACCGTAATACTGGCATCACCTGGTAAGCGAAATACCATTCCTGGTTCTCCGGCTTTCCATCGTACGGTTTTATTACCCCGGATCGATCTTATTTCTATGAGCCACTGCTGGGCATTGATCTGGTTGCTTAGATGTATCACGCCTTCACTGCCATCAGGCAGCGTTACTGCCAGTGCTGAGGGAATGGTTGCAGAAGTATTTACCACCAGCACATCGCCAGGGTTTATATAGTCAGATATATTATGGAACAGGCCGTGACTGATCTTCCCCGAACCAGTAGTGACCAGTAAGCGGACTTCATCCCGTAATAATTCCCGTTCCTCGGTAGGTTGAGGGCAGGAGAGGTGTTCAGGCAGGTCGAATTGTATAATATGATTACTTAGTGTTTGCATACAGATGATTTAAGTGAAAAGAGCTTTTTTCGAGTAGCAGGGGCTTTGGTTTATGCTTGCTGTAATTTGAGAAGCTGCGGGGTGTAGCGGCCATTGGGCAAGGTGCCTTTAACAAGGTGGAGAATAGCCGGAACCGCATATTCTGTAGGTGTAGGCCGGTCTGAAATGTCTTCTCCGGGAAAAGCAGCCTGGTGCATATCGGTTCGCATATCTCCGGGATCAAAGGCATAGAAATGAAACTGTGGATTTTCTTTTCCCAGGATGGCTGTCAGGTGGTCTAAGCCAGCTTTGCTGCCTCCATAGGCGCCCCATTTCTCATACGCCTCAGCACCGGCATCGCTGCTTACATTAACAATGGTAGCTCCATCCTTGAGATAAGATTGCACTTTTTGCAAAAGCGAAACCGGTGCGATCAGATTAGTATGAAACACCAGATGCAGGTTATCTACTGGATGGCTTAATAAAGGTTGCAGGGGAGAAACACCGAGCGTAGAGGCATTATTCACTACCAGGTCTACTTTCCATTGATGTTGCGCTAAGGCTTCAGCCAGTTGCCATAAATGGATTTCATCGCGCACATCTCCTGATATGGCCACTACTTCGGTAAAGCGTTGCAGAAAATTTTTTGCGGACAATAATTGTCTGGCATCCCGTGCATTGATCAGCAATTTCCATCCTTTACGAGCCAGGTTTTCTGCCAGTGCAAATCCTAAGCCTTTAGATGCCCCCGTAATAAGAGCAGTTTTTTGATCTGTCGTCATGATTGTGTATCGGTTTGTAACGATGCAAAGATGGACAGACCAATAGCCTTAAAAAACGGCCTAAAGGCCAGAAATGTACCTGTACAATAGTACTGAATTATAACTCCAGAGTCAGATAAGAGGCAGTAGGAAGCAGCCATCACCTGCACTATGGTGCAGGTGTCTGTTTAAAACACAAATTTACTGTAGATACCTGGATGAAAAAACAAGTTAAGCTGTTAACAATCCACGTTTCAACGCTATATCTACGGCTTCGGTACGGGTACCGGCGTATAGCTTGGACATAATGGAGGTCATGTGGAATTTAACCGTACGTTCGGAAATAAATAACTGATCGGCAATTTGCTTATTGGTAAACCCTTTTTTTACCAGCAGCAATAATTCCAGTTCACGGTTGGTTAAGGGCGAGCCGGGATATTTTAAATGATTATCCGGGGATTTCTGTGCAGGATCACTGGATTCGTGCAGAATGAGCAATAGTTGTTCCTGCAAGTTTATTGCTTCTGTTAAGGAAGCATGGAGATGTTCCTGTACGCTGGAAATATCTGTTTTTTCTGTAACTACTATTGCTTCTTGTAAATGTATGATCAGGGTTTCTAGTCTTGGGCTTAGTATCCGGTTCAACACTTCCAGAATGGTAGCATCTTTGGTTGCCTGAGGATGGGTATAGGATTCCTGCAACCTGGTTCGCTGAATGGCCATGCCGATCAGTTCACTAATGGTATTGAGAATAGATAGTTGTGTATCGTTGAGTTGCTGAATTTCTTTGCTTACCAGATTAATGAGTCCTACTTTCTGACCTCCGGTTGTTATCGGTATCGTCGCATGAAACTTGAGTTCCCTGGTACCAGTTTTGATGTTTTTGAGTCGGCTGCATGAAATTTCACTGATGTTTCTGGCTTTGGCAATATGATCGGACAGGTATTTTTCAATACAGTAGCACCATCCCGAAAGCCGTTCCGGGTGGTCGCTCAGGGCAGGAGGGAGGTTATAAGAAGCCGCCAGGTATACCGACTTTACATCTGCCTGCACCAGCCAGATCCAGCCAGTTTCCAGGTTTAACAGATTTACGGTTTTTTCCAGCGCTTTTCTCAGGGCCGCATGCAGGGAAAATTCCTTATTCAGGTCACTGGCAATTTCATACAGGTGAGAAAAATATTCGGTGTCACGCATCTGGATTCAATAAGAAAAAATTTTCGGATGAGATGTACTCTTTTTATTGTTTAATTGATCGATACTCCCTGAAAAGACTGCGCTTTTCTTTCCTGTTCAGATACCCACTTATTGCGGTAGGCGGTAGGGGTAATTTGCATCTTTTTCCGGAAGCTTACATTAAAATGGGAAATGGCGTTAAAACCGCTTGTATAGGCAGCCTGCATTACCGGACAGCCTTCCATGAGCAGCTGGCAGGCTTTGTTGATGCGGTACTCATTTACAAAATCTGTAAAACGCATATTTGTCATTTTCCGGAAAAACCGGCAAAAAGCCGCCTGTGATAAACCGGTCAGGGCAACTACTGCTGCCATATCCATAGGCTGCTGATAATGGGCTTGTATATACCCATATACCTTATTAATCCGTTCACCGTCATAATACTGGTAGTGAGGCAGTTTTACCGGAGAATCCAGCAGGAATCCGTCTGTAGCAGTAGATAGTGTATGGAGTAGTTTCAGCATAGAGAGGGTTTTGTCCAGGGGAGCCATTGTTAGCAGGGACCGTAGTTTTTTATCCAGTTGCTTTCTGGTTTCCTCGCCGAAAGCTATTCCTGTCTGTAGTTTATTCAGCCATCTTACTACAGCGGCGAATTCGGGAAACAGGCAAAGTGAACTGAGCAGGGTTTCTTTACTGAACTGAATAATGATTTCTTCAAAATCGCTCTGTGCCTGATAGTGGAAATTCAGGTGTGGAATATGCGGACCTATCAGTACCAGATCGCCGTTGGTATACTGGCTCATGTGATGCCCGACTTGCCGCCGGCCATTTCCTGCCGGAATATATACCAGTTCACATTCGGGATGATAATGCCATAATACCTGACAGGGATTACTTCTGTCGTGGGTAGATACCTTAAAAAAACTTTCCTGGCTGGCAGGAATATTTTCCCGTTTTAGTTTCATCGGATAAATTTGCCACATTAACACAATTTTAGCAAACGATACCTGAAATAAGTCAATGGAGCAAAAGTATTGATCAATCAGCCGATAGTTTGACAAGTTTACAACTTCTACTTTTGTGTATATATTTCGCACACTTATGAAGATCGAACACCTTGCTATCTGGGTACATGACCTGGAAAAGATAAAGAATTTTTATACGACCTATTTTGATGTAAGCGCCGGAGATAAATATATCAATCCCAGAAAACAGTTTACATCTTACTTTTTGTATTTTGGCAGCGACAAAACGAGGCTGGAAATTATGCACCGGCCGGATATAGAGCCAAATCCAGGCAAAAGAGGCTTTTTACATGGTGTAGCCCATTTTGCCATTTCTATTGGGAATAAACAAGGGGTGGACGCTCTTACAGATAGATTACGAAGCGATGGATATACTATTGAAAGTGAGCCAAGAACGACCGGTGATGGCTATTACGAGAGTGTGGTACTGGACCCGGAAGGAAATTATGTAGAAATATCAGCCTGAGTGAATGATGAGCCAGATAACCATAGATACCGTAATTTTTGATTTTGGGGGTGTGCTGATCGACTGGAATCCCCGTTATTTATACAGAAAAATGTTTGATAAGGAGCATGAAATGGAATGGTTCCTTTCTACAGTTTGTACCAACGACTGGAATCTGGCGCAAGACAAAGGCCGCCCGTTTGCAGAAGCCGTCACACTGCTTCAGGCGCAATTTCCAGCCTATAAAGATCAGGTAGTTGCTTTTTATGAACGCTGGCCGGAGATGTTAGCCGGAGAAATTCCCGGATCTATAGCTGTGCTTGATGAATTATTAGCCCGCAATTATGCAGTGTATGGCCTCACCAACTGGTCTCACGAAACATTTCCGGTGGCACAGGAACGCTTTGAGTTTTTAAATCGGCTTCATGGTATTGTGGTTTCCGGAAGGGAGAAAATGGGCAAGCCGGATAAAGAAATTTTTCATCTGCTATTGAACCGGTTCGGATTAATATCCAGGCAGTGTGTTTTTATTGACGATAATGCAGCCAATATTCAGACAGCACAGGAACTGGGTTTTCATACCATTCACTTTACGAGCGCCAATGAGATGCGGAAAGAGTTAGAACAGTATAACTTGTTATAAAACATATGCTTTGTAATTAATAAAGTGAGCAGCTGGTTTCGGAATGTTAAAGTTTAAAGCACAGCTTTTAGGATAGAGCAATGAATATCTGCCCTATCCTTTTCTTTCTGGCTATTTTTTTGATTGATAAATTTATACTTCTTCCAATACGGATAAAATGTTCCCAGCCGGGTCTTTGAACCAGGCAATGTTCGGTCCTTTGTCACTCCGGCAAATGCCTTTTTCATCCGTAGCAATCTCTCCCTTGTATTGCTCGAAAGTAATGCCCTTTTTTATCAATTCATCTACCACCTTTTCAATGCTATTCACAGGAAAATTAAGTACCGTAAAAGTAGCAGGCACATGATCAGGTTTCTGATAGATAATGATGGGATGGTTCCCTTCCGTATGTAATTCCAGAAGTCCCATTTCGTTCTCCTTTACTGTAAGGCCAAGCGTATGTTGATAAAAATCTTTGGCTTTGTTGATGTCGTTGGTGGAAAAGCCGCTAAAGGCTTTTGTGAGTGAATTCGTCATAGGTTAGCTGTTTACGTTTTTACTTTTTTATCTTGCTTATCTAATCAATCTACTATTCTGCTTACTCGTAGCGCATCGGCTTTTTTCCAAAGCCCTTCCTTAATATTCCGATCTGGCCAATGTGATAAGCAATATGATGGTTGATAAATGCCCACAATTCGCCGGACGAGGTAGCTACTTGGTTGAAGGGTTTGGGAGGAGGATATGTAAGCGTTTCTGGTGTTAATTTTGCCAGGTTCTGCCGGAGTGGCTGGTAAAGCCCATTCCATTCAGCTTTAATCTCTTCAATGGTGGGGTAAGGAAAATTATCTTTGGCTTCCGATTGCCCCATCACGGCAAACAACTCATTCCACTTTACCTCCGGGTTCAGGCCAGCCATGAGTGCCAGGCCATATTGTGAGTTTAATAAATGTCCGGCTAAATATTTTACATGATTGATCTGGGTATTCCCATAGAGCCGCTGGTTTGTTTCTTCATCCGGGAAATCTTCCAGCACATGGTTGTATAAGCGTTGATGCAGATCAAATTGGGAAAGCAGGAAATTCTTCATAGCGTTGGATGGTTGTATCTAAAAAAAATCTAATGGATAAATTGTTTAACTCTTTATTCTCTCGTATGAAAGCAGGATTACACCACTGCTTTCGAATATTTTAGAAGAAGTAAGTTTTAGGTCCAGCTTATGTTGTATCCCGGAAAAAAGTGTTTCTCCCCGGCCTAAAGCAACCGGATCAATCATAATCTGATAATGGTCGATGAGGCCTGCCTCTGTAAACTGCGTGACAATACTTCCACTGCCTAAAATGGTTAAATCGTTCCCTGGCGTTTCTTTTAACTGTTTCATTTGTTCCACAATATTACCGCGCATAAGGGTGGTATTGTTCCAGTCAGCCGTTTTTAGTGTATTCGAAAAAACAATTTTCTCTGTCTTGTTCATGCCTTCGGCTACTTTCGGAAACAGCTGGGCAGCCATCGCCGATGGCCAGAAATGGCGCATCATTTCATAGGTAGTCCGGCCAAAGAGTAAAACGTTTTGCGATTGCAGGGATTCTTCCGAGTATTTCCCTTCTTCGTCTCCATGCCGGTGCCAGCTGGTATCTTCATTTTCTCCTTTAAAATAACCATTGAGGGATATAAATGTAAATGAACTGAGTGTACGCATACTATTTGGATAGAGCCAGGATCAGAAGTTTAGTGAAGTATAGAGAATATTTTGGGAAAGAGTGCTCAATTGGAAGAGCTGTGTAGAAGCCTTTTCAGCCAATAGCTCCTCTGTTCAGGTATTCCAATGAAAAATAGCATGATCAACCTTATTTTACAGCCGGTGTAGCATTTTCATAAGCAGCCTCCAATGCGGCGATATCAAATTTCTTCATACGCAAATAAGCATGGGTCACTCGTTGTGCTTTTGAAGAATCCGGGTCAGTGAGCAGTTTAGGTAAAATAGCCGGTACAATTTGCCAGGATACACCAAACTTATCTTTTAACCAGCCACAAGGACCTTCCTGCCCACCATCGGTAAGCTTTTGCCAGTAGCTATCAATTTCCTCCTGTGTCTGGCAATAGATCATCACAGATACAGCCTCATTAAATTTGAATTCAGGGCCTCCGTTTAATGCCAAAAATTGCATATCATTGATCGAAAAATCAACCGTCATTACGGTGCCTGCCGGTTTATGATGGAATTCAAATCCCTCTGTTCCAAACCGGCTGATTCGCCCAAGTTGGGAATTTTTGAAGACAGATGTATAAAACCTGGCAGCTTCTTCGGCCTGCGTATCATACCATAAGCAAATGGTCATTTTTTGGGTTGTAGGTTCCATAGTTTGTTTTAATTTTGTTTGTATCACAAAGGTAGGCCATAAATTCCGGCAACAACTGGTGTAAATACGACATTGTAGGAGGGTGATTGCGACATTAAAATATATATATTTGTAAAAAAGGATCTCATGAAACATGTCTCTATTCTCATTCCCAAAGGGCACTATAGCATTGTAAATATTGCCGGGGCGTTTCAGATTCTGGAAGCGGCAAATGACTTATACTTTCAGAAAAAGGGCTTAAAACTCTTTGAAATAGAACTTGTATCGAATGAAGATCCGGCCAGGGAATATAAAGGTTTGTATACGATCAATCCGACCAGAAAATTGCAGGAAGTGACACAAAGCGACCTGATTATTGTGCCTGCGGTGCATGCCGACATCACCACGGTTCTGGAAGAAAATAAAGCCATGGTGCGTTGGATCAAAGAAAGATATAACGATGGCGCAGAAGTAGCTTCTTTCTGCATTGGTATCTACCTGGTGGCTGAGGCTGGTATTCTCAATGGAAAGGTGTGTTCTACCCATTGGGCGCATGCGCAACAACTGAAAAGCCGCTTTCCCTCTTTGGATATCCGGGATGAAAACTTTATAACGGACGACCGGGGTGTATATACCAGCGGTGGTGCCTATGCATTTACGAATCTTATTCTTTATCTGATAGAAAAATTTGGCGGCAAGGAGCTGGCCATTCAGATTGCCAAGGCATTTATGATAGATCTGGATAAAGGCTCACAAGCAACTTTTATGGTGTTTAATGGCCAGAAAGACCATCATGATGAAGTAGTTTTAAAGGTTCAGCAGTATATAGAAACCAATTTCGAGGAGAAATTCACAGTAGACGAACTAGCGGCCACCCATGCCACCATTCGCAGGACTTTGGAGAGAAGATTTAAAAAGGCAACTGGTAATTCGGTGAATGAATATACGCAACGGGTGAGAATAGAAGCAGCTAAAAAGCAGCTTGAAATGGGCCGTAAAACAGTGAACGAGGTAATGTACGAAGTAGGCTATTCTGATGGCAAAGCATTCAGAGAGGTGTTTAAGAAATATGCAGGCATTAGTCCGGTAGATTACCGTCAGAAGTTTGGGTATAGTAAAATAGAATATGCCAGGGTATAAATTTCTGATTTCTGCCGGGTTGTAGGGGAGAGGAGCATTGAATTACGGCCCACCGGTCAGGGCAATGCTGTTTCCATATCTATCACTTTTACGATTCCTCTGGTGGGTGCCAGGTTCTGCCAGATCCAGTTGTAATGTTCAATAATTTGATCCGCTTTCATATGTGGACGGTCAGCCGTTGTATGGGCATCTTTTACAATGGTTACCTGAAAATCTTTGGTTAAGGCAGATTGAACCGTAGATTCTACGCAAAAATCTGTAGCACTGCCGGTGATAAATAGTTCGTTGATCCTATTCTTTCTTAAATAGCTTTCTAATGCTGTCTGGTAAAAAGCATCATTAGCCGTTTTAGAGATGATAAGATCTCTTTCACTGACATGCAGCTCTGAGAGTAATTCCCATTCTGTTGTGCCCGGAATAAAATAATTTTCTGCGGTGCCATCATGCTGGATAAAAATTATTGGATGGGCCGCTTTCCGGAAGATGTCAATGAGTTCGTTAATCCTCTCGATCACACTCTCCGATTCGAATCTGGGCGTATGTGAGGTAAAGGCACCTTTTTGCATATCTATAATTAAAAGCGCTTTTGCAGGGGATTCCATGTTGGGTGTTTTTTGGTAAGTTACTATTTCCTTATCAGGAAACAGCCTCATATTTATTAGCTGTTATTCTGTTCTTAGTTTTCCGTAACTGTTAGCATACGTTTTTCCTTTTTTAGGATGAGTAAACTTAATCGCAGACCAGACCGGATTGATACTGATAGTTGTGCTTTCCACTAGCCCGTAATCATATCCAATTTTGATAACCGTTGTCAGTGTGAGGTCGGTGTTTAGCTGTTTTGCTTTTGGCCAGGAAACCCAAAGCATGCCGGTTTGTTTTAAATGCTGCTTCAACTTTGGGAAATATTCATGAAACACAGCCTGATTGATTGCAAACAAATGTATGTAATCGAAGTCACCGGTAAGCGTTGATTTAACTTCAAGCATAGGTGGATCAATGGCATGGATGGCTTCGTCTGGTGCGTGAATGAAGATAGCACTCATTCCCTGTTTAATGCCCATTTTTTCTGAAACTGATCTTGCCATAATGTGGGTTGTGGTATTATTTCAATTGTTTCCTGTTACAAATCTGCTCATACTGCTATTCCCAAGCGGTAATACTAAACTGGCATATTAAGATAAGTACTTGTCAGACTGGCTGTCCTGACAAATAATTCCGGATAATCTACCACCAGTCCCAGTTCATCTACGGTAATAACAGCTTCAAAATCATTCGGGATATTTTCGTACTGATACGTGGTATCGGAAAGACGGGTATATTTTTGCCTGACTGGTTTTATTTCTTGTGCCAGTAAGTCGAAGTAGATCACCTGTATCTCCCGGGATGTTTGCTCAGGTAGTTTCAAACGCCTGACAGGTAACGTATTGGTGAAAGGTGTTAATGGAATATCTATGTCGATACACCCTCTAAACTCTGGGGCTGATTTGCCATTGCTTGTCCAGTTGCCTTTGCCATCGCTTTCAAAACGGAAATGCTGTATTTGGTTGCTATGCTGGCTTTTTATGTCAGCAAATACAGTTTCCCACTGGGGGTTTGTTTGAATCTGGTATGCCACCCGGTAGATTTTATTCTCATAGGTGCCCACAATGACTGAATCGACCTGGGTGCCTATTTCTGTGGTGGTTACCAGGCAGTTTTCCAGCGAATGGTATTCCCGGCCAGCCCATAGCACATTTGTCTGTATCCTCATCTTTTTGTGGTAAGTTGAATGACATGCGTAATTACGCCATCCTGACTGATGGAAATAAAACCTGTATGCCTGGATAAAGGAATGTTCACTATGCCTGCTCCGGTATAGGTATCCTGAAGGATTTTCCTATACGATAGATACAACCAGTTTAAATAATAGAGGGTAACCTTCAACTGGCAAGCAGTTGGGATGGTAACCCGAATGCTGTCTGAATCTACCTGAGCCTCTTCCAGTGAAAAAATGGCTGGCAGACAGGCAAGTTTTACCTGATCTACCAGCAGTTCTGTAATCGGCGCAAGTCCTTTTACCACTGCTATTGCCGGATTTTGCACGCTGAAAGCAGTTATAATCATTTCCTTATGTGTATTACTCACGCCACGTCCGAGGGCAATTACATCGAAATCCGTAGCTGTAAATTCACTGAAAATCTGTTCCGGCTGATTATAGGACTGGCTGCTGGTAGTCACAAATCCCGATTTGTTTAAGGCAAGCGTTAACCTGTTTAGGACCTTTTTACTGGCTCCTATGAGAAGTACCCTTTTTCCTAGATAACATCCTCGATTCATTATATATAGATCTTATTGAATATTTGTACGGTATCAGCCAATCCATGTTTACCTGAGAACTTCGGCATGGTAGCCAAAAGCGGAAATCACCTGTATAATCTGGTGTATATTAATCAGGGTAACTTGCCCTTCAATTCGCAGGATTTTATCACAATCATCCAGATCGAAAGTAATTCTGGCTTCCGGCAATAATTTCTCTAGAGCAGCAATAATAAACTGTACCTGCCATTCCTGATTGACATTGGTTTTGAAAACTTCTACTACCTTGTCAGGATGTATAAAGATGGTTTCCATAAACAGGTTGATCTAAGGTGACTAATTAATGTAGAAAATAGTATCTCATATTTGTTCACTTGTGCAGGCGATCCATTTATGTACAACTTCTTTCAAAGCTGTTTCTTTGCTTCTTACATCTTCCATGTCCGCAAATGTGGCTATCGCTCTGTCATTTGTTATCCATTCCAAAATGCCGGTGGAATCTTCAAATAACCGGCTTGTTGAAGTACTGGCTTTTACTTTTGCTCCGCAATGGAAGATAAGCCTGAAATAAGAGTTGCCATGCAGGTTAAAAGTAATCCGGTCGTCGTGCTGATAGCAGAAACTAGGGGCTTTCCATTTGATATGTTCCGTTAGCTGGGCATTGGCATTTAGAATAATACTTCGAACCATTTCTATCTCCGGTTTCAGTGGATGCTCCAGCTGGTGTAAGAATGTAAGCACTTGCTGGTGACCGGTTAGTTTTTTAGGCTTTATTTTTTCGCTCATATGTTTTCCCGGATGATAATGGAATGACCTGCTAAAGATAATAAGACCAGCGTGAAAATACTTGAATATTTCCACGCTGGTCTTACTATTTTAACCGCCAGACAATCGTAGCTAGTATGTATACTTACTGGTAATGAATTAACCTCCTGGAAATTGACTGTATTATTAAGATTTGTTAAATAATTAGGGGTTTATACGATAGAATGCCGCTATTCTGAAGATACAGGAAAGCAAAGTGAAAGCGGTTTAATAGCTCCCTGTTAAACGTAAACCCTTACTTTGCAGTACGGCCATGGCAGCTACCCAGAGGGCAACGCCTGCAATCAGAACAGTGCCGATCATCGAAATATGGCTGGTTAGCAGAGCAACAGCAATGATACTGCCAATCACCCATATTCTGTCCAGCCAGATAATGAGTGTAACCTGTCCTTTGTTGAGTGGTTTCTGAAAGGCGGCAAATAATACAAAAGCAGCAAACAGAACCAGAAATATTCCCACGCCAATAAAAGGCGATACCTGATCCACTCCAAATAAGGAGGCGAAGAAATTGGAGAAAAGAACGAGTAAAAGCCCGGTGGCGCCAGAACTGATAGCGTTAATTTTTAAAATGTTTGGTAAGGAAAGCATATGTGTATGAGTTTGATGTTAAAACAAAGGTAAAGCACATCTATCCTTCGGGCATTGTCATCAGGTGACAAGCCATTGTCTTTTTGCGCCATGCAGCAGGCTGCTCTGATAATTTTACTTTTCTTTGAGAAAGAAAACAGGGTCTATGGAAAATTTCGGCAAAGGGTTTATACAGGCATTATTAGCTTATGCAGTACAAAGAGACATTTCTATCAAACGTTTATGTGAAGCTTCGGGCATTGATTATGCGGCTTTACAGCAACAGAAAGGCTATATTATTTCTCCCGAAAAGGTTAATAGTTTGTGGAGAAATGCAGCTCATTTTTCGAATGATGCGCATTTTGGATTACATTTCGGAGAATCCATGCAACTGGCAGCACTGGGAATTATCGGGCAGATCATCTCCACCAGTCAGACAGTGGGCGAAGCTTTATCGCAGGCAAGCACTTTGG
Organism: Rhodocytophaga rosea; assembly: GCF_010119975.1. Lineage (GTDB taxonomy): Bacteria > Bacteroidota > Bacteroidia > Cytophagales > 172606-1 > Rhodocytophaga > Rhodocytophaga rosea. The sequence continues at coordinate 6,447,002 of NZ_CP048222.1, forward strand.
TTCCGTTGCTCACCGATCTGTTCAGCGTGGAGGTAAATTACCAGGAAACCTCTTTCCAGGTCATTCTTGCCTATGACGTTCAAAAAAGACATGCGTTCCCCTATACTTTCCGCCACATGGCTGATTACCTGATGGTGTTTGCCTTACATGAGCTCGATGGATTGACAATGGAAAAATTAAAACCTTTGGCCATAGGCTTGACGGGCACAGAATCTTTACGGGAATACGAGCGTATATTCAGTTGCAAAATTCACCCTAACCAGGACGAGATATTTCTGGAGTTTCCGATGAACTGTTTAGCTATTCCTATTTTTACCGCAAACTATGACTTGCAAAAAGTATTGATTGAACAAGTTTCCGGCTTAGTTCAGCCAGCATCTAAAGACACTGTATGGCAGAATAAGATTTACAACTATCTGCTTACCAACGCTTACCTTTACAGTCAGTCGCTGGAGAATGTGGCAGCAAATTTTAATACAAGTCCCAGGAGTTTGCAGCGCAGGCTGAAAGAAGAGGGTGTTAGCTTTCTGGATGTGGTAGATAAAGTACGCAAAACCCTTTCCATTTCGTACCTGTCTTCGGGGAATTACCAGGTAAAAGATGTTGCCTATACCCTGGGCTATAATGATCCCAGTGCATTTCTGCGGGCATTCAAGCGATGGACTGGCACAACGCCAGCCGTATACAGACAGCAGAATCGGTAGTCTGTGATTATTTTATATCATTTCGATTTATTGCTAAAATCAATAATAACTATGATGGAAACATCTATTAAAGAACACGAGTATTGGATGCAGATATGTATCGAGTTGGGAAAACAAGCCATGCAGGATGGAAATCCCCCGGTAGGTTCAATCTTAGTGAAAGATAAGCAGATCATTGGCGAAGGAAGGGAAGCCGGAAAATCCAAAAGCGATATTACCTGCCATGCCGAAATCGAAGCGATCCGGGATGCTGTTCGCAAAGGGAATACGCATTTTCTCTCTGAAGCACTCCTCTATACAACCCATGAACCCTGCATTATGTGTTCCTATGTCATCAGGCATCACAAAATTCCTGTGGTAGTTATGGGTACAGAAGTTCCCCTGATCGGTGGCTGTTCTTCGGAGTATCCCATCTTAACAACCGATACAATATCTATCTGGAGTGCACCTCCTCAAATTATTACTGGTGTGTTAAAAGAGGAATGTGACTTGTCAACTGGTGATTTCAGAAAAAATTTTAAGTAGGCATTTTAATTGTATGTGTCTGATTAATAATACCTTAAAGCGATATTGATAAGATGCACATAAAATTATTTTACAAAAATTTTGCAAAGTTCAAAAACATCTATACATTTACATCCATCAATATGTTATGGCGAGGAAGATGGATACGAAAGCAGTAGAAAGGATAGCAAAAGCCTTAAGTGACAAAAACAGGCTGTTGATCCTTCAGAAAATAGCGAAGCAGCGATGTTTGGGCTGTACCGAGATGCATGAAATTGTTTCTCTGGCTCAGCCTACTTTATCACATCATGTAAAAGTACTGGTAGATGCCGGATTAGTAGATTCTCACAAAGATGGCCGGAATCTGAACTTATACCTAAATAAAGAAACAGTGCAGGAATTAATTGATTTTTTATCCCAATTGAATCAAGACTAAGTCACATACATTTCACTTCCACTAAAACCAATAGACTCATGAATCCTTCCGTGTTTCAAAAGGACTTGTCCTGTCTGGAAAAGCATTATTAGCTTTTTTTTACACATATATATCGATACATATAAATATTTAAATATTATAATATTTAAAAAGAGCATCTTATTGCCTTTTCTCAACAGAATCAGTATAGCTTACTAACCCATTAATCCAGATGAAAAAACAATCTAAAATCCTTATTTCCGGGGCTGTCATGTTAGCAGTATCATCCCTGGTTATTTTACCCGGCTTTTTATCCAGTAAAAATACAGAACCTCAGAAAAAAACGGCTGCACCGCCAGTCCAGGCGGTCAATCGCACGGCCGTAGATGCCTTTATCGTAAAAGGGTCTGCTATTGATGAAACCATTCAGGCAGTAGGCACGGTAGCCGCCAAACAAAGTGTTGACATTGTAAGTGAACTCGCCCGGAAAGTGACTAAAATCTACGTAAAAGAAGGCAGCGATGTGCAGGCAGGAGCGCTCTTATTTAAATTAGATGATGCTGATTTACTGGCCAGAAAAAATAAACTGAAACAACAGGAAAAACTGGCTTTGCTGGATGAAAACCGATTCCGGGAACTGCTTTCTACTGAATCTGTTACCCAGCAGGAGTATGACCAGATTTCTACCAATCTGAAAGTACTACAGGCCGACATACAAGTAGTAGACGTAGAAATCGCTAAAACTGAACTCAGAGCCCCTTTTTCCGGTAAAATTGGCTTAACCAGAGTGGATGTAGGTGCCTTTGTAACATCCAATACGGTACTCACGACCTTGCAGGATGTAAGCCAGGTAGAAGTGAATTTTACAGTGCCGGAAAAATACGCCAGTGAAGTAAAAGCAGGACAGTCAATTCAATTCACCACGGAAAACGCGACCCAGACGTTTACAGGAAAAATTATAGCTACCGAACCTAAAACAGAGGTTGCTACCCGAAGCCTGAATGTACTGGCGGTGAGTGAAAACAAAGAAGGCAGGCTTGTTCCCGGCGTTTCAACCAGGATAGACATTGGGCTGAAGCAAATCCAGAATGGCATTACCATCCCTACACAGGCTTTAATTCCGACACCCAAAGGATATTCACTCTTTGCCGTTAAAAACGGCCAGGCAGAAATACGGGAAGTAAAAACCGGCAAACGTACCAAAGGCAACATGCAGATACTGGAAGGTGTAACTATCGGAGATACCATTGTAACGACCAATATTCTCCGGCTTGGTCCAGGCGTCCCGGTAACGCTGGCAAGTGCCAATTAAGATCTCATTTATTCATTTAGTGATTGTACAAACCAGCTATGAACGGGAGTGGGGAGGAGTAACTCTCCTTCCTCTCCTTACTAAAAAAGTAAATATGAGGTCGGAGATTGTATATTTTTATGTAAGCATTTATGAATGAATACTAGCTAGTTTACTTCATAGGCCGACTTTACTTTTCTTTTGCATGCCCAAAAGACGGCAAAAACGAGAGTTTTTGAGCGAGCCTTGCGCTAAGATTGTGTGGCAAACATGAGAATGTTTGAGCCAGCCTTGTGTGCCAGTAACAAAAGAAAAAGGCAGCACCAACAAAGCCTGTTTTACGCTGGAATGGCTGATAGTCGCGCAAACCTCCAGCTTACGCACAAGGCCAAAACCGGCCACACTGTTGCTGCACCCCTGCCCGCAAAAAGAAATATTTATTGTATGTAGCCCTATTTCTAATAATAAAACAATGAATTAGATATTGCCGATAACAGCTTTTGCAGGAGCCACCTTATACAACCTTTGGGTCAGCATGGGCTATGAGCGGGTTGTATAGAGGGGCGGATGCGAAAGTGGGGCCTGTCCGGCCCAGGAGGACAAAAGCTTCTTCGCAACATATATGTTTTGAGTACACAAAATAAATACTATTCAATCGCTGAGCTCAATCCTCACCCTTGCCACTAACACTTTTTAATTTTAACCACACTTATATTCATTCCTATGAGTTTATCAGGAATAAGTATTAGCCGGCCAGTATTGGCTGGCGTACTATCCGTATTGATTATTTTATTCGGTATTGTGGGATATACCTACCTGGGTATCCGGGAATATCCGGTAACCGATTCTCCCATTGTAACTGTAACCACCACCTATCCAGGTGCAAGTCCGGATGTGATTGCCTACCAGATCACAAAACCCCTGGAAGAAGTAATCGGAGAAGCCAACGGTATCCGTACCATCTCTTCTGTTTCCAGGGAAGCAGCCAGTGTAATCACCGTTGAGTTTAACCTGAATGTAGACCTGGAAGCCGCCGCCAATGATGTGCGGGATAAAGTTTCCAAAGCCATTCGTTTGTTGCCTGGAGATGTAGATCCGCCGGTAGTAGAAAAAGCCAATTCTGGGGATGTAGTGATTTTTATGGCTGTAGAAAGCAAAACCAGAAGCATTCTGGAAGTAAGCAATATTGCGTCTACGGTGATTAAAGAACGCATGCAAACCATTCCGGGCGTAAAACGGGTGGGGATTGCCGGTGAAAAGAAATATGCCATGCGCCTCCGCATTGATCCGGTTAAACTGGCAGCCTATCAACTGACTCCTTTAGATATTGAGCAAGCCTTACGCAAAGAAAATGTAGACCTTCCTTCCGGCCGTATTGAAGGCGACCAGAATGAACTTACCGTACGGACTTTGGGCCGGCTGGTGCAGGAAAAGGATTTTGATAATATGATTATCAAGCAGGAAGGTAACAGCATTATCCGTTTTAAAGATATTGGTTATGCAGAACTGGGGGCTGAAAATGAACGTACTGCGATTCTGAACAGCGGCAAAGGAAATACGCCGGTAGTAGGGGTTTTCGTAGAACCGCAACGGGGTGCCAATGCCGTAGCTATTGCTGATGAATTCTACAAACGTCTGAAAGAACTCCGCAAAGAAATCCCACAGGAGTATGAACTAACCGTAGGAAAAGATTTTACAGAACCCATCCGGAATTCTATCAGCGAAGTGGAAGAAACGCTGTTTATTGCCTTTGGCCTGGTGATTCTGATCCTGTTTATTTTCCTCCGCGACTGGCGTTCTACTATTATCCCGGTAGTGGCGATTCCGGTGTCCATTATCTCGGCTTTCTTTATTATGTATGTGGCAGGGTATTCCATTAACGTTCTCACTTTACTGGGGCTCGTACTTGCGATTGGTCTGGTAGTGGATGATGCGATTGTGGTGCTGGAAAATATCTTTGCCAAAGTAGAAAATGGAATGAATCCGGTGCAGGCTGCTTTTACTGGCTCTAAGGAAATCTATTTTGCGGTGATTTCGACTACCATTACCCTGGCGGCTGTGTTCCTACCCATTCTTTTCTTGCCAGGAATCACTGGTAAACTGTTCCAGGAATTTGCTATTGTGGTCGCAGGTTCAGTATTGGTATCTGCTTTTGTGGCGCTTACGCTTACGCCGATGATGAGTGCCTATTTGCTCAAGCCGCATACTAAACCCAACTGGCTCTACCGCAAAACGGAACCTTTCTTTGTTCGGTTAAACAACGGCTATGAACAATCGCTCAACTGGTTTATGAAACGTCGCTGGCTTGCTTTTGCTGCCTTGGCTATAACCATGGGACTGATTTACGTAGTAGGCCGCTTGCTTCCTTCCGAATTAGCTCCTTTAGAAGACCGTTCGCAATTGTCACTGGTAGTAATGGCACCGGAAGGTTCTTCGTATGAATACACCGAGAAATACATGAATGAAGTAGCCAAATTCTCTGTAGATTCTACCCAGGGGCTGTTTCAGAGTTATTCGATTCTGGCTTTAACTTTTGGTCCGCCTGCTCCGGTAAACGTGGCTATTCAGAATGTGTTTTTAAACAAACCTGAAGAACGGAATACGACCCAGGCCCAGGAATTTATGCGGTATGCCCGCAATGCACAACAATTCAGAGGGGTACTGGCCTTTCCTTTACAGCCGCCTACCATCGGAAGCCGTTTCGGACAAGCACAACCAGTGCAATATGTATTGCAAGGCACCAATCTGAAAGCCATCACCGATGTATTGCCGAAATTTATGGAAGAAGCCAGAAAAAGCCAGGTATTACTCTTTGTGGATTCAGATTTAAAAGTAAATAAGCCTGAACTGGTACTGAAAATTGACCGCGATAAAGCCGCTGAATTGGGAATTTCGGTAGCTGAAATTGCCAGAAGTTTACAATTGGCCTTAAGTGGACAACGCTATGGGTATTTCATCTTTAACGACCGCCAGTATGAAGTAATTGGGCAACTGCAGAAACAGGACAGGGATAATCCCTATGATTTAAAATCTATTTATGCCCGTACCAGAACCGGTGAAGTCGTTTCATTAGATAATCTGGTGACCTTTGAAGAAAGCATTAGTCCGGCAGCGATTTACCGCTACGACCAAGCGATATCCGCAACAGTTTCGGCTGGTCTGGCACCAGGTAAAACCATTGGAGATGGCGTAGCAGAAATGAATGCCATTGCTAAACGGGTATTGCCGCCTACGATTAAAACATCCTTAGCTGGAGAATCCAGGGATTTTTCGGAAAGCTCATCCAGTCTGGTATTTGCTTTCATCTTTGCCTTAGTATTAATTTATCTGGTATTGGCTGCCCAGTTTGAAAGCCTGATGGACCCCTTCATCATTCTGCTTACCGTTCCCATGGCCATGACTGGTGCTTTGATCAGCCTCTATGCCTTCGACCAGACCTTAAATATCTTTAGTCAGATTGGAATCATTACGCTGATTGGATTGATCACGAAAAATGCCATTCTGATCGTCGAGTTTGCCAACCAGAGCAAAGAGCACGGTTTAACCATTATGGAATCAGCCAAAGCCGCAGCCGTTTCCCGGTTCCGCCCAATTCTGATGACGAGCTTAGCTATGATTTTTGGTGCTGTTCCTATCGCCCTCACTACCAGTAGCCGTAATTCGCTCGGAATTGTAATTGTAGGTGGTTTATTGTTCGCTGGTTTTCTAACATTATATGTCATTCCAGCGGTATATTCTTACCTCGCCAGGCCATATAAAGCCAGAGTAGTGGAGAAGGCTACACCTATTCAGGAGCCTGCGCTTGCTTAAAACCAATAAACAGGCAGGGAAATAATGCACTGCCTGCTGATCAAACATATTATTTACCTATCATGAAACCATATATCATTTTTATAACCGGGTTATTCCTGCTGATTGCGTTATCTGCTCTGGCTCAGGAAAAAAAACTCACCTTGCAGGATGCAGTACATCTGGCTATTGACAAAAACCGGGATTTGCAGGTATCACGGCTGGAAATTAACAAATCAGCGCATAAAGTGCGGGAGGCCAAAGGATACGCTTTACCAACCGTTGCTGCTTCAGGGCAGTATTTACACTTTTTACAACGTCAGGTGACTTTCCTGCCTGGAAATTTTGCAGGCCTGGCAGATAACCAGATTGCTACTCTACGGGTAGGAGGTACTGATGCCTATGTGGGTGGTATATCCCTTGTCCAGCCTGTTTTTCAGGGAGAAATTTTCTCTGGTATCCGGGCAGCCAAATTAGCTGAAAGCCTGAGTGAAGAGGACCTGGCATTCACGCAAGCTATAGTAGTAACTGAAGTGAAAAAAGCCTACTTACAGGCGCTCATTACCAACGAACAATTAAAACTGCAACAGCAAAGTATTGCCCGCAATGAGCAGGAGTTAAAAGATTCCCGTTCCTTACTGGCCCAAGGCAGGGCTTCCAGAGTGGATACCTTACGGGCCTATATCACCATTGAAAACCTGCGCCCCGATATTATCCGCCTGACCAATGGGGTAGAAATAGCCAAAACGGTGTTAAAAACCACCATTGGTTTACCCGAAAGTGAAGCCATTGAACTAACCGATTCGCTAAGTTACGATAGTACCTTGCCAGCTATCCTTTCGGCTACTGCCTGGGAAGAAGCCGTTACTGCCCGTCCGGAAGTAACCAGATTAGTCATCACTGAAAAACTGAATACAGAGCAGATTAAACTGGAATCAGCATCCTATCTGCCCAGGATATCAGCCATTGGGCTAGCCCAGACACAAACACAAGCCAACGATTTCCGCTTTGGAGACTATAAATGGCCGGTGAGCTCGTATGTGGGCCTGCAACTCTCGGTGCCAATATTTTCAGGCTTCAGAACGGCAGCCCGTATCCAGCAGGCAAAAGTAAGCAGGTTGCAAAGCTCAACCCAGCTGGAAAATACAAGAGAATTGATCCGGGCAGAAGTAAAAATAGCCTTATCTAGAGTGGAAGAATCCAGGCGCAGAATCGAATCACAAGGGCAAACCGTATCTACTGCCGAATTAAGTTACCGCATTACCCGTGACCGCTGGAAACAAGGCATTGCTTCCAGGCTGGATTTATCTGATGCAGAACTTTCTTTGTCACAGGCGAAATCCAATTACCTGCAAGCCGTGTATGATTATTTAACAGCTACCGTAGATCTGGATAAAGCATTAGGGCGGATCAGGTAAACAGATGATCAAAAATCAGTAATGGATATGTAATCCCAGAGTATGCTTCTTTGCTATTTTTGCATTGACTAAATACTTTCGAACCGTATTTGAGCCAAAATTAAAAGCTGACAGAATTACATTTATTGTATAAATCTGTCAGCTTTTATATTAAATTTCATAGATGTATTGGCAATAATGCACTTAGCACTTATTTAACCTCCCGCATTGCTTTGTCCTCCTCCCCGGATAATATCAGGTATTTCCTCTCCCAATACATGAACGCCAAAGCTGATCCTGTGTGTATTCAGCAATTCAATGAATGTTGCTACATTCTCTTCTTTTGGGAGAAAAAGAAAGGCAACAGAGATTTCTCTCACCTGTAGTGAAAGGTGGGTTAGCTCTGTTTTAAGGCTGGGTGTATCCTCCAGCTGCTGTTTAAATATGGTAATAATTATCTCCAATGTTGACTTTGATAATGGAGAGTATACGCAAGGAGTTGAAAATATTTACATTTCTGGCTTAAATTTTAACATATATGCTAAAATTAATAGCCTTGTGTAACTTAAAAGCAATTTACTTTTCTTCAATTTCCTTTTTTTTCGAGCCATTATTCTGATGCAAGCCGAATTTGACCTGATGATGCTCAAGTAAAGACAGTATTTCTTGGGTTTTTTTTATTTTGGGGACATACGCACATGCGTTGCCTATGGGGGCCACTTCCTGAGACAGGCTTTCGATTTGATGAGCCAGTTGGGTATGATCTTGAAGCTGGGAGTTAAATATAACGATTACTATATCCAATCTGTCAGTTTCCTGTTTATTCATGTTCAAAAATTGCTTTTCTCCTCTCTTTATCAAAGAAATGTTGTTAATAACTCCCTGCTTGTACAACAATAATGCCGTATCTGTATAAGGCTAAACTTTCTGAAAAGATGAATGTTTTTGTTTCTGTTGGAAATGGGTGTTAATACTGATAATTACCCTGCGTACTTGACACATAATCATACATTTTTAAAGCAAATGGTAAACTTACAACGTTTGTTGTAGACTATGTAACCTGCCTTTATATTATATCCCCTATTTACTGTTTTGCTATACACTCAAGTTATCGATCATTCGGGCCATCACTAAATATGAGTAACAAATCGCTATAGCGCTTATTAGATAATTTCAGTGGTCAAATACCATAAATGTGTAGTATAATAACTACATAAAAATTACAATTTTGGCAAATAATATTCTAGAAAATATTTATTAAGTGCAATATTATTAGTGATATCTATAGTATTGTAAAATTTTTTTTGGTTTTGGCTTGCTCGTATATAGAAAAAGATTATTTTTCAATTTGATTCATCTAAACTTTTCACCTTTAATCTATCATTATGAAACAAACCGTACTACTTCAGTTAGTAGCATTGGTGCTGATGGTGTATTCACCTAATGCACTGAAAGCACAGGATAGAGCTATTACCGGTAAAGTAACCTCAGCAGATGATGGTTCCACTTTACCTGGTGTAAACGTATTAGTGAAAGGCACAACCACTGGTACCACTACTAATGCAGAAGGAGACTACAGCATATCTGCTCCTGCCAATGCTACTTTGGTATTTAGTTTTGTTGGTCTTGTCGCACAAGAGGTTCCTGTTGGCAACCGCACAGAGATTGATGTAATCTTAGCCTCTGACGTTCAAACATTGAGTGAAATTGTAGTTACCGGGGTGGGGGTTGCCACCGACAAGCGAAAGTTGGGCATTTCGGTAGAATCCATTACAGCAAAAGATCTGCCTGCCGCGCCAACTGCCTCTGTAGATCAGGCCCTAGTGGGAAAAATTGCAGGCGCCCAGATCTCCAGTACCAGTGGTACACCTGGCGCAGATGCCAATATTGTGCTGCGGGGCATTAATACCATTAACCGGGGCACAGCGCCTATTGTGTTGATAGATGGGATTCAGGTAGCGGCTACCAATTTAAATACCATAGACCTGAATAGTATTGAGCGGGTAGAAGTGGTACAAGGCGCTGCTTCTGCTACGATCTATGGAGCGCAGGGAGCCAATGGGGTAATTCAACTATTTACCAAAAAAGGAAAAAGCGGCCAGTTAAACATTGATGTTTCTTCCAGTGTAGCCAACAATACCTTTTTGAATGTGGGTGATTTGCGTAAGGCCAAATACCATGCGTTTGTAACAGATGCCAGTAATAATGTGATCGGTACGTCTGGTAATCCACTTGTATTAGACCCTGCCACACTGATCTACAGCGAGAATGTGCAGTATAATCCATTAAGTGTGACCAGTGTGCTCAATAAAGAGTACGATCAGAACCTGCGGTATTATGATCATTTTAATTTCTTCTTCAAGCCTGCCAATACCTATAATAATAGTATCTCTCTTTCAGGAGGAAGCGACAAAATAGACTTTATCGTAGGTTTATCCAATAACAGCCAGGAAAGCAATATTGTGGATAACGGAAGCCTTTCCAGAACCAATTTAACCTCCAATCTGGGACTTAAAGTAGCCAAAGGTCTTACCTTCCGCTCCATTACGCAACTAGCCTATACCAAAAGCACTTTGAAAAGCGACGACCGGAATATTATGTTTAGTGTGAACAATGCCCGTCCGTTCGCCAATTTTGAGCAAAAAGACCCCGATGGGGATTATGGTTTTTACTTTGGAGATGCAGTAGGAGTAAACCACTGGAATCCACTATACTATCAGCAGTACACCAATTCAAAGGACAACAAAGTAGATGTGATTCAGAACTTTAATTTAAACTATAAGTTTCCAAAGTTCGTCGAGTTAGATGCAAAATATGGGTTAAACTACCAGCGGCAGGAGCGAATTGTGATTTATCCGAATCAGACGGAAAACAACAACAGTGCCGCTGCGCCGGATAATTACCTTTCAAACTTTGGGATAGATAATACCGGAGAGATTGATAATTATAGTTTCAATAAAACATTCCAGAATTTTCTCGCTACCGCAACCCTGAGTACTGATTTTGCAAAAGATTTCAGCATCAATATTCCGATCAAAACAGTTACCCAACTGGCTTTCGACTGGCGCAATACCAAATATAACCAGTATATCACCTATGGGTTAGGACTGCCCACCTATACCCCTTATACCGCCAGCCAGGCTACGGTTTTCAGAGTTCCTTCCGCAGACCCTACCCGGCAGATCAACGATGTAGAACGGGTGGGCGGCGATTATGCTGAGCCTTTTGTTACCTATGGATACCTGGTAAACCAGCGGCTTGAATTCGGGGACGTCGCAGGTATTTCCGGTGGATTCCGCAGCGATTATTCGTCTGCTTTCGGAGGAGGGTCTAAACCGTTTACTTTTCCAAGAGGAGATGCTTACTTCCGCATATCTAGCCTGGGTTTCTGGGAGAATAGTATAGCTAGTGCCGTACCTGAGTTTAAACTCAGGGTTGCTTACGGAGAAGCTGGCATCCAGCCGAGGCCATTCGACCGCTACCCAACGATCGGAACCAAAAGCCTGGGCAGTAGCAATGCCTTTTATATTCCCTATGCACAAAGCAATCCTGATCTGAATGTGGAAGTATCCAAAGAGCTGGAAGTAGGGACAGATTTCGCCTTTAGTGTATTGAAAAATACTGGCTGGCTGAATAATGTCGGCCTGGAAGTAACTTACTGGAAACGTAGTACAGACAATGCCATTTATGATGTCAATGTAGCACCTTCGGCAGGTATTGGAACCTTGAAAGACAATGCTTTCTCTCTGGAATCCCGCGGCTTACAAGCCTCTTTAAATGCCCAGATTTATAATAGTGCTACCTTTAACTGGAATTTTACCACCAATTTTGGAAAGCAAACGTCAGAGATCACTTCTACCAACGGACAGGAAATTGTGGTGCTTTCCAGTGCCGGCAGTACCAACTATGTATTGAGGGCAGGAGAGAAAATAGGCCAGTTGTATGGATTTATTATTCTCAACCAGGTAGATGCTTTAAAACCAGATGGGACACCTCATATTCCGGTAGATGAACAGGTAAATTATGAAGTAGCCAGCAATGGATATGTAGTGAATACAGCAACCAAACAACCTTTCTTCTCTTCGGGATTATACAGCTTCGGCGATCCGAATCCGAAATTCAATATGTCCTTCATAAACGACCTGACCTTTAAGCGGTTCCTAACCTTATCTTTCCAATTCGACTGGGTACAGGGCAGCCACTTATACAATCAGACCAAAGAATGGATGTACCGCGATGGGATTCACAGCGATTATGAAAAACCTATCACCATAGGAGGCGAAACTGGTGCCTGGACCGCTTTTTACAGAGGGATTTATGCGCAGCGCCAGGCAAATGGTACCAAGAATTATTTCTATGAAGATGCTTCCTTTGTTCGTTTACGGAATATTTCTGTAGGGATAGATCTGACAGGTATTATTAAAATTCCGGCATTCCGGAAGCTCCAGCTTGTTCTTTCCGGACGTAACCTGCTCACCTTTACCGATTATTCAGGCATGGACCCAGAAGCTAGTTCTGGTACAAACAGTTCTGCCTGGGACCGTGGTACAGATCATAATACCATGCCTAATTACCGTTCCTATCAGGTGGGTCTCAATTTTGGTTTTTAACTCCTAACAACGCAACACATGAAACGAACTACTATTCATACTTATATACTTATTCTTTCAGGTATTCTTTTTTCCTGCAAAGATCAGTTAGATATTCAGAATCCTAACCAGCCTGGCCTGGCTAGTGCACAAACTGAGTCTGGGCTTATTTCATTGGCACAGGGGGGAGTGTATGTAAATGGGTTTAAAGAACTCAAATATTATGATGGGGTACCTGGCTATTTCTGGTCTGGCGCGATTGGCTTCCATGAATTAATGGGCGATGTAATAGGCGAAGAAGCCGCTAACCAGTTCGGAAACCAGATTGGCGCCCCTGAATATCTATTGCTGGATAATGGAACCAGGGTAGGAAATCCTAATTCACCTGCCCAGCAGATTGCACTCATCCGTCAGGCCAATGTAAATGCAAACGCCGGGCAAAATACCATTTTCTATGAGTGGGCGTACATGTATGGAATGAATAATGCGATGAATACGGTACTTAATTCCATAGAGCAAGCCAGTTTTTCAGGAGACGCCGAAACAAAGAAGAACACAGTAAAGGCCTGGGCCTATTTCTGGAAAGGGTTTGCTTATTCAAGAATTGGATCAATTTATTATGCCGGCTTAATTAACAATGAGTCAAACAAAACCAATGGAAACTATGTAACTAAAGAGCAAATCATAGCAGAAGCTACTGCAAATTTTGACAATGCAGCCACTATTCTGGGTGCTATCAGCAACCAGGCTGACTATCAGGCCACCTTAGGCAAACTGATCCCGGATTTTAATCAGGTAGGCAAAGGAGGAATACTAGCGCCTGACATGTGGGTACGCAATATCAATACTATGAAAGCAAGAAATATTCTGGTAAATACTACCGTAAAAACGATGACAGCTGCCCAGTGGAATGAGATTCTTACCCTGGCTGGGAATGGTATTACAGCTACTGATCTGGTATTTACCGGCCGTTCTAATGAAAACGGAGATTTCCTTTCAGCCAACGCTGGCACGGTAGCAGCCAAAGCTACAAATAATCCGGGCAGTGGCATTACCTATAAAATCAGCGAAAGACTTATTCAGGATTTTAAACCAGGCGATAAACGACTGGAGAATAACTTTCTGCAGCTGGCAAGCCCCTGGAGAGGGGAGTCTTCCCGTGGCAATTCATTCAATACCAGATGGCAGCTACTGGATGGAGGCAATGGATTACCAGGTGTAGTTGTATTAAGCAACCGTACACCTGGTGAATATGAATTGATCCTGGCCGGTAATTATGAAGAAAATGCACTGATGCTGGCAGAAGCTAAAATATACAGCAACGATATTGAAGGAGGGTTACAGTTGATAGATGAGGTCCGTACCTATCAGGGGGCAGGTTTAACGCCAGTGGCTGGTACAGGCTTATCCCTGGAAGCAGCAAAAGAAGAGCTTCGCCGTGAAAGAAGAGTTACACTGCCATTCAGAGGTCTTTCTTTCTACGATGCCCGGCGCTGGGGGGTAATCGATGATATTTCTCAAGGCGGCGGACGTACAAATGCTATTGTAATCAGTCAGACTGGTCAGTTGAATACCAATGCCACCATCAATTACAACTTCCTCGATTACTGGGATGTGCCAGATAATGAATTAGTCTATAATCCGGCTCAACCGGGAAGTGCTCCTACCAGAAATCCAAAATAAGCAGGATATAGGTGCTTTTCAATAAAACCTCTATTCATAAACACAAAAGCCGTTGTTAGATAGCAACGGCTTTTGTGTTTATGAATGAATAAGGCGATTGGTGGAACAGTAAGGTGTATGTTTGTTCGTTATATTGTGTATAATTTAAAAAGAGATAGAATGGAAGCTATACATTTTCGGTTAGCCACCAATAGCGACAGGAATGTAATTATTGAACTGGTGAAAAGTTCTCTTACTGAATTTAATCTTACCTACAGCCCCGAATCATCAGACCGGGATTTACAGGACATTGAAATGTCTTATATGCACAATGGGGGCACTTTTGAAGTACTTGAGAATGAAGCATCAGAAATAATAGGCACCATAGCGCTGCTGAAAATTGACAATACTATTTGTAAGTTGAGAAAAATGTATGTCCGGAAAAACGAGAGGGGCAAGGGCCTGGGTTCACGGCTGCTAACTCGGATCATTGAAAAAGCCAGGCAATCAGGCTTTAGTCAAATAATACTGGAAACAGAGCATAGTATGAAAGCAGCTATTAACCTGTATAAAAAGTTCGGATTTTCAGCTATTGCCAGCCAGGCTGTTTCCCCACGGTGTGATATAGTGATGAAATTAGATTTATTATGCGAAAAGAAGTGATATTAATTGGTCCGATGGGGGTGGGTAAAACGACTACCGCCCTATTGCTGTCGGAAAAACTGCAGATACAATCGATCGGGTTAGATGATATCCGCTGGTATTATTACTATAAGCAAGGATATAGCATTGCTCACGCAAAGGCATTGCGTCAGGAAAAGGGGTTTAGGAACGGAATTTATCCCTATTGGAAGCCTTTTGAGGCCAGTTCTGTGGTAGCCATGTTAGCAGACTTTCAGGATTGCGTATTTCATTTCGGGGCTGGCCAGTCGGTATATGAAGATCCTGCCTTGTTTGCCAAGGTGCAGGATGCATTAAATAATTGTGAGAATGTAGTTCTGCTGATTCCATCCAGAGACCATGCTGAGTCACTGGCGTACCTGGTAAATCGTTTTAAAGAACGGGGCAAAACACCCGATGAAGACATGGTCGGGTTATTAAAGCTTTTTATCGAACATCCTTCCAATTGGACGCTGGCAAAGCATATTGTGTTTACGAAAGATAAAAGTCCATCAATCGTGTGTGACGAAGTATTGTCAATTACACAACACCTGTAATCAAATCATTCATTGAAGAAGCCGTATTTAACTCGTAACATCTTACTTCCTCATTTCAGTACCCAAACCATTTAGATCAATCAACCTTAATTTCACTTCCTGCAGGTTTTGAACCAGAAAAAATATGCTTAAAAATTTTGCGAAACCGATTAGTTGCGTATATTTGCAACTGATCGGTTTCGCAAAATAAATTATTAGATCCATGAGAAGAGATGTGTTTCAAGCCATTGCTGATCCGACAAGAAGGGCAATTATTGTATTGATAGCTACCCAGGCAATGACTCCAAACGCCATTGCCGAACATTTTGACACTACCCGGCAAGCGGTTTCCAAACATCTGCGCATATTAACCGAATGCCAGCTGGTAAGACAAGAACATCAGGGGCGGGAAATTTACTATCAACTGGAAGTAAGCAAAATGAAAGAAATTGAAAACTGGCTTGAACAATTCAGAAAGTTATGGGAAAGCCGTTTCAATCAGCTTGACAGTGTATTATTAACCATCAAAAACAATAAAAAATGAACAACAACTTAGCATTTGATTTTTCTGTAAACAAGGAAAACAACACAATCGATGTAAAAAGAGAATTTGCCGTCGAACTGCCTCTGGTTTGGGATGCGTACACAAAGAGCGAAATTCTTGACCAATGGTGGGCACCCAAACCCTGGAAAGCCAGAACTAAAACCATGGATTTCCGGGAAGGCGGACGTTGGCATTATGCGATGGTAGGGCCAGAAGGCGAAGAACATTGGTCACTGGTAAATTATAAGAGTATTCAAACCCGAAAGAATTTCACAGGATTAGACGCTTTCGCAGATGCAGAAGGTAATGTGAATAAAGATATGCCTCAGTCAACATGGGAAATAAACTTTTCTGACAAAGGCCAGGTAACGCTGGTAGAAATCTGCATTTCCTACGATGATCTGTCTCAACTTGAAACTACTCTTCAGATGGGTTTCAAAGAAGGATTGTCAAAAGCTATGGAAGGATTAGACGAGTTGTTGGCTTCGGCAGTAAAATCAAAATAATACGATACAAAAGAACAGTTACCGCCAGCAGCAGGTTGGTATAATGGGAGCAGAGCTATTAACCTCAATAGCTCTGCTTTTTCTTGTATGATGAGGAATAATTTCAAATTCTCTTACGATATTCAATACCTGTTTGTGTTTGAATCCTTGCTATTTCTATTCATCTACGTTTTTTGCTTTTTGCGCTGATAATAACTCCGGGATTTATCAATACTTCCACAAGCCTGCATATCGCACCATCGGCGGGTGTTATTTTTGCTTTGATCTAAGAACAGCCATCCGCAGCCACTGCATTCCTTCATGCGCCTGGGTTCCTGTCTGGTAAGAATATCATAGCCGGATTTAAGGGCCATACGAAGGGGTAAATATAAATCAGTTTCCTCTATCCGCCAGCTTACCTGCAGGCCATCCTTTTCTGCCTGAAATTCAATATGGGAGAACCCCTTCAATAAGTCTTTGTTGAAAGATTCCAATACCTGTTGCGGAATAGATTTTCCATGAGCCATCGCAGAGAAAAGCAGGTACATATTTTCACGGGTATCTATTATGTCTGCTAGTATGCGCTTTGCCTCTCTTTCATGTTCCTGCGCGTACTTACTAAGCTGTGTTAAGGTTTGTTCTGGCAAAATCTCTTGCCGTTGGGCAAAAACCAGCAAATCATCATACCGGACCAGATACTCTCGCACAGTCTCTTCATATCGGGAGCCTACTGTGTTTACAAAATCAAAGCAAAGGCAACCGCCATCAAAGGTAATCGTCCGGATGCTTCTGGGAGTATGCATAAAAAGTGCTTTAAAACAAATATAAAAAATAATTCTTACTACCTAAACACATTTTGCCAGTAATTCGTTAATATTACCATCAAAATATTTTTTGATGGTAATAATGTACTTTAATTACGAATGATATGGCATCACAACAAAATGTGGTTCAGGCATCAGCTAAGGTGATATCTCAAAGCTGGCTTATCATCCTTGCCTTTGCAGCTATTTATTTTATCTGGGGTTCTACTTTTCTGGCGGCTTTGATCGGCCTGCAAGGATTTCCGCCTTTCATGCTGGCAGGTTTGCGTTTCTTACTGGCCGGCGGGCTCCTGCTCACAGGATGTCTGTTGAGTGGGGAACGTTTGCCGGCTCTGCGGGAAGTTGCTAAAAATAGCATCAGTGGTATTCTGATGCTGTCCGGAGGAACAGGCAGTATAATCTGGGCAGAGCAATATATTTCTTCCGGACTTGCAGCTATCTTGATAGCGACAGAGCCTTTCTGGTTTATTGTGCTGGACAGAAAAGCTTGGCGGCAGTATTTTTCTAATAAATGGATCGTGATGGGTTTATGCCTGGGAATGGCAGGTTTTCTTGTACTTTTCCTTTGGCCAAAACAGGGAGAGTCCTTATTTGCTCACCAGATAAGCATTACTGCTATCATCGTGGTATTGGTAGGCGCTGTATCCTGGGTAATTGGTTCCTTATATTCCAAATACCGCACGACTACTCATTCCCTCTGGATGAACAGTAGTTTGCAACTAATTATAGCCGGTGTGTTCTGTTTGCTGGTAAGCAGTATTACCGAAAACTGGCAAGGCTTTGCCTGGGATAAAGTAGCAACAGGAGCCTGGATGGCGTTATTTTATATGTCTGTGATGGGTTCTATTGTGGCCTATACCGCCTATATCTGGCTGCTTACAGTACGGCCTCCGGCTGTGGTGGGTACTCATACCTATGTCAATCCGGTGGTGGCGGTGGTATTGGGTTGGCTATTCGCACACGAACCAGTGTTGCTTCCGCAAATCATTTCCTTGCTGCTGATTCTGGCAGGTGTACTTCTGGTCAATATTCCTACCTATCAGAAATCATCCTAATTGCCGGCTATACGAGTAGGATCAACTTAGAATAACCAAAATACAAGTATCTGAAATTTACCTGCCCCTAGAAAATTAGATTGATTGAATACACTGAATTTATTTCTAATAAAACCATGCTGAATAAATATATTACAATAAGCGTACTGGCATGTGAGGATGGTTTAAGAGAAGGGCTTCGTGCCATGATGGACAGCACCTATGGATATCAGGTAGTAGGTTCGTATAAGTCAGGTCTGAATCTGATCACTCATCTGAAAGAAAAACATTCGGATGTGGTGTTTGCAGCCATGGATTGTTATAAAGATCATCAGGCAGGATCTGCTTATCCGGAATTCATCAGAAAAATTAAAGGAATATCGCCCAAAACTAAATTGATACTTTTTACCGATATAGAAACGGAAGAGGCTATACTTCAACTGCTGAAAGCAGGAATTGACGGATACATTACCAGAGATAGTTCGCCGGTGAAACTGCTTGAATCCATTAAAGAAGTGTTTGAAGGAGGAGCACCTTTGAGCCCTTCTATTGCCAAGGTAGTGGTGGGTTCTTTCCACAAAAATACATCTTCAGTTCTTAGTCCGAGAGAGGTACAGGTTCTGGAACTGTTAGCCAGAGGAAAAACCTATCTGGCTATTGCAGACGCATTATTCATAGATAAAGAAACCGTACGGTCGCATATCAAAAATATTTACTGGAAACTGGAAGTCCATTCCAAAGCAGAAGCGATACAAAAGGCACTCTATGAAAAAATCATTTAAACAGAATCTAATGGTTCTACCTACGGAAAAACGACTCTAATCATCCCAATACCAACGCCTCACTAAACATACAAACAAATACTTAGCAGGGAGGCAATAAAATTTTTATAAAAATTTTATTGCCTCCCTGCTAACCTTTCCTGCCATAGGATACTCATTCATACATGCTTGAATACCTTACTTCCTAACCACTAAGTAGAGAAATGAATACAAAAGGAATGAAAATTAAACATACATCTAATTTTCATAAATGGCTGCCTTCCGGCAATATCCAATAATTGATTCTTTACTTGTTGAGAGAAAATTTCCCTACCCTACATTCTGAACTTTACTAATTTAAAACAGGAAGTGATTACTAACAAAGCAAATACCCAAATGAATATGCTCCCCTGCACTTGCAATGCTCTTCTCCTTATTTACTCCTCTACTACACGGCTTTATAACCCATAGCTGATCTTTACTGAAAGGCGGATAAAAAGCTTTTACAGCTACCCACAAGTGAGTTTACACCTGGAGGATCAGCTATGCCCTTTCGTAAGAATCAATGCTTGAAAAGCAGTATTTCTCTGGTGAGATACATCCATCCGGAAAGCTGCTGAAGGGAAAGTTTTGCCCGGTAGGGTAGGAGATGGCCTCAAACAGAAATTATTTTAAAATTTTAACTAGTCCAACAAACCATGAAATTAACGAGTATTACCATTTACTTATGCTTATTGTTGCTATACTTTTCAGCACCTGCCCAAACACAGCAAACAGGTACCGAAGAGTATGCCTATTACCTGAATGGGAAAAAAGTAGAGCTCACACCCAAACAGGATGAGATTTTTGTCACGTTCGCTACTAAACCGAGTCTGGCTAAAAGCAAAACCATAGCCGGTAGTTTTCTCAAAGAAATAGCAAAACCCGAACAGGCAGATGTATTTGCTCCTGTAAATGCCGTGCGCTATAAAGTAAATGCCGGACAAACTGGCTTAGCTGGCAGTTATGGGCAGGTGGAAAAACAGCTCAAAAATAATCCGGATGTGATCACAGCCTATCCTGCTTTTATGATTGGCAAAGACATAGTATATGTCAGCAATAAATTTCACTTTTCTATCAAAAAAGGCGCTGACCTGGCGCAGATTAAAGCTTTTCTGAAGAACAACAAATCAACGATCGTAGAAGAAATCAACTTAGGGGACAGGATACAGTATGTAGTAGCGGTGAGCAAAGGAGGAAAAGTATTTAACACTGCCAATAGCTTGTTTGAAGGCGGACAGGTAGAATTTGCCGACCCTGATTTTACATTTACGGCTCAAAATCACTATACCCCGACTGATTATTTGTTTTCCGGACAATGGTTTTTACACCAGGCTACTGATGCCGATATTGATGCGCCGGAAGCATGGAACCTGACGATGGGATCTCCTGCTGTAACCGTAGCCGTCATAGATGGCAACGGATATGATCTGGCCCATGAAGATATGAAGGGTAAATTTGTAAACCCCTATGATGCGGTAAACGATGATAACGATCCCTCTCCTGAAAATGCAGATGCCAACCACGGCACTCCTTGCGCCGGTTTAATTGGCGCTACCACCAATAATACGCTTGGGGTTGCTGGTGTAGGATTTAATATCAAGGTAATGCCTGTTTGTATAGGTTTTAATGCAATAGGGCTAAATTTTAGTTCGAATAGTACCATCATCGCCAGAGCGGCAGAAAAAGTAATTGCGGCACCAGGCGTAGTGGCGGTCAGCAATAGTTATGGCCTTGGCGCAACGCTGGGAGCTTCTGTAGAAGGAAGCTATACAAAAATGCGTTTTAATAGTAGGAATGGCTTAGGTGCTGTGGTCTTGGCTTCTACGATGAACACTGGTTTGAATAGCCCTACTGTATATCCAGCTGGTTTTTCGGATGTGGTAGGCGTAGGTGCCTCTAACAATATAGATAAAAGGGCTGATTTTTCAAATTATGGGAGCCTGCTGGATATTGTAGCGCCAGGAGTAAATATCCTTACCGTTGACCGTACCGGACTTGCAGGCAGTTCTCTCGATAATTATACGAATTTTGGGGGTACCTCTGCTGCTTGTCCGATAACAGCAGGCGTGGTGGGCTTGATGGCTTCTCTCCGCCCTGGATACGGTGCGCTTAACTACATGATTGGCCTGTTAAAGTCGGCTGACAAAGCTGGTGGTTATGAATACCTGACTTTAGCCGGACACCCCTATGGCACCTGGAATAATGAAATGGGCTATGGCCGGGTGAATGCATTCAGGGCTTTACAATTTATTCAGGGTATCCCTCTGGTTTCGGGATTTGAACCAGTAGGCGGCCCAGTAGGAACCAGCGTGACGATCACTGGGAAAAATTTTCTGGGTGCCGGATCAGTTACCTTTAATGGAGTAAGTGCTCAGTTCACAGTGGTAAACGAAACTACTATTGTGGCTACTTCTCCGGCTGGGGCAAGCAGCGGACCTATTTATGTATCCAATGCAGCCGGAACTGGCAAAAGTGCTGGCAGCTGGGTATTGTCTAACTATTGTATTCCTGTCATTGAGAATCCTTGTTCTACCGGAGACTATATCAATAATTTTAGCTTACATACTTTGGTAAACAACGGCTCTGGCTGTAATGGGCAAACGTCTAATTATATTAATTATGATCCTTACGAATCAAAAACCACGGTGCTTCAGAAAGGACAGAGTTATACCATTAGTATGCAGGCAGGAGCTAATCATTCGCAAGGCTTTGGGGTATGGATCGACTATAATAATGATAGTGATTTTTCAGACAGTGGTGAATTTGTATATAAGACGCCCTCTGCCGGAACCGGTGTATTTACAGGTACGATAACTATTCCCTCTACCGTAACAGCCGGTCAGAGACGAATGCGTGTAAGAACTAAGTACTTTGCAATACCTGCTGCCAGTGAGTGGTGTGCAAAATACACAATAGGTGAAGTTGAAGACTATACCATTACCATCGGGTATTGTATACCGGAAGCCAACTGTCAATTAGGAGATTATATCAATAATTTCAGTTTCAATACCCTGGTCAATAACAACACCGGCTGTAATATGGAAGGAGCCTCCGTAAATGGGTATATCAACAATCCTCCTACCGGTACACTGACCACTACAGTAAGCAAAGGAAAGACCTATCCATTAAAAGTGCAGTCAGGCACCATTTCGCCACAAGGCTTTGGGGTATGGATCGACTATAATAATGATAATGATTTTAATGATTCAGGTGAGCTTGTCTATGTTTCGCCCTCAGCAGGTACTACCCAGTATAGTACCAATATAACAATTCCTTCTACAGTTTCTACAGGGCAGCGCAGAATGAGAGTCAGATCTAGGTACAATGCTGCTTTTGCAGCTAGTGAATCCTGTACACAATTTATGACTGGCGGAGAGACAGAAGATTACACCATTACCATCAATGAAGGAACAGTAACTTCTTCCTCCCAGTGGAACAAACGTTTTGGCGGCAGCGGTTCAGATAATTTCAGTGTGGTGATCAAAACCTCAGATGGGGGTTATCTCTTGGGCGGACATTCTACCTCAGCCATCAGTGGCGACAAAACACAAGCTTCGCAAGGGGCACAGGATTACTGGATTGTAAAAACAGACGCGTCTGGTAATAAACAGTGGGACAAACGTTTTGGGGGTTCAGCCGGAGATTACCTGAATACGATCATCCGTACTTCTGATGGCGGCTATTTATTAGGAGGTAACTCTCAGTCAGGTATTTCAGGAGATAAGTCACAGGCTTCCCAAGGCGGACAGGATTACTGGATAGTGAAAATCTCTTCTACAGGTGCTAAACAATGGGACAAGCGTTTCGGCGGCTCAGCCAATGATGACTTGCACACCTTGCATCAATTATCTTCCGGAGAATATATGCTGACAGGGTATTCTGCTTCAGGCATCAGTGGAGATAAATCGCAGGCTTCTCAGGGACTCACCGATTATTGGGTGATTAAAATTAACTCCACAGGTGGGAAAGTATGGGATAAACGTTTTGGTGGCTCAGGCGATGATTTTGTAGAAGCGTCCGTAGTGAATTCTGATGGCAGCATCGTATTGGCTGGAAGATCGGCTTCCGGTTTGAGTGGAGATAAAAGCCAGGCTTCCCAAGGCGGCAGAGATTTCTGGGTGATCAAGATCAATTCTACAGGAGGTAAGGTATGGGATAAGCGATTTGGCGGAACAGGCAATGAAGATGCCAATGCCATGGTGGCTGTTTCGGATGGGTATTTGATAGGCGGCATATCCACTTCTGGTGTGAGTGGAGATAAGAGTCAAACTTCTCAAGGCGGACAGGATTACTGGGTGATTAAAATTAACTCCACAGGTACTAAGCAATGGGATAAACGTTTTGGCGGCAGCTTGACTGAGGATCTCAGGTCACTTATAGCTACCTCAGATGGTGGATTCTTAATAGGTGGTAAATCAGATTCTGGCGTAAGTGGAGATAAGAGTCAGGCATCACAAGGCGGACAGGATTACTGGGCTATTAAAATCACCTCTACAGGCACCAAGCAGTGGGATAAACGTTTTGGAGGTTCAGCCGCTGAAGAGTTAAGAACTGTACTACAAACTTCTGAAGGAGGATACTTACTGGCAGGCCGTTCAGATTCGGGCATAGGCGGAGACAAGAGCCAGGCTTCACAGGGAGGCACTGATTACTGGATGGTCAAAATAGCCGCTACCGGTTCAACCGTTAGTTTTACAACTGAAGCAGAAGCCAGGGTAGCTACTGAATCACCGGAAGTGGCAGAGGAATCGATCCAGTTAAAGGCCTGGCCTAATCCATTCAAAGGAAAAACTACCATAGCGTTTACCTTGCCAAATACAGAATTGGTAGAAGTGAAGGTGTATGACATAGTAGGCAATGAAGTAAAAAGCTTATTCATCGGAGAAGCGGAAGCAGGCAAGCCTTACGAAATAACCTGGCAGACAAGCTCAGAAAAACCGGGAATGTATATCATCCGGATAGGCAGCCTAAGTGCTACTACGTATACAAAAGTTATTCTCCTGGATTGAGTTCAATAGTAGTAGAAGGTTTTTATATTAAGTGAATGGTGGAACAATTCAGTGTTCCACCATTCACTTTTTTCTTAGTATATGAACGTGAAATAATAGATCGAACCATACGCTAAAGGGTATACCTTTTTGGTAAAAAAATAGTCCTGCTACCTGACTTATGAATATAAAATTATTTTTGTAAACTGCTAAAGTAAAATGCTGCACTCAAACGTCTGCCAGAGCAGGAAAAGAATAAAACTTCTATACATATTAAGCTATGACTAATAACGATTCTACAAAACCAACGCCACCCAGTTTATATGAATGGGCAGGTGGCATGGAAGCTTTTCAGCGGTTGACTAGTATTTTTTACGCAAAAGTAAAGGAAGACGAACTGTTATCAGAGGTATTCCGGCATATGTCGCCCGATCATCCGGAGCATGTGGCTTTTTTTGTTGCAGAGGTTTTTGGCGGACCCAAGCGCTATAGCGAACTGGCTGGCAACAGTGCCCATGCAGAAATGGTAAGCCATCATATCAGCCGCCGCCTCACGCAAACGCAGCGCCAAAGATGGATAGCTTTACTCTTAGAAAGTGCGGATGAGATTAACCTGCCCGATGACCCTGAATTCCGTTCTGCTTTTGTAGCATATCTGGAATGGGGCACCAGGCTGGCCGTACTCAATTCTCAATCCGATATTAATCCTATTACCACTGAGCCTATGCCCAAATGGGGATGGGGTGAAGTAGGCGGTCCTTATCAGGCACCATCGGAATAATACTAATTTGTTGTGTGTAGCTGGTAAAATATGTATCACAAAGCTTTACAAATCAACTACATGACATACATAATTTATAATACAGTATTTACTCATTCCGTAAAGATTGTACCGGATTCATCAAAGCGGCTTTGATGGCCTGATAACTTACCGTTAATAAAGTAACAAGTATAGCACCTCCACTGGCAACAGCAAAAATCCAAAGGGAGATAGTAGTCCGGTATTCATAGTTTTCCAGCCAGCGATACATACAATAATAAGCGATGGGAGCAGATATACACAAAGCGATGAATACCAGACGTACAAAATCCTTGGATAGCAACAACCACACATCTTTCACTGAGGCGCCTAATACCTTGCGGACTCCTATTTCTTTGGTGCGTTGTTCAGCTGTAAACGAAGCGAGCCCGAATAAGCCCAGGCAAGAGATCAGAATGGCAAGTGTGGCAAATAAAGTAGCCAGTTTGCCAATGCGTTCTTCAGCAGCGAATTTCCTGGCATATTCCTCATCCACAAACTGATAATCGAAGGGAGCAGAAGGAATAAGTTGTTTGAATACAGTTTCTATTTTAGGTAAGGCCACACTAGCACTCGCTGTAGGTTTGATTTTAATATTGATCCAGTTGACAGACCCATTAAATCCTTTCAGGTAGAATAAAGTAGGTTCGATAGGCTCATAAGGCGATTCCATTACCATATCTTTGATCACACCCAGGATGATATATTGCTTTACTTCTCCGCTTCGCCACCATTTCCAGCTTACGGTTTCTCCTACTGGATTTTCCAGCCCCATATATCTGGCCGCACTTTCATTAATGACCATCCCGGAAGAATCACCCGCTAGTTCTCTGGAAAAATCCCGCCCGGCTATAAACTGCCAGCCTACGGTTTTGCCATGGTCAGATGTTACAGCCAGGGTGCCAAAGCTATCATCAATATTCGGGTCTTTGCCCTTCCAGGTGAATCCATTATTGCCTGAATAAACTTGTGTCACTTTTCCCATCGACTGAGACATTTCTTCTACTACGCCGGTATTTTTTAGTTCTGTTCTCAGCAAGTCGTATTTTCCCTGATAATCTTTCGACTTCATTTCCATGGTAATAAGCCCATCCCGGTTATAACCCACCGGGCGGCTCTTGCCAAACTGAATCTGGTTATACACAATCATGGTACAGATAATCAGTGTAGCAGAAATGCTGAATTGTATTACCACCAGTACCTGCCTGGGAATAGCCGCCAGCCTGCCTGCCCGGAATGTACCTTTGAGCACTTTTACAGGATTGAAGGAAGATAAATATAGTGCCGGATAACTTCCGGCCAGAATACCAGTGAGGAAAATAAACAGCAGGCTACCTAGCCAGAACCAACCATTCGTCCACAGCATCTGCATCTGTTTATCGGCTATTTCATTAAAAAGGGGCAAAGCAAGACTAGCCAGTAAAATGGCTACCAGAAAGGCAAGTATTGTTACCAGAAAGGATTCGCTAAAGAACTGGCTGATCAATTGTTTCCGTACCGAACCCAGGGTTTTCCGTACACCTACTTCTTTGGCCCTTTTCTCGGAGCGGGCGGTAGAAAGGTTCATGAAATTGATACAGGCTAATAACAGCACAAATCCGCCGATCATACCCACCAGCCAGACAAACCGAACAGGTCCTGTATTTGCCACTCCATCTTCAAATTCACCATATAAATGCCATTGACTCATCGGATGAAGCAAAATCTGTGGTTTTTGTGCAGCTAAATCCTTATATCCCTCCAGGTTCCTGATCTTATTAAGCGAAGCATCTTTGATCTGTTGAGAAACTGCTTTAAAACTGCTGGCAGGATTGATCTGGGCATACATCGTGAGAAAATGATTCGACCAGTCATTGATGGCCCGTTGCTTGATCCACTCATTCATGGTCTCCCACAAAACGAAAGGTGCAAAAAATTGAATCCGGTGAAATCTGGAGTTATGCGGAAGGTCTTCATACACACCGGTTACGTGTACATACACATCTGTATTGATTTTTACCCGTTCACTCATAGGATTTTTATCGCCAAATAAAGCTTTGGCCGTAGACGCTGAAAGCAAAACAGAATGCGGATTACTAAGGCCGCTCCAGCTTCCTTCCAGCATCTTGAGGGTGAACATTTCCGGAGCAGCCGGGTCCATAAAAACACCCGTTTTGGATACTTTCGTTTCCCCCCTGTGAGGATATAGTCTTGTGTCCAGGACGACCGGATGATGTGTTTGAACTGGTTGCGGTAACTGGTTTGCAGTTCGGTTGCCAGCGGATATTGCAGACTTCCGCCCACCCATATGCTGCCTTTATTAGAGTCACGCTTCATCACCTGGGCAATATGATCATAGTGCTGGTGATAGGTGTTGAAAGAAAGTTCATCGTGAATCCATAAGCCAATAAGCATGGCTACAGCCATCCCTATGGAAAGTCCACCAATGTTAATAACAGAGTAAGATTTATGTTTGACGAGATTGCGCATAGCAACCGTTAGATAATTTTTTAGCATACCAGGATGAAAAGTGGATGTTTGTGTATAGGAATAGTTTGATTTGCGCCTGCGGACAAATGGTGGAACTACCGAAAGTACAGCCACTATATATTGTAAATCGGCCACCTTTTTACCGGATTGCTGCTGCCAGTAAGCGTACAACTCTGCCAGATCGCCTTCTACTTCTTCCAGGGTATTAGCAGGATGAAGCCATCGGAGCAGCCATATAATCCAGTGGGGTGGTTGTGGTGTCATGGCTTATTCGCTGCGTAAAGATCTAACCGGATCAGCCAGGGCGGCTTTAATCGCCTGGAAACTTACCGTGAGTAAGGCGATCAGAAGGGCAATAATTCCTGCCATCGCCATTATACTCATTCCAATATCTACCTGGTAAGCGAAATCCTGCAACCATTGGTGCATGGCATACCAGGCAAGAGGTGTAGCAATAGCGAAAGCAATCAGTACGAGCTTTATAAAATCTTTGGAAAGAAGTGATACAATACTGGGAATACTTGCTCCCAATACCTTCCGGATACCAATTTCTTTGGTGCGTTGGGCGGTAACAAAAGCAACCAAACCAAATAATCCCAGGCAGGCAATTACAATAGCCAGGCAGGCGAATACGGCGAAAATCTGCCCGATCTTCTGTTCAGCCTGATACATATTGTCAAAGCGATCATCCAGGAAGGAATACGTGAAGGGCATATCTGAGTATTTTTTCCAGGTTTGTTCCACTGATTTGATCAAACCAGGTAAATCATTGGTTTGTACCCGCAAGGCAATCTGGTAGATATCTGCATCATAATACATCACCAGGGGAGCAATCCGGTGCCGCAGCGATTCATGGTGGAAATTTTGCACCACGCCAATAATGGTGTGCGTTCGTTTGCTTCCCGGAGAGCCATCTCCCAGGTCGGAGATGCGTTGCCCAATAGGATTTTTGAA
Source organism: Rhodocytophaga rosea (assembly GCF_010119975.1). Lineage (GTDB taxonomy): Bacteria > Bacteroidota > Bacteroidia > Cytophagales > 172606-1 > Rhodocytophaga > Rhodocytophaga rosea. The sequence continues at coordinate 6,475,449 of NZ_CP048222.1, forward strand.
GCCAAATTGCGCGGCTGCTGCTTCGTTAATCAGTACAGCCTCTTTATCTGTGCCAAATTCTCTGGAGAAATTTCTGCCTTGCTTGAGTTGAATACCCAGAGTTGGTAAGTATTCCTCATCTATGTAATAGGTTTTGATCCGGAAAGTAGAAGTTTGATTAATTGAGCCTTCCGGTTGAAAACCATCTGTTGCGCTATTGGAGGCACCAGCCGGTAGGTATCCGGCAAAGCTTGCCCGGGTGATTTGAGGATCTTGTAATAATTCATTCCTGAAAGCCTGGCTTTTTTCTAACAGGTACGTGTCCTGCACAATCAGCACCTGCTCTTTATCAAAACCTAGTTTTTTATTCTGAATGTATTGTAATTGCCTGTACACCACCGAAGTGCCAATCAGTAAACTGATGGAAACGACAAATTGAAAAACGACCAGAGAACTTCGCAGCCAGTTGCCTTTGTATCCTTTTAATAGTTTGCCTTTTAATACACTCACCGGCTGAAAAGACGAGAGGAAAAATGCCGGATAAAGCCCCGCCAGAAAGCCTACTATCAATGAAAGTAGTAAGCTGCCACCCAATAGCCAGGTATATTCCAGTGAGAAAAGACTTAACGTTTTGCCCGCCAGTTGATTAAAGCCTGGCAATAGAAGAATGACTAATACAAATGAAACCAGCAAGGCTATTACTGTAAGCAGTATTGATTCTGTTAAAAATTGCCTGATCAATTGGGATTTTACCGAACCCAGCACTTTCCGGATGCCCACCTCTTTTGCCCTTTCTGCCGATTGGGCAGTAGAGAGATTCATAAAATTAACACAGGCAAGGGTAAGGATAAACAAAGCAATGGCCGAAAAAATATATATGTACTTACTATCGCTGTTGGCTTCTATTTCATTTTCCATATCTGAATACAGGTGAATGTCAGTAATGGGTTGCAGAAAAAAGCCAAGCTGTCCGCCGGTTCTCTCAAACTCCTCCAGGCTGATTCCCATAAATTCCTGTATCTCTGATCCCAGGTACTTTTCGACAATTTCCTGGTTTTTGGCTTCAAAAGTTTCGGGCCTGGTTCCTTCCTTCAATAGCAGATAGGTATAGGCGCCACTCGACAGCCATTTTACATTCGGATCGCGGTCAATAGTGATGAGGGAGGCAAACAGGGTATAGTGAAAATGCGATTGCATGGGAACATCGGCACAAACACCGGTTACTTTAAATAGACCATCTTTTCCCATCTTCAGCATTTTTCCAACCGGATCTTCGAGGCCAAAGTATTTTTTAGCAATGGTTTGGGTAATTACAACGGAATTTGGCTCGGTAAGCACCGTTTTTGCACTTCCTTTTAACAGGGGAATAGAAAAATTTTCGAAAAAATTGGCATCCGCGAAAGCTACTTGTTCCTCTTTAAATTTTTTATCCTTATAACTCACAATATAGGTTCCATTCTCATCAATCCGGGTCGCACTTTCCACAAAAGGATAATCATTGACAAGTGCCTGTCCGGCAGGCCTGCCAACAAAAGCATTCTGAATATCATTCCCACCGATTCTTCCTTTCATATATACCCGGTACATTCTGTCGGCATGGGCAGAGTAGCGGTCGTAGCTCAGTTCATCCTGTACAAACAAAACAATGAGCAGAAAAACAGCCAGGCCAATAGAAAGGCCGGCAATATTAATAGCGGAGAAGGCTTTTTTCCGCATGAGGTTGCGGAAGGCAATGGTTATATAGTTGCGTATCATATGGAGATGAAGGAAAGTAGGTTGCGTATAAGATTTCTTTTGTTTCCGCTGACGAACAAACGGAGGAAGCAGGGAAAGGACACTCAAGATAAAGCGTACATTCGCCTGTTTTTTACCAGATTGATCTACCCAATAGGTATACATTTCAGCTAAATCGCCTTCTACCTCTTCTATCGTTTCCAGAGGATGAAGCCACCTGAGTAGCTTTATTGCCCAGTAAGGGGGATGAACATTCATGTGTTATTCTATTCGTTTCTAAGAGATTTCACCGGGTTCATTAAGGCTGCTTTAATTGCCTGAAAACTTACTGTGAGCAGGGTAAGTACTATTGCTATACCTAGTGCCAGAATAAATACATCTGCACCCATCTGGATGCGGTAGGTATAATTTTGCAGCCAGTCATTCAAAAAGTAAAAAGCCAGGGGTGAAGCAATCATGCAACTGACTAGTACCAGCAACAAAAAGTCTTTGGAAAGCATCATCCATAGTTGAGCCACAGTAGCCCCCAGCACCTTGCGGATGCCAATTTCTTTGGTGCGTTGTTCAGCCACATAGGCAGCCAGCCCAAACAGGCCTAAGCAGGAAATAAACACGGCAAGTATGGCAAAAAAGCCTGACAGTTTTCCAATGCGTTCCTCATGGCTGAATTTGCGGGCATAGATCTCATCCACAAATTTGAAATCGAATGGAACAGATGGATTGTATCTGGCAAACACCCTTTCCACTTTGCGCAAAGCTTCCCGTATACTTAGTTGCGGAGCCAGCCGGATATTGATCATATTCACTGCTGATCCATCGTTGATAATAAAAAAAGAAGGAGCAACCGGCTCAAATGGATTACTTTTTATCATATTCTCCACAATGCCAATAATCTGGTAATCTTTATTATTGAACCTGATAGAAGTGCCAACTGGCTCTTTCAAACCCATTAATTTGAGTGCTGCCTGGTTTAGCACTACGGCCGAGGAATCAGTGGCATATTGTGCAGAGAAATCCCGTCCATTCACCACTTGCCAACCTATCGTTCTGCCATACTCATGGGAAATGCGGTTGGCCATCAACAAAGGGTGCATTTCGGGCGATTTTCCAGGCCAGTATACATTGGTAACCCCACCGTAGTCATCGGTTACCGAGCCGGAAGATTGGGAAAAATCAGCTACTGCTCCACTGCTGAGCAAATCGTTTTTTATTGAAGCATGATGCGTATATAGCTCCGGTGTGTTCATGATTACTTCAATCAAACCATTCTGGCTGTACCCGGTAGGCCGGTCTTTGGCATACTGGATCTGGCGGTAAACGGTAATAATACCAATCACCAGTGCAATGGAAACTGTGAACTGAAAAATAACCAATGCTTTGCGGGGTGTAGCTGCCAGACGGCCAGCCTTAAATGTGCCTTTTAATACTTTTAAAGGTTGGAAAGACGACAAATATAAAGCTGGATAACTGCCGGAAACCAGGCTGGTGAGCAAACAGAAACCCAGGCAAATTATCCAGAATAGCGGATTTAACCATAAGAAGCGTATGCTTGTCCCGGCAATCTCATTGAAAAATGGAAGGGAGAGCAATACGAAACCCACAGAAATAATGAACGCCAGTGCTACCATCAGGAAGGATTCACTCAGGAATTGTAATACCAGTTGCCTCCGTACCGAACCCAGGGTTTTCCGGATGCCTACTTCTTTGGCCCGTTTGGCGGAGCGGGCGGTAGAAAGGTTCATAAAATTAATGCAAGCCAGCAGTAATACAGCGATACCCACCATGCCAAATAACTTTACAAAGTAGATCAGCCCTCCGGTGTTTATACCATTCTGAAAGTCGCCATACAAATGCCATTTGGGCATGGGATGCAGAAAAAATTCAGGCTTGTAGGGAGGCGGATTTTCCCGTTTCATGCGGATGTCCTTAATTTTGGCAGAAACATCACGTGCTTGGGCCTGATCAGTAAGCTTTACAAAAATCTGGTAAGAATTTTCATCCCATTCCTGCACAGCATTTTTTGCATTTGGATTAAGGGATACAAACAGTGGCCAGGGAGCCAGAAAGAATACTTCATTAAAAGAACTGTTGCTGGGAAAATCCTCATACACTGCAGTAATTTTTACAGTTTCCTTATTATTCAGGGTGAGTAATTTATTCACAGGCGATTCGTCGCCGAAAAGTGTGATTGCCAGAGATTGGGAAAGCAAAATGCTATTCAGCTCTTTCAGGCCATTAGCCGAACCAGCCACTATTTTCACAGACATTATATCTATAAAATCCGGCTCTACATACTGGCCGGTTTTTGAAAATTTTTTATCTCCGTTCGCCAGTATGGTTTCTCTGGTATAGGTAGACAAACTGACCGACTCAAAATCTGGATAGTTGCGCCTGAGTTCTTCTGCCAATGGGATAGGCAATGAATTGTAAGACACTTTTTCTGTTTCGAAAGTAACAAACTGCCAGAGCTGGGCAACCCGGTTATAGTTATTGTGGGTTTTGTTATAGGATACTTCATTCCAGACCCAAAGGCCAATGAGCATGGATACAGCCATACCAATAGCAAGACCGCCGATATTGAGGAATGAATAGCCTTTGTTCTTGATCAGGTAGCGAAAAGCGATAATAATGTAATTGCGGATCATATCAGGATGGAGGAATGAGGTTTGTGTATAGGAATGTTTTGGTTTACGCTGACGAACAAATGGAGGAAGCACTGAGCATACAGCCAGTATATAGCGTGCATCTGCCCGCCTCTTACCGGATTGCTGATGCCAGTAGGAATACATCTCTTCCAAGTCGCCTTCGACTTCTTCTATGGTCTCAGATGGGTGCAGCCACCGGAGCAGCCAGTTAATCCAGTAAGGAGGGTTTGTTTTCATACTTATTCGCTGCGTAAGGAACTGACCGGATTGGCTAGTGCTGCTTTGATCGTTTGATAGCTGATGGTGAGTAGGGCAATCAGGATAACGGCTAGACCTGCGGAGGCAAACATCCAGGGGGATATAGAAATCCGATAGGCAAAATCTTCCAGCCATCGGCTCATCAGGAACCAGGCAAGCGGTGTGGCAATCAGGAAGGCGAGTACAACCAGTTTGAGAAAATCTTTGGTTAGCGTCCCTGCAATGCCAGTGGCTGTAGCGCCCAGTACTTTTCGGATGCCAATCTCTTTTGTTTTTTGCGAAGTAGTATAGGCAATCAGGCCATATAAGCCCAGGCAGGCAATGACCAGGGATAACACAGAAAAGTATAAAAATATCCTAGCAAACCGTTCTTCCGCCCGGTATTGTGCTTCAATAGCGCTATCTGAAAAAATATAATCCAGCAGAACGCCAGGAAAATGTTTCTTCCAGGTTTTCTCCAGCCAGGCAGTTACAGCAGCAGGTTGCGAAACATTGGTCCGGAGGGTAATTCTTGAAAAGTAGCCATCTGAAGGATACATGGCCAGTGGTTCGATCAGGTGTTGCAGGCGGCTGAAATGGAAGTCTTTTACTACACCGATGATGCTGCCTTGCTGATTTCCAATATTGAAAGGCTTTCCAATGGCTGAACTGGCATCTTTCCACCCCAATCTTTGTATGGCCGATTCATTTACAATAACCGGAAGAACCTTAGTTGCCGGTGACACCTTATCAAAATTCCGTCCTGCCAGCAAGTGTAGGCCATACACCTTTATAAAATTAGAATCTACGGCCATCCGGGCAGTATTTACCTGCACTTTGTTTCCTGCTGCATCTACGGTTTCTGATTCGCCGGAGGGCAAACTGCCCAGTAAGGTATTGGAAACTGTGGCTCCTGAAATAATCGGATTTGTTTCTAATTCAGTGGCAAATGCAGCGTACCGGCGCACTACATCTGCATTGCCATGCACCCGTAAAAAAAGCAAGGCATCTTTGTTATATCCCAGGTCTTTGTTTTTAATATAGGTTAGCTGCGAGTCAATAATAATGATGCTGCTTATAAGCAGAATGGTAATGACAAATTGTGAAACGACCAGCAACTTCCGCAACACTATTCCTTGAGTTGCTGATTTAAAATTTCCCTTTAACACAACAATGGGTTTGAAACCAGAAATAATGAAGGCCGGATAGATACCTGATACCATGCCTAGCAATAGGCTTATACCTATCAGAAAAACTACCAGCATAGGAGATGTGAACAATGATAGATTTTTGCCGGTGATCTGAAAAAATAACGGCTGCAACAGGTAACACAGGACGAAGGCAAGCATCAGAGCGGCCATGGCAAGTAGGATAGATTCCAGCAGGTATTGAATCATTAACTGATGCCTGAAAGCGCCCACTACCTTTTTAATGCCTGTTTCTTTGGCTTTACTTACTGCCTGCGCCGTAGCCAGGTTCATATAATTAATCCCGGCCAGTAGTAAGATAAAGATGCCAATGGTAGAAAAAATATAGACATGCATTTCATTGCCGGTAGCGGCTAGTTCATATTGTAAATGCGACCTGAGATAAATATCGCTGAGTGGCTGCAGTTGATAAAAATAGATTTCCCGCCATTGAGCAAACCGTTCGCCTACATATTTTCCGTAGAACTGGGCTATTTTATCAGAAAATGCTTTATAATCCACCCCTTCTTTTACTAATACATAGGTATAATAGCTGCCATCACCCCAGCCATCTACTGTTAACACATCCGGTTTGGCTACCTCAACTGTTTTGAAAGAAACAATCATGGTAAAGGTAAAATGGGCATTATACGGAGGATCGGCCATAACGCCGGTAATTTTATAGGATGCGCCATAGCCGGTATCATACATATTGAGCAGAAGTGTCTGGCCGATGGGGTCACTGTCGCCAAAGTATTTTTTTGCAGCAGATTCCGTGAGAATGATGGAATAGGGTTCATGTAAGGCAGTAGCTACATCTCCTCTGGTGAGTTGATAAGTGAACACATCAAAGAAAGAAGGATCGGCCAGCAAAATGCCTTTTTCCAGTACCTGCTCCCCTTGATGAGTTATTATTTCTTCCCGCAAATCAAGCCGGACGGTATTTTCCACTTCCGCATAATCTTCCTTGAGTGCTTTGGCCATAGGCGCACTGGATACAGCAAATTTGATAACACCAGATTCTGTTTTTGCCAGGGCAGTCAGCCGGAAGATTCGGTCATAATTCTTATTAAATCGGTCATAACTGAGTTCATCGCTTACCCACAGGGCAATCAAAGAAAAGCAAACCAGGCCAGCCGTTAATCCCACCATGTTTAATAAGGCGTAGGTTTTGTTTCTGGCCAGACCACGCCGGATATGTTTTATATAATAGTGTATCATAGAAAAGGTCAGGTATAGTGGTTGTGAATGTTTTTTAGAGCGTTGCCGAACAAAAGGTGGTAATACCGACAACACTGCCAGTAAATAGCGAACATCAGCTTTAGGTTTGCCATACTGGTTATACCAGTAAGCATATAATTCTTCTAAATCTCCTTCCACTTCTTCCAGCGAATCAGAAGGGTGCAACCTTTGGAGTAGCTTTGTTAGCCAGGCCGGTGGAGGAGATATAGGTTTCATAATTTATTCGCTTCGTAAAGATTTTACCGGATTCATCAAAGCTGCTTTGATTGCCCGGAAACTCACCGTGAGAAAAGCGATAAGCAGGGTAATCATTCCGGCGATCAGAAACACTTCTATTCCTATAGTAACCCGGTAAGCAAAATTTTCCAGCCACTGATGCATCATGTACCAGGAAATGGGAAGAGCTATAGCAAAGGCGAGCACGATAAGTTTGAAAAAGTCTTTAGACAACAGCAGGGTGATATTCCCGACCGATGCCCCCAGTACCTTTCGGATACCCATTTCCTTGGTTTTTGCTTCTGCCAGGAAGGTGGTTAATCCAAATAAACCTAAACAAGAAATAATAATGGCCAGGGTAGTCAGATTCGAGAATAAATAATAAAACCTAAATTCCAGTGCATGCAGTCTGGCAAGTTTTTCATCCTGAAAGACATATTCGAAGGGTTTATTGGGCATGTGTTTCTGCCAGATCTGCTCAACAGAAGAAAGCGTTTGAGGCAGGTTTTTCCCATGCGTTTTGAGGTAAAATGTGCTTCCGTTGCCTTCTTCCCATATGAACCCAAATGGCTTGATGGTCTGGTGAAAAGAGGTAAAATGAAAGTCTTTTACAATGCCCACTATGGTTAGCGCCTGTGTCTGGTCCTGGGTATCATCCCACCTGATTTGCTGCCCAACATAGGGCGGGGCTAAGCCTAGTTGTTTGACGGCTGTTTCATTGAGAATAATGGCTGTAGTATCTGTTGCAAAAGCCCTGGAGAAATTCCGTCCTTCTACCAGTTCTATTCCCATGGTAGGGAGAAAAGCTTGATCAGTTCTGAAAAAATTGAGGCTGATATGTACTTGTTGTTGATTGTCACTGATCCCATTCACTTCGTTCTGACTGCCTATTATTCCATCTGCCCTGGCCACTCCGGCTATACCTGGTATGGTTTTAAATTCGTTGAGCATCGCCTGCGGATCACCGGCACCCCTGATGTTAGGCAGCAGCAAGATGTTTTCCTGGGCAAATCCTACTTTTTTCTGCTGGATATAGGCTACCTGCTCAAAAATGACAATAGAGCCTGTAATGAGTGTAGTAGAGATTACGAATTGAAATACAACTAAGGTTTTTCTCAATCCTATTCCCTGCGACGAACCAAAAAAACTACCTTTCAGCACTTTTATCGGCTCAAAGGCAGACAGATATAGCGCCGGATACAGTCCGGCAATGAGTCCAATGCTGATGACTACAACTATAAGAATAGGCCATATGAGTTGTTGGTTCGCTTCAAACAAGGAAAGCTGGGTGCCAAATATTTTTTCCGTAAAGGGGAGAAATAATCCTGTGCCAAGCAAGGATAAACCAAAAGCAATACTGATCGTGAACACAGATTCGGCCATAAACTGCTTTACTAATACCAGTTTTGAGGCGCCAACTACTTTCCGGATGCCTACTTCTTTGGCCCGTTTGGCTGCCTGAGCCGTTACCAGATTAACATAATTGATACCGGCAATAAAAATGACTAAGACAGCAATTGTACTGAGAATATGGACATAGGTTATGTCACCATTGGCACCTAATTCCCATTTCAGCTCAGACCTGAGATGAATGTCAGTAATGGCTTGCGTGTAGAACTGATTAAGGCTTTCTGGTTGGTATTTCTTAAAAAGCGGTTGTAATTGTGCTTGAAAAGCGGCTGCATCTGCCTGAGGTTTCAGGCGGACGTAGGTATAAAAGCTATACCGTTGCCAGTTTGTCTTAAAGTCACTTACGTTTTGAAAGGGAATTAAAAAATCGAAGGTAAAATGCGAGGTTTGCGGTACATCTTCTAAAATAGCCGATACCTGAAAATCGGTTCCGTTGTCGACATTGATACGGATGGTTTTTCCGATTGGGTTTTCATCTCCAAAATATTTTTTTGCCGCACTTTGGGTTAAAACAATAGAATGAACTCCATTGAATGCTTGTTGCTTATTGCCTTCTACAAACGGAAAGTCAAAAACATTAAAAAAATTGCTGTCTACCCGGATCAGGTTCAGTTCATAGAAACGTTTCTCTCCATACTCCAGTAAAAAGATTCGCTCCCGGTTAGGAAAAAAACGGGTGGCATAAGCAATCTGGGGCATATCTTTCTCTAAAGCCGGAGCCAGTGCCGGTGGGGTTGTCGCATCCGGAACGCTGCTGCCATCATTATTAACAAAATCCTTTACTACCCGGTAGATCAACTCTGGCTGATGGTGAAACCGGTCATACCTGAGCTCATGATTCACAAACAGGAGAATCACCGTAAAGCATACCAGACTGATGGCTAGTCCGGAAATATTGATAAAAGAAAATAACCTTTGCCGGTTCAGGTGGCGGAAGAGGGTAGTAAGATAGTTGAGCAGCATATCAGGTTGTAGGAGTAAGGGTGATGAGTAAGCCTGTTTTTGTTTACGCCTTTGTACCAAAGGCGGAAGTACCGAAAGCACAGCCAGCAGATAGCGAAATTTTGCTTTGCGTTTCCCTTGCTGTTGGTACCAATAAGTATATAATTCAGCTAAGTCTCCCTCTACCTCTTCCAGTGTTTCTGCCGGATGCAATAGGCGAAGCAGCCTTGTTGCCCATTTTGATGGAGGAGGTAGAGGGTTCATAGGTTTATTCGTTGCGCAAGGATTTTACAGGATTAGCTAAAGCCGCTTTAATGGCCTGCCAGCTAACAGTCAGGATCGCAATCAATAGGGCCAGGCAACCTGCCAGTGCAAAAATCCACCAGTCCAGGTCTATGTGGTAGGCATAGTCCTCGAGCCATTGATTAATCGCCCACCAGGCGATCGGGAAAGCAATTGCATTGGCAATTAATACCAGTTTTAAAAAATCTTTGGAGAGCAGGGAGGTAAGATTGAATACGGTAGCGCCTAATACTTTTCGTATGCCGATTTCTTTCACCCGCTGCTCAGCCGAGTAAGTAGCCAGGCCGAAAAGACCCAGGCAGGCAATGAAAATAGTGGCAAGGGCTACCCAAACCAACAGCGTTTGCCGGCGGTAGTCTTCCATATAAAATAAGGCCAATTGTTCATCCAGAAAATGGTATTCAAATGGTTCCTCTTTATCGGCCTCTACCATCACTGCTTTTAGCTTTTCCAAGGTTGCCGGTATATTATTAGCATCAATCCTGGCTGTGTAATAATCGATAACATGGATAGGATTATTATTGTAGGCCAGTACTAAAGGCTCTATTTTATTTTTTAACGACTGAAAATGAAAGTCTTTGACAATTCCGATCACCCTGGCTTTAAAAGGGATAGCAAGGGGTTGAAATCCGTCTCCCCTTGACATAGCCGGAATCTCCACCAGCTGGTCAGAGGGCTCAGTAATGTTTAATAATTTAGCTGCTGTTTCATTTAACAGCACAGCCGTAGAATCAGTTGGAGTATTAAAATTCCTACCTTTTATCAGTTCTACTTCGAAAGTTTGTAAAAAATCTTTGTCAGCACCAAAGAGATAGGCATCCTTTGGTTCAATCCGGTTACCCTGTGTGTTGATTTTAACAGTCCGGAGTGTTTTCCATTCGCCCGGTACTCTGGAGGTAACAGAAACATTTTTTACCGAGGGTATTTTGCTCATTCCTTCTTTGATCGCCTCAAAGCTACTTCTTGCCTTTCCCGTATTTACATCAATGACTACCAAGAGGTCTTTATTGAATCCCAGATCAGTTGTGTTCATAAACTGTACCTGCCGGTAGAGAACGATGGTACCAATGATGAGCACAATAGCGATGGTAAACTGAAAAATAACCAGGCTTTTTCTCAGGTTCAGGCTACCCCCGGAATTGATTTTCATACCCTTCAATAGCAACGTAGGCCTGAAACCAGATAACAGAAAAGCAGGATAGCTGCCTGATAATAAGCCAATCACAATAGTAACTCCTATGGCCATCAGCCATATCTGGTAACTGGTTCCGAAGCCTAAGGAGAGTTGCTTGTTTGTGAATTCATTGAAGGAAGGCAACACAAGATTTACAAAAATAATGGCCACCACAAAAGCAAGACTGGTAACCAGGAGGGCTTCGAATAAAAACTGATACACCAAATTAGCTCTCGCTGCACCGACCGACTTGCGTACCCCAATTTCTTTGGAACGGTTAGCAGCCCTTGCCGTAGCTAAATTCATGTAATTGATGCCGGCAATAATTATTACAAAAAAGGCGATAAAGGAAAAAATGTTGATATATACCATGCTTCCCTGCACAATAGCTTCCACATTTGTATTGCGGGCACCATCCACTATATTTTCAGAATTCAAGTGTAAATCTGTTAATGGCTGCAAGCTATAGGAGAGTGTTGTACCTGCTTCCGGTTTAAGATTAGCGTGGATCAGCTTTGTTATTTTCGTTGAAACGGATTCCGGATTTGACTGAGGCTTTAATAAAAAATAGACTGAAAAATCTGTTGATGACCAGTCGCTTTCCATTGTCTGCTTAAAATAATCGAAATTCCGGAAAGAAGCTTCAGAAACCAGTGAATTGAAACTGAAACTCGAATTGCTGGGATGATTTTTCAAAATTCCAGTAATTTTTAAAGGCGCTTCCATGAAGCTAAACTCTAATGTCTTGCCTAACACCTGTGTCTGATTAAACAGCCGCATGGCTAAATCTTCATTAATAATGATTGAATTCGGCGCTTGTAAGGCAGTCTGTTTATCCCCTGCAATCAGGGGGAAATCAAAAATCTGCAAAAAATTCTCATCGGCAACCGTAACTGTTTCCTGAAAAGGAACCGGATTTTTGGGATCGATCAGATTGGCCCGCCCGATCCGCTGGAACCGGGTTGTATTTTCTACTTCGGGAATCATTTTCCTGGTTTCTTCCGCCAGTTTGTAGCTTCCGGCGGCAATAGTGGTTTGCTCGCCTTTTACATTTTTATGCTCTACTACCCGGTAGATCCGGCTGGCATGTGTGTGCTGCTGATCAAATGTGAGTTCGTCGAACAGATAAAGCCCGATCAACAAAAAACAAGTGATACCAAAGGCCAGGCCAGCTACATTAAGGCTAGTGTATAGTTTGTTTCTTGTGAGGGTTCGGATAGTGATAATGAAATAATTACGGATCATATCAGGCGCTGAAGAGTAAGGTGAGTGAAATTCTTTTTTTTGTTTCCGGTATTTTACAAAAGGCGGCAGCACCGAAAGCACAGATAAGATATAGTGCCTGTTCGCTTGCCGCTTTCCTGCTTGCTGAAGCCAGATCATATACAATTCATCTAAGTCCCCTTCCACTTCTTCTATGGTTTCAGTGGGGTGCAGTCGCCTGAGCAACCATACTGCCCAACGGGGTGGCTGAGGTAAGGCATTGTTAGGTGATGTCATAGCCCAGCCAGTTTAATGCTATGGGGCGGAACCAGTTGCCAGAGTTGGGTGCGTAATTCCTGAATGTCTTGTATGGCCCGGCTGCCTGCTGGTGTAAGTGTAAACAGTCGCTTTCGTCTTCCTCCCCGTTCGGCAGTAGCACCTCCTAATTGAGATTTTACAAAGCCTTTCTCCTCTAAGCGAATCAGCGTATTGTGTACCGTGCCAAAAGTAACTTGCCTGCCAGTTTGCTGCTCCAGTTCCTGACTTACGGTAACACCATATGCCTCCCCATCCAGGATGGCAACCATTAGTAAAACCATTTCTTCAAATTCTCCCAAATAGGTTCTTTTCATCGTCTTTGGTATTAGTCTATATTTTGTCGTACAAATACCAAGCCGATTTTATAAATTACTCATATTCAGATAATTATGAGAGAATTAAGCATAGAATAGTGTAAATTCTGTTATGCCTACGAACAGTAAGTGTCCGGTTTAGTGCATGGCAGCATGAGAGGGGAAATAGATGAAGAAGTCTGTTAAATAAACAGATGATAGCCACCCTATAGCGACCAATATAAGGAAATCTGTATAGGATGGCTATTAAAAAAGGAGAGCTTTAAACGCTTATTTGTTACCTGATTCAGGAATGTTGCATAATATTTTGCCGGTGTAACATGCCCCACTTCCGCAAGGATTCAATTACTTCTCCAAGCGTTTTACTATGAGGTGTTAGTTCATAGGTAACCTTAACCGGGTAGGTGTCATGAATCGTCCGTTTGACGAGCCCATTCACCTCCAGATCCCGTAATTCTTTCGACAACATCCGGTCTGTAATTCCCTGCACTTCTCTGGCTATTTCTCCAAAACGTTTCTCTCCAAAAGTGAGAGCAACAATAATAGGTAATTTCCATTTGCCATTCAGTACATCGAGCGCATCTCTTACCGGGCGCAGAATATTCAAACATTCGGAGTGAACAATGTCGGTTGGTTCCATCTTAATAGGTAAGTTGTTGATACACATGTACTATTATAAAGTATAGCGCTATACTTTATGATAGTACTATATTTAAGTAAGCAAATATACTTAAATTTGTATCAACAAAGAACTAAAAGAGAATTAATTATGGAAACAACAGTAAAGTATACATCCAAACCTTTGAACATTAGTTTATGGGCAGCGCAGATCATATTGGCAGCCATGTTCATTTTTGCAGGTTTCCCCAAAGCCACTCAATCTATACAGGAATTAGCCATCCGGTTGCCAATGGCAAATGAGTTTCCCCTGGCACTGATCCGGTTTATCGGGATTACAGAGCTATTGGGTGGAATAGGTTTATTGCTTCCGGGTATTCTCAGGATTAAGCTTATTCTTACGCCTTATGCAGCGATAGGAATTTTATTGATCATGCTCATGGCTGTTGGATATCATATCTCAAAAGGAGAATTTGCCGCAATCGGGATTAATCTAGGCCTGGCTTTACTGGCGGCTTTTGTTGCCTGGGGAAGACTAACAAGGGCCCCAATGGATGCCAATGTTGTAAGTAGCCTGAAATAGTAAGCGTATTTAAAGAACATAGAACGTAACACAGGAGGAATTTTATGTCAATAAGCAGAAAAATAAACCATATAGGAACACCACGGAATCAGCAGGGCTTTCTCGGATCTGACCATATTGCCCGGGCTGTCATCGGGGTAGAATTTTCAGAAAGTGATCCATTCATTCTCTTAATGGATGATATGCTGGATAAACAAGATGATGAGCCGGTGGGCGGTCCTCATCCACATGCCGGGTTTGAAACGGTATCGTTATTACTTGAAGGAGAAATAGGAGATTCGGCGCACAAAATGAATGGGGGCGACTTTCAACTCATGACGGCCGGAAGGGGTGTTGTTCATACCGAAACGATAGATAGAAAAGTCAAAATGCGGCTGTTACAGTTATGGCTTACTCTTCCTAAAAAAGACAGGTGGGCTGCCCCACGGATACAGAATCTGTCCCTGGAACAGGTGCCGGTTCTATCGGAAAAAGGGGTTGCGATCAAAGTATACAGTGGTACATTTGCCGGTTTAACTTCTCCTGTTAAAAATTATGTTCCCCTCATTATTGCGGATATTACCCTGCAGGCAGAGGTTTCTATTAAAAAGAATCTCCCTGGCTCTTATACTAGTTTTTTATATGTGCTGGAAGGAAGTGTGAAGGTGGGAGAGGAGCAAAAATTATTAAAACAAGGACAGGTGGGCTGGTTAGATAAGATTGCAGATTCAGATCAAATTGAACTCTTGTTGAAGGCAGAAGAAAATGGAGCGAGGTTTGTCTTGTATGCAGCCGAACCTCAGGGTGTTCCCATTGTATCTCACGGTCCGTTTATAGGCGATTCCACAGATGATATTAGAAGATTGTATCAGGAATTCAGGCATGGTAAAATGGGGCATATTTCGGAAGTAGCAGAAAGCCAGCAATACAACTGGTAACTGATAGCATAGGGGGTACTATTTATTACTCACATTAACCAAAAAGCCTCTGACATTGATCAGAGGCTTTTTGGTTTTGCAATGTACAGATCAGTTAGTATACCCTATTGTCCGGGCCTTGCTATTTACGATCAGGCTTTAATTTTTGGCTAATACTGAAGACCTCATATTCCAGTTCATATTTTTTAGCTGTAAAGCTCTTTTTTCTATAAAGTGCCAGGAGAGAACAGCCAGTATAAACACAAGAATATATGAAATAGCAAAGTTAGTATAAATATTTAAGCCAGGTACTTTTATAACCAATGCTTGTTGAATGGGAAAAGCATAAATATAAATGCCATAAGAAAAGTCTCCGTACTTGCTAAAGTTCTTGATCAATAGCCTGGGATGATATGCCAAAACAAACACCGTGTAGGGAATTCCCATTAACAGCGTATACTTATAACCGGGAATCTTAAAGAAAATACAAGCAGCTATAATAACCCACATGAGCAGTGCATACTTAATACTTATTTTTATTTTGTCTCGCAGGAAATAACATACCGCACCAACCACAAAAAACAGAATCCAGGGTGGTGCATAATAAAACAAATAATATTCATTTAGCTGCATTCCTATCAGGTAAGCAATAACGCCAATGATCAGGAAAGCAGACTTCCGCAACCTGGTATAGTCCTTTTTGAAAACCAGTAATAATACCCCGCCAAAAAATACCACAAGATACATAAGTAGTTCGGCACGCAGTGTCCAAAGCGGGCTATTTACAAACCTAGGGTAAGGGTTTTGTTCAAAAACACCGGGCAAAAAAGGCAATGGGTTTAGGAGCGTTACATTCCTCCATAAAAAATCATATGTACTGGATTGTGAAAAATAGTCGGTTAATGGTAAGTTCGTACATAATGGGCCTATCACAAATACACAGAATATGACTGCAATCCCAAGTGCAGGAAAAATTCTAAGCGCACGAGCCCAGATAAAGCGCCCCAGACTATCCTGACGAATTAGACTTTTAGTAATCAGATATCCACTAATAAGAAAAAATACATAAACTGATAAGGAACCTAAACTCATAAAACCAACAGCTTTTCTAAATACTTCTTCTTTAGAGGCTTTATAAATCAGGAATGAATGTGAAAATACAACTAACGAAGCGGCAACGAAACGAATCAGGTCAAAATTATTGTTCCGGCTCTTATCAAGTTGGCCAATGGTGTTTTGCATACGACGATTTAAGTGGTTTGAGAGTAGAAAATTTCATATACTTAATTTACTTGATTGTTTAATTTCTTAAACTGTGGTAAAGAAAATGGTATTAAATCAAGTTATAAAAGATGAAGCGTATCAATAATGGGGTACTACCAAAAATTCAGCGTAGCTGAATAATAATCTTACACCACAAAAGTATACATATTACTAACTAAAAAAAACAAGCCGGTATAACGATCTGTCATTTACAGTCTTTATGACTTTGATTCCTAAGAGAGACAAATATAAAATTAGAAATGGTGCGGTGGAAAGTGCCGCAGCAATGTGGCCGGTTTTGTTCGCCTGTTTCGGCTCTTGCTTCATACGTTTTTTGTTACTTTCCTATAGGATGGCTCAAAGCACTCGTTTTTGCCGTCTTTTAGGCATACGAACTTAAGAACTAGGTTCATGAACTACTTTGAAAACAATTATGTGAATAAAACAAGAGGAGGGAATAAAATCCGCCAAAGTCATTTTTAACATTCTATTGATAATTTAACTCTGAACTCATTTAAACCTATATTCAATGAAAATTAAAGCTATTATCACCGGAGCAACAGGTATGGTTGGGGAAGGTGTATTGCTGGAGTGCCTGCAAAACCCGGAAGTAGAACAGGTGCTGGTTATTAACCGGAAACCGGGAGGCAGAACACATCCCAAACTGAAAGAAATGATCCATGCTGATTTTTTTAATCTTTCGCCCATTGAGCCGCAACTGAGTGGTTACAATGCTTGTTTTTTCTGCCTGGGCGTTTCCTCGGTTGGCATCAGTAAAGAGGAATACAAGCACATTACCTATGATCTTACGCTGAATGTAGCGCAGGTATTGGCCAGGCTCAACCCGGACATAACTTTTTGCTACGTTACAGGTGCTGGTACCGACAGCAGCGGGAATGGATCTCTGGCCTGGGCACGTGTAAAAGGCGCCACCGAAAATGCCTTGATGAAACTGATCAAGCGTGCCTATATGTTCCGTCCTGGTTTTATGAAAGCTACTCCCGGGCAAAAAAATATAAAGAGCTATTATACTCTCCTTGCCTGGCTTTATCCGGTAGGACGGGCACTGTATCCGGCAGGCTTTTGCACCTTGCAGGAAGTAGGGCAGGCGATGATCAAGGCCGCCAGCAAAGGGTATACGAAACAAATTCTTGAAGTAAAAGATATTGTTGAGCTGGCAAAATCCTGACTCGGATTGAAAACCAGTTAGTACAATAAGCGAAGGTAAATCTCGCTAAAAAACTTTCAACGATAACATGCATAAATACAAACACAAGTATGAGGAGTATTTATTCATTTATTGAGGCTAATAAAAAATCAAAACAAACATCTTTAACTACCACACACGCTACAATAAGAAAATGAAGTGCAGTTAATGAATAAAAATATATTCCTTTTATATCTATTAAAAAATAAGAAATGGAAGGAAAAATCAAGAGGTTTACCTATTAAAAAGATCAAAATTTAAGTTGCGGCCGATACCAAAGAAAGAGAAAGTATAATACAACTAAATAAAGCCTGAACGGGTCATGAGCATATGAAGAATATCCGGAAAAGTTTTTATGCTATCCCTGTGTTAATATTGCTTGTGATTTTTACAAGCTGCGAGTTTGACTGCGCATCGTCTGAACAGTGCCAGTTAAAACCGGATGCAGGACCTTGTTTTGCTGCTATGCCCAAATATTATTATGATACAAAAGAAAAAAGATGCAAAGAGTTTACCTATGGAGGGTGTGGTGGGGTAGTTCCTTTTCAAACGATGGAAGAATGTAAGCAGTGTGAGTGTAAGTAAAGAGTATATGAGCTATCCATCAAATGCTATGATAAACGCATGAAATTAGTAAAGCGGATTGTAGGTATAACCGGTACCATTATACAATAAGAGCGGCAGGTTGTCTTATTCTATACTTCAAGATTCCTTCAAAAAGAAGTCCTTTCTTATGTGTAGTATGCATGTATAGGTTGCAGAACATACTCATTGCAGTTATGAAATCTTTGTATGGAAAAAGATGCTTTGTTTTTATCTGCCGGTACATGAAAAATCTGTCCAGTAAAATGACTATGGCCGGAAAAATGATTATATGTATGCCATCGACGGATCAGGCTTTACTTTTTATACAAGTGAGTTATTTTTAGCATTATTATACTACCTTTATTATAATTATACTACCTATTTATTCTTTCCTAAACCTTTATGAAAACCCTTATTTTTTTACTCCTGTTCACTAGCCAGCTTGTTCCCATGGCTATAGCCCAACTGAAAAACGATACCTCTCCCAGTGTTAAAACAGCACAGGGCTCGTTAGAAGGAATCACTGAAAAGAGTGGTATCCGTGCTTTTAAAGGTATTCCCTTTGCTGCGCCGCCGGTAGGTGAGTTACGCTGGCAGGAACCTAAACCTGTCAAGTCCTGGCAGGGTGTCCGGAAAGCCGATAAGTTTGGTCCACGGGCCATGCAGCGGGCTGTATTCGGAGATATGAATTTCCGCTCTAATGGCATGAGCGAAGATTGTTTGTATCTGAATGTGTGGACACCTGCCAAATCTGGGAATGAAAAACTGCCGGTACTGGTCTATTTTTATGGTGGTGGTTTTATCGCCGGCGATGGCTCAGAACCCCGGTACGACGGAGAAAGTATGGCCCGGAAAGGCATTGTTGCTATTACTGTGAACTACCGTTTGGGGGTATTTGGCTTTATGGCACATCCGGAACTCACCAAAGAATCTCCCCATAAAGCTTCCGGAAATTATGGCTTAATGGACCAGAGTGCTGCCCTCAAATGGGTACAGCAGAATATTACTGCTTTCGGAGGTGATCCTAAAAAAGTGACCATTGCCGGCGAATCAGCTGGGTCTTCCTCAGTAAGTGCCCAGATGGCTTCTCCGTTATCAAAGAACCTGATTCATGCCGCAATTGGTGAAAGTGGGTCTATGCTCTCCCTGCAACCAGCTACTACCCTTGCTCAGGCCGAAGAAATGGGCGTAAATTTTGCAAAGATGATAGGTGCCACTTCACTGTCCGCTTTACGTGCTATGCCAGCCGAGCAATTACTGGAGCATACTGCTAAACCCGAAACACCCCGGTTCAGGCCTATGGTGGATGGCTATTTCTTGCCTAAATCTCCTCTTGAAATTTTTACTGCCGGCGAGCAGGCTAAAGTCCCCTTCCTGGCAGGATGGAACTCAGAAGAATCAAATTACCGGTCTATCCTGGGAGAAGAACAACCTACTCCGGAGAATTACCAGAAAGCGGTGCAGAAGCTATTTGGAGAACGTGCCGAAGAAATATTGAAACTGTATCCGGCGACTAGCCAGGAGGAAGTATTACAAGTTGCGACTGAACTGGCAAGTAACCGGTTTACCGGCTATAGCACCTGGAAATGGATAGATATGCACAGCAAAACTGGTGGCAAACCAGTATACCGCTATTATTATACCCGTCCACGGCCTCCTATGACACCTGAGATGGGAGATGCAGCCGCAGGCCTGGCTGGAGGTGTAGTAAGAGGCGCTGAAGCGGCAAAAATCCCGCCATCCCGGGGAGCAGTACATTCCGCAGAAATTGAATATGCCATGGGTAATCTTTCTACCAATAAGGTCTTTTCCTGGACACCGGAAGATTATAAAGTATCCGAGTTAATGCAGGAATACTTTGCCAATTTTATTAAAACCTATAATCCGAATGGACAAGGTTTGCCGAAATGGCCGGAAGTGACCAACAATGGCCCTGTACAGGTAATGCATATTGATGTTACCACAAAAGCCCAGCCTGAGCAAAACAGGGAACGCTTTCTGCTACTGGAAAAGGCTAATAAGCAATAAGCGAATCAGCAGTTAACAAAACTTAAGAATTAAAAACTCCTTTTGCCCAGGCTATATTAAGCAGTGGCAGAAGGAGTTTTTAATTTAATAGGAAAGGTTACTGATTTATTGCCTGTATTTTATCGCTAGAATGAGTAAGATATTGCTTTTGCTTTTTCCGGGGATATTCCTTTCTAATTATATTCCTTCAACATCCAATCGAAAGAGGGTGAATAACCTGCTTACAGCCAGTACTTATACAAAAGCATATGTATAGGCGATCAGTTACCCAAACACTGACAACAGAAAAACGAATAAGTATTAATTGCATCCTACTTATGATGAGGACTTCTACGCTTGATCCTTACAGAAAAGTAAAGGGATTGTTAGAGGCAATATGCGTGATTTTGGTACCAGGAACTTTTGGTTGTAACCATTTGGCGGCATATTCCATCCCGGCTTCTTCGCTCACTGAATGACTGAGTATTAGTAAGGACGTTTTTTGCCCCATCAACTGCCCGTCTCTTACCCGTTCCACCGTTTCCCATTCCCTGGTTTCTCCGCTTAAGATTAAATCTGGCTTATATTGCCCGATGGCCGCTATTTGCATTTTGCTGTCCATATACCCGAATGCCAGGTAAATAGTCCGGCAAGTCTGTTTTAAATCCCCTACCAGCCTGACTGTGGAGATGCCCAGTTTGGCTTTGGTGAGCGCTACGATGGATTGTATAGACATTGGTTTTGGCAAAGTGAGAAAGCGGGGAGTATTTGCATCAAAATAGCTTTCCCATCCCAGTTTGATTAAATTACCCATAATGATGCCGTCTGGCTGGTGCCTATGCCAGTAATCATGAAAGCGCCAGATGGCTATTTTATGTTTATTGAGTAAGTCAATTTTATACCGGTAAGCTTCATCCTGCTGCAGCCATTCTGTTTCATCCTGGTTGTTGTAAAAAGGAGTTTCATGGGCAATGATAAAATTAGCTCCGGCTTTGGCTGTTTTCTCAATTACTTCTATGGTAGGAAACATCGTAGTGACAATACCGCTTATTTCCTGTTCCATGGTACCAGACCGTAACTGATCGACGGTGGTGGCAAATGGCGCATTGGGAACTTCTTTAAGAATGAGGTCAATTACCTGTTTTACCGTATAGGTACTGTTTTTTGGACTGAGGCTTTCTGCCATAGGTATGCCTGGTATAGCCATTACCACCGAAGTGCCTGCCAGGGCAGCAGCTGCAGTTAAAAATTTTCTTCTTCCATACAATTGGTGATTGCTATTCTTTTTCATGATAAGATCTGGTGCTTAAATTCAAATAGGGTAAATCGAAAAAGTTATTCAATATTATTTATTTCACAGACCTGATGGCGGGTTTTATTGTCCATGCCTGTAGTTTGGCTAATTCCATTAAAGCTGGTGCATGCCATCCTTTAGGAAAAAGCCATCCCCACAACTGCTCGCTATCCTGGGCAATATACTGAGTAGAAGAAAGCCTGGCCGGTTTAATCTGTATCACTTGAGGAAGATTCCCTTTTGTGAGCGCAGGGATAAGCCCGGCAATAGTAGCCAGATATGCCTCAGGTGAGATTCCCTGGGAACCTAACCAGACAGTAGATGGGATGCGTTTATGTTTTTGTATATAATCTGCTACATCGGTGGCTGTGCGTTGCCACTGACTCCAGGTGGTCTCAGGTAAACCTTCCCCAATGAGAGCCTGCTCGCTTGGACCGAAAACCGGAGTTGGAAGTGTGAATGATTGATTGACTTTGCTATCCGCTGTATAGGTAGCAATTCTGCTATTGAGTAAGGTGAAAATTTCAGCAGCTGACAGCGAGAACTGATTCCGAACCTGAAAGGTAATGCTGTCAGATATACTTCGGGCTATCTCGTCAAGCTCTTGATGTGTAAATGAATGCTTTAGGGATTTATCTTCATACAACGCCAATCCATCACGGGCTGTTAAAAACCGCACATTGGTTTGTTGTTTGATCCATTTGAGGTAATTATGAAATGTTTCGAAGGCAACTTCAGTTTGTTGAGGAGTTTTCTGACGGGGTAATTTCCACTCCTCCCGACCAGGATTCTCACCATTGCTAAAATTTACCCCATCCCAGAACTCCTCATGCACCCACTCACAAGGATGATAATAAATATGAACCGCACCTCCGCCCTGGGAAAGTACTTTTTGTTTAGCTGCCAGGAATACTTTCTTTGCTTCCTGCAGGTCTTTTTTGCCGCCTAGTTCTGCACGCAAGGTATGCTGCAGGTGAAAAATAGTGAGAATGCCGCCATACCAGAGGGGCTGGTCATTCAGGTTCAGATGGCTGCCTGCATCCAGGTAAACAGGGATTTTCATCTGCTGCAAGGCACCAAAAGATTGCGGCCCCCAGGAACTGCCAGGCTGGCCATAGCAGCTGGGATGCTGACCAAAGATACGCTCCAGGTCTTTTACACCCGATTCTTCCCTGCGTACAAATTCATCTATTCCTTCCTCCCAACCCAGGGCTGATAAATACTGAGCAGGCGTAGGATGTACACTATGCCAGTTGGAATGGTAGCCGATTTCATGTTTCTTAAGTGCATCAATCACATCCTGACGGCCCCTTTTCTCCAGGGTACGTGCTTTTTCACCCACTACTTTAAAGGTAGATTTTATCCCTTCGTTAGATAACATGGTAGCCAGACGAAGGGCGGCATCGTCACTGGCTGGCAACAGGTAATCTTCTGTATCAAACCACAGGTAGATATCCATGGTTGGAGAGGCAGCAGGGGTGTTAACTTGAGTTGATACAGACTGGCTATTCACTTTTGGAGCGATACTGAATAGCATTAAAATAAGGAATAGGAGCGGTTTAGTCATGTGTGTAGAATATAGCCTAATATATAAAACTTATGCTAAAGCGCATTAATTAGAACATGAAACCTGAACCTTACTTATTTTTTCTTACAGCTTAATGCTGGCCGCTGTTTATTTGTGTATTACTTCTCTTTTTCTTTAGCACCTAATCCGGCTTTTTGCAGAGATTCCATGGCAATGGCCGTCATGTCGAGTTCGCCTTGCTGTTGCTTTAACACCGATGCAAAATGTTCGCTTACGAGTTGAGCCAGGGGCATGGGTATATTTTGCTCAGCGGCCGCCTCCCTCACCAGCCGGTTGTCTTTAGCCGCTAATTGCAGGGAAAAGGTAACTTCATCGAAACGTTTTTCGGCAATTTTCTTTCCATAGTTTATATAAGGCGGACAGGCAAAAATGGTATCAGTCAGCATGGTGAGTACCTGTTTCTGGTCCAGCCCGTGTTTTTCGGCCAGAGTTAATCCTTCTGACATGGCTTCCAGTGATGATTGTATCATAAAGTTGCCGGTCAATTTTACCAGGGTAGCTGCGGTAGGTTCTTCTCCAAAATCATAGATGCCTTGCCCCATTTGTTCCAGTACCAGCTGTATCCTGGATTTAGCCTGACCTGAGCCAGAGACACAAATCCATAATTTTTTATTTATAGCGGCTGCCGGAGGACCAAAAACCGGGGCAGCCACATAATAGTTGCCGTACTGCAACTGCCGGGTTGATAATTTCCGGGCGATATCCAGCGACAGGGTACTCATCGATATATGCACGCCGTCTTTCCCTAGTTTCCGGCAAAATTCATCACTGATGATCTCATCCAGCACCTGGTCATCAGAAACCATGGTAATCACTACGCCTCCCGGGATTATGGTCTCCAATGGTGAGTTTGCCAGCCGGGCACCAGATTTAAGTAGTTGTTCAGCTTTAGCAGGGGTGCGGTTATATACCGTCAGTGTATGTCCGGCATTGAGTAAGTTTTGTGCCATCGGAAAGCCCATTCTTCCCAGGCCGATAAATCCTATGTTCATGGTGGTTTAATTAACTGATTACATAATATAGCTGCTTCAAAAATAAAAAGATAGCCTATAGAATCCTATTGGGTAGGAAATAGCTTTTTACAGCAAGAATTTCTCGACTATAGCTTGTCTTTGCACTAATTATCCTTGTCACAAATAGTTTGGATGTAAGGGGTATATACATTGTACTCCCCATTCTTTTAGATATTTAATTTGCATTTACATTCATTCAGCTCTATCTTGTATGAATATTATTATTTTGTTAAAAACTTTAATTTTAGCGATCTTTCCAGATAAGCACCGCCTGACAGACATTTTCAATGGAGCCAAAGATAGAATTTGATGCATCTGATGAAGTGATCCATGCCCGGTATGCCCATACCAGGCATACTGACCCACCGCCTGCTAACAACCCGGCTATGCCTGAACAGCGTCCGGAAGAGCTGCAGGTGTGGACTAATTTTAAAAATGGAGACAAACAGGCCTTGGCGCAGATTTACACTTCTACAGTGAAAGCCTTACTGAATTATGGCCAGAAGTTTATTGCCGATAAAGACATTGTAGCAGACCTGATTCAGGATCTTTTTATAGAAATCTGGAACCATAGGGAAAATTTAAGCAGTACTTCTTCCATCAAATATTACCTGTTAAAAGCCCTCCGTTATAAAATCATCCGGCATTTGAACCAGAACAAGCATATTTCTGTCAGAAACGGGATATCGGATAACTATACATTTGAACTGGTTTTTTCCCACGAAAGCCTGTTGATCGAAGACATCTCTCAGGAAGAAGAAAAAGAAAAACTTTCCCTGGCCTTAGCACAGCTCACCAAGCGACAGAGGGAAGCCATCTACCTGCGTTATTATAATAATTTAAGTTATCCTGAAATTGCCTCTCTGATGGCGGTAAGTGAGCAGGCGGTGTATAATCTGGTGTCTAAAGCCTTAAAATCTCTTCAGCAATATCTCCTGCACAATATTTATCTGTTCCTGCTTTCCTGCTATTTATTCTAAGAAAACAATCTGTAATACCTTTTCCATTCTCTATCCGGCATCGATTATTTCTTGCATGGTATCATCTACGGACACATTCAGTTTTATAGAACAAATTAGCCATAATTTTTAATATTGTTAATTAAATTTACTATTTGTTAGCATTTATATAATATTATTATCGAATAATTAATAAAATTGTAATATTTCATTATTCTTATATTTTTTTGATTAGAAATGAGACTTGCCTGTCATATAGAGTAAATGCCTGGAACCGATACCTGCAGACATTTATCTGATCTCTATATGAATTACAACAATTACACTTCTGAAGATTTTGCAGCAGACGCGTATTTCCGGAAATGGGTACAATCTCCCGATGTAGATTCAGACATATTCTGGCTGAACTGGCTGGGGCAAAATCCGGATAAACAGCAAACGGTGACAGAAGCAAAAAAACTTGTTCACGCTTTCCAGGTGCAGGAAAATGAGTATAGCGAACAATTTATTGCAAAACTTTGGCAGAATATTGATTCGCAGATTTCCCATAAACCTGTGGTTCGTCCATTGCCTGTTGTCCAGGAAAACCGGGTGAACAGATTCTTCAACCAGTATAGAAAAATGGCAGCTGCCGTCATATTCCTGCTGGCAGCGGCTGCCTTGTTTGTTACCCTGTACTCCTTACCTGAAAAACATACCACTGCGTTTGGGGAAACAAAAACTATTATTCTGCCTGATAACTCTGTAGTCACGCTGAATGCCAATTCTACGCTCAAATATTCCACGGACTGGGACAAAAAGGAATTGCGGGAAGTATGGCTGGAAGGGGAGGCTTATTTTCATGTACAGAAACAGCCTGCCAGGGTACCTTCTCAAACCGGAACTAAATTTATTGTGCATACCGGCTTAATGGATGTGGAAGTATTGGGTACAGAATTCAATGTGAGCACCCGCAGAGGCAAAGCCCAGGTCGTACTAAATTCAGGAAAAGTGAAGCTGAACAGCGACATTGCTGGAAAATCCAGTACCATTTTTATGGAACCCGGGGAGCTGGTAGAACTTTCAGAAAGCCATGCCAGCTTTACCAAACGGGTAGTAAATCCCCAAAATTTCTCTGCCTGGAAAAACAAAAAACTCATCTTCGATAAAACACCTATTACGGAAATCGCAAAAATTCTGGAAGATACCTATGGCTGGAAAGTCACCATCGCCAATGATCAGCTGGCTTCTATGACATTTACTTCTACCATCTCGATAGAAAAGCCGGAAGTACTTTTACAACTGTTATCCGAGTCATTTCACGTCAATATTACTAAAAAGGGGGATCAGGTCACCATAGGAAAAGCAGAGTAAATGGCTGATACACAATAAAATATTCATTTTG
The DNA here is from genome assembly GCF_010119975.1 of Rhodocytophaga rosea. GTDB lineage: Bacteria > Bacteroidota > Bacteroidia > Cytophagales > 172606-1 > Rhodocytophaga > Rhodocytophaga rosea. The sequence continues at coordinate 6,501,750 of NZ_CP048222.1, forward strand.
AGCCATATTGAACTGGCAGCCAAAAGTTTGATTTTCAAATATATCAGTCTTATAATTTTCTAATTCCCAAACCAGAATACATCAATATATTTTAACACCTAAATCTTATGCTATATGAACATTTACTTACTTGGCAAACGGATTAACCTCCCCAAACTAAGGAACCGGCTATTGTTAATACTGCTCAACTCTTGTATCACCGGTGCTGCATTTTCTCAGGATCTGGCTTCTGTTGAAAATCTGCCGGTTCAAGGCACACTGCCTAAGCGATCGCAAAACATAAAGTCGGTCCGGGATATTCTAACTGACTTATCTTCCAGGTACCATGTGCAATTTGCCATCAATGACAAAGTAATTGAAAACAAGTTTGCCGATGTGACCAAACTCAGAACGGCCACCCTGGAAGAGGCGCTTACTTCGCTGCTGAAACCATTAAAATTATCGTACAAAAAAGTAGATAATTATTATGTCATTCAGGAAACTGCCACTGAACAGAAAGAGGTAAAAAAGATAGACCGCCGGACCAGCTTTACAAATACTTCAGAATCTACCTCGCTTTCGGCTCCCACGTTTGAAAAAATAATTCAGCAACTCAGGATATATTCAACTATAAAAGCCATCTCTATCCGGGGTAAAGTAACAGACGAAGCCAACATGGGTTTACCAGGTGTAAACGTCCTGTTAAAAGGTACAACGAATGGTACTACCACTGATGCAGAAGGAAATTATTCCTTGTCGGCTCCCGATGGAGATGGCACCCTGGTATTTTCTTATATTGGCTATGCCACACAGGAAGTCCCTGTAAATAACCAGACGGTGATCAATGTGGTGCTGCTGGGTGATGTGCAGTCGCTGCAGGAAGTAGTGGTGGTAGGATATGGTACCCAGAAGAGAGAATCGTTAACTGGTTCTATTGCCAGCATTTCCAGCAAAGACCTCGAGCAAGTAAAAGCTTCTACCGTCAGTGCCGCTCTAGCCGGAAAAATTCCAGGCGTTTCCTTTCGGATGCCGGATGGAAGGCCAGGCGCAAGTGCCAATATTCAGATCCGTAACCTGGGAAATCCCCTGTATGTAATTGATGGGATTCAGAAAGATGAAGGGCAATTTAATAATATCTCTCCCAATGATATTGAGAGTATAACTGTACTGAAAGATGCCTCTGCTTCGGTATATGGTTCCCGGGCTGCTAATGGCGTAGTGATTGTAACCACCAAACGGGGTAAAGCCGGAAGCGGCAATACCGTAAATGTGGATGCGTATTATGGATGGCAGAACTGGTCGAGGTTTCCTGAAACAGTAAATGCCTATGAATGGATGCTTGGAAAAGCCGATGCCGAAATGAACCAGTTTGGACGGACAGATATTACGCCTGCCGAACTGGAAAAATGGCGGGCAGGCACAGAAAAAGGCTATCAGAGTTTTGACTGGTACGACTTTATTATTAAAGCCAATGCCCCTCAGAGTTCCATTAATGTAAATGCAACCGGTGGCTCCGACAGGATTAATTATTATTTGTCTGTGACCAGATTAGATCAGAGTTCTGTATTAGGCCGGGAATTCACCTTTGCCAGGACCAATATCCAGTCTAACGTAGATGCCAAAATCAGTGACCGTTTAAAAGTAGGCGTACAGATCAACGGACGGATAGAAACCAGGGATCAGCCTGGCGTACCCTATGCCGATGACTATTGGATGCCCCGATTCGCCCTGTTCCGCAACCGTCCCACCGAACGCCCCTATGCCAATGATAATCCCAATTATCCGGCAGATATTGGCCACAATGAAAGCAACTGGGCGCTGTTAAACAAAAAGATTTCTGGGTACTGGCGGGAAGACTGGCGGGTATTACAAACCAACTTTACCGGCGAATACCAGCTGCCACTGAAAGGATTAACGGCCAAAGGAACCTACTCCTATTACATAGCTGACCGGCTGATGAACGGGCATGAATATACCTATGATGCCTATACCTATAATGATCAGACGGATGAATATGTACGGACTGGCGGAAGTACGAATCCCTGGCGGGAACGGGGGACACATAAGAATCTGGAACATGTGTTGCAGGGACAGTTGAGCTACAACAACACCTTTGGAAAACATACCGTAGGGGGGACCTTCGTGGCAGAAAGAATTCAACGGAGAGAACTCGATGTATGGGTACACTCCGTACCAAAAACCAATGTACTGCCCATTCTGCAATTTGCCGATATGGATACCTATAACGACAGCGATTTTGAACAAGCCAGAGTAGGGTATGTAGGCCGTTTTACCTATGATTATGCCAACAAGTATTTTCTGGAACTGGCCGGACGGCAGGATGCTTCCTGGAAGTTTGCGCCAGAAAAAAGATGGGGCTTTTTCCCTTCGGTTTCTGCCGGGTGGCGTATTACTGAGGAACCATTTTTTCAAGGTCTGGGCCTGAATGTGCTCAATGACTTAAAAATCAGGGCTTCTTATGGGCAATTAGGAGATGATGATATTCAGAATGGCTTTGGTGCTTACGACTATATAGTTGGCTATAATTATCCGGCTTCTACGGTTGTTCTGGATGGAACGGTTATATCCGGTGCCCGCCAGAACAGAGCCGTACCTACGACCAATATTTCCTGGTTTACCAGTACGATGGGCGACATTGGCCTCGACTATGCTTTTTTTGACAGCCGTATTTCTGGTTCCCTTGACTATTTCTACAGAAAACGGTCGGGCTTATTTCAAACCCGCTACGATGTACTGGTACCCAGTGAGTTAGGATATACCCTGCCGGCCGAAAACCTGAGAAGCGATGCACAGACGGGAGGAGAAGTATCGCTGGCGTATACCAGCAAGATCCGTGAAGTGCAATTCAATATTGGCGGCAATGTTTCCTATTCCCGGAACCGGAATCTGGCCTCGTATAAACCCCGTTTTGGAAATTCCTGGGATAATTACCGCAATTCCATAGAAGACCGGTGGAGCGGCACCTACTGGGGATATGAAGTGTCGGGCCAGTTCCAGTCGCAGGAAGAGATCAATACTTATCCGGTAAATATAGACGGGCAAGGCAATAAAACGCTGCTTCCAGGTGATCTGATCTATAATGATGTAAACAATGATGGGGTGATTAATGATTACGATCAGCGGCCTATCGGCTATCCCAGAGACAAAAATCCAACCATCAATTTCGGAATTAATCTTTCCGCTTCCTGGAGAGGATTCGATTTCCGGGCTGATTTCTCCGGCGGAACGATGTATTCCTATAACCAGGGCTGGGAGATGCGGTGGCCTTTCCAGAATACAGGAAACTTATTATCCCAGTTTTATGAGGACCGCTGGCACCGGGCAGACCCTTTTAATATGGATAGCGAATGGATACCTGGCAAAAATCCTGCCTTGCGGTTCAACGATGGCGGACACAGCAATAATAGCCGGAATTCCGACTGGTGGCTCACCAATGTACGCTACCTGCGCATGCGGACCATGGAAATAGGTTATTCAATCCCTGAAGCCCTGCTTTCCAGAGTGAAGATTAAAAGAGCCAGGATTTATGTCAATACTTATAACCTGTTCTCCATAGATAATGTGAGCAAGCTGGGCGTAGAACCAGAAATTATGGATGAAAACGGGCTGCAATATCCGCAAAACCGGCTGGTCAATATAGGAACCAATCTTTCTTTCTGAAATCACAGGCATAGCACATAACCGCTAACCTCCTAAAACTTATGAGAAAATATATCACGATAGTAACAATATCCCTGCTTACCCTAATCTGGGGCTGCAACGACGATAAATTCCTGGACAGACAACCTACCAATATTCTGCTCAACGACCAGGTATGGAAAGATGATGGCCTGGTGTTATCGGTGCTGGCTGACTTGTACGGACGTTTTCCGGATTACCAGAATATTAGCAACTGGGAACGTTTTGCCGATTTTGATGAGGCCTTTGCTTCTGCTTTTGGCGAGTATGGCCGTCACCGCAACCAGGATTATGATTATGCTTCCTGGAATTACTGGGATTATGGATACTTACGGGAGATCAACTTGTTTATCCAGAAATGTGAAGCCGCTACTGAACTTCCCTCCAGAGACAGGTTTCTGGCAGAAGCCCGTTTTCTACGCGCAGGTCTGTACTTTGAAATGGTAAAAAGTATGGGAGGCGTGCCTTTAATTCTGGAGCCCTTGACGTATGACTTCAGTGGTGATCCTACGTACCTGAGAACACCCAGATCCAAAGAGCATGAAATCTATGATTTTGTGATCAGCGAAATGGAAGCCATCAAATCTGTTCTTCCCGATGATGGGAATATAAAATCCAGGGCAACCAAAGGTACTGCCTTAGCCATGAAAACCAGGGCAGCGTTATATGCAGGCGCCATTGCCAAATATGGCACCACAACACCGCAGGTATCATTGGCAGGTGGAGAAGCAGGTATTCCCGCTTCCATGGCAGCCAGCTATTACCAGACAGCACTTACTGCAGCTCAGGAAATCATAGCGGGGGGTAAATATGCACTCTATAATAAAAAACCTGACCTGGGTGAAAATTTTGCCAGCATTTTTTATGATAAGAATAATAATTCCGAAGTGATCTTTGCCAGGGATTTTAAATTAAAAAGCGGCAGTGTTCATAATTTTACCATTGTGAATCAGCCGCGTTATCAATCTGAGGAACAGGAGGGAGGCAGGATCAATCCTTCGCTGAATCTGGTGCAATCCTTTGAAAAAATCGACAATACCTATGCCCCTTTTGCCACCACCGATGGAGCCGGCAATCCTATATATTACGATAACCTGACCGATATATTTGCCAGCAGGGATGCCAGGTTATATGGAACGGTTATTTTGCCGGGAACCCAGTTTAAAGGGAAAGATGTAGAAATATGGGCTGGTTATCAACTGGCAGATGGAGGTATATTGACAGCCGACCAGTTTGGAGGAAGAAAAACACTTCCTGGAAAAACAGCTGATGAGCAGGTAGTTGGATTCAGTGGCCCTATTGATAACCTGGAGTTCAGCGCCCAGACCGGCTTTTATATCCGAAAACACATGGACCCTCAGCCTGGATCAGGCCAGAGAGGCGTACAAAGTGATGTATGGTGGATTCGCTACCGCTACGCCGAAGTATTGCTCAATGCGGCCGAAGCCGCTTTTGAATTAGGCCAGGCTGGTGTAGCGGCTCAATATATGAACGAAGTACGTGCCAGAGCCGGGCTCACTATACCTCTGGCGGCCGGAGATATCACTTTCGACCGCATGGTGCACGAACGGAAAGTGGAATTTGCCTTTGAAGGACATCAGCTGTGGGACATGAAACGCTGGCGTCTGGCGCATGTTGTATGGAATGGTGCTTCCATGGATATTAACAACCTGAAAAGCAACATAGGAGATGCAGAAAAAACCAGCACCATGCCTTTTGGTCTGTGGCCGTACAAAGTATATAATCCCGGCAGTCCTAACCATGGCAAATGGGTTTTTAAAGAAATAAAACCCAGCCAGGCTACCAATGCAGACCGGTTCCGCCTGGGTAACTATTATTCCAGAATAGATGATGGCATTGTCAATAACAATCCCCTGATCGTACGAAATCCTAACCAGTAAACAGGTTCAACCCAGAAACTTAAACTATTATGAGACAGATATTTCAATATATACTATGGATGGCGCTGGGCGGTCTGGTAGCTTCCTGTGACTACGACAATTATGATCCGCCTAAAGCGTCGCTGCAGGGTAGAATCGTGTACAATGGCGATCCGATAGAGGTGGCCTATAATGAAGTGACTTTTCAACTGTGGGAACCCGGCTGGCAGACTAATATTCCCATTACGGTAGCAGTAGGCCAGGATGGGGCATATTCCGCTCTTTTGTTTGATGCTACCTATAAAATGATTTTCCAGAAAGGCCAGGGACCTTTTATGTCGCTTACCAATGACCAGACCAGTTCAGATACCATGGTTGTGAATGTAAAGGGAAGTCAAACGCTGGATATTGAAGTAATGCCATATTACATGATCCGGAGTCCACAGTTTTCGGCCAGTGGACGTACGGTTAATACTTCCGGCCGGCTGGAGCAAATTATTACCGGAACAGATGCCAAAACAGTGGAAAGGGTTTCCCTATACATCAGCAAAACGCAGTTTGTAGATGGCCGTACCAGCATTGCCACCAAAGATTTGAATGGAACTGACATTACAGATCTGAACAATGTCGCCTTGAGTGTGGAGGTACCGGCGATAACGCCAACCCAGAATTATGTATTTGCCCGGATGGGGGTAAAAATCAATGGGGTAGAGGATATGATATTCTCCCCCGTTCAACGAATAGATCTGCCCTAATTATTAGTAAGCAAAAGGAGAGTGTATAAACCTGTATATTACTCACCTTTTGCTTTTTTCTTTTTATTTATCTTTTGTATGCTTTAATTTGTTTGAATTTCAAACGATTCAAACCTTTTAACTGATTCCTGATACCACCCATGAAAAAAACCTGTATTTACCTATCCTTTTTTCTGTTCATTCAAATCCACCTGATCCAGGCGCAGCAGAGCAACTGGAAAATGGTCGAGGGGAAAATTGCTTCTCCCTGGGCAGAAAAAGTAAATCCGGCCAGTCCCTTGCCCGAATATCCCCGTCCGCAAATGGTACGGGAGAACTGGATGAATCTGAATGGCTTATGGGAATATGCGCTGCTGCCCAAAGCACAGGGAGAAAGTATGCCTTCTGCCTTTGCCGGACAGATACTGGTTCCTTTCGCGGTAGAGTCGGCTTTATCGGGGGTAGGAAAAACAGCCGGAAAAGATACCTTGCTCTGGTACAAACGGACGGTAAATGTGCCTGCAAAGCTCAGAAAAGGAAATGTGTTATTGCATTTTGGCGCCGCCGACTGGCAATGTGATGTATTTGTAAATGGCAAAAAAGCAGGCAGCCATCAGGGTGGATATGACCCGTTTTCCTTTGATATTACTCCCTTGCTCAAAGGAGGAAACCAGCAGGAGATCAGCGTAAAAATATGGGACCCCAGCGATGATGGCCCGCAGCCCAGGGGCAAACAGATCAAAAATCCGCATGGCATCTGGTACACCCCGGTAACCGGAATCTGGCAAACGGTATGGCTGGAATCTGTTCCCAAAACTTATATTGCCACCACTAAACATACGCCTGATATTGATAAACAAACCATTACTGTTCAGGGCCAGGTGCAAAATGGGCAATCAAGCGACCGCTTAAGAGTAACTGCCTGGGATGGAAAAAACAAAGTTGCCCAGCAGGAAGTAACTGCCTCAGAGCAGGCGGTATTACAGGTGGCTAATCCTAAATTGTGGTCACCGGATACCCCGTTTTTATACGATCTGACAGTAGCCGTGGTACGCAATGGAAAAGTGGTTGATGAAGTAAAGAGTTATTTTGCCATGCGTAAAATTTCCATGCAGCCTGATAGCAAAGGCATGCTGCGGATGCTGCTCAATAATAAATTTGTATTCCAGTATGGACCTCTGGATCAGGGATGGTGGCCAGATGGCTTGTATACCGCTCCTACAGATGAAGCCCTCAAATTTGATATTGAAAAAACCAAAGAAATGGGTTTCAACATGATCCGCAAGCACGTAAAAGTAGAACCTGCCCGCTGGTATTATTACTGTGATAAATTAGGGATGCTCGTATGGCAGGATATGCCAAGTGGCGACATGGGCAACCGTTGGGATTCCCGTCCGGCGATTATTGGCCGTGCTACAGAAAAAGACCGTACGGCTGAATCCGAGCAGATCTACCGCACCGAATGGAAAGCCATTATGGATGCCAATTACAATTTCCCTTCTATTGTGGTATGGGTTCCCTTTAATGAGGCCTGGGGTCAGTTTAAAACCGAAGAGATCACCAAATGGACGATGGATTATGACAAAAGCCGGTTAGTGAATAGTGCCAGTGGCGGTAATTTCTTTGAAGTAGGCCATATCATGGACCTGCATAACTACCCGGAACCTGCCATGCCCCGCCCGGATTTGTTTGGGGCCAAACAGGTTATTGTACTAGGTGAATTCGGCGGTTTAGGCTTGCCTGTAGTAGGACATACCTGGCAGCAAAAAGACAACTGGGGCTATCAGACTTTTAAAGATGCGGATGAATTGTATGCCAAATATGATGAATTTATGACCAGCCTCGAAGGCATGATCGGAAAAGGTTTATCTGCGGCTATATACACCCAGACAACCGATGTGGAAGTAGAAACCAATGGCCTGATGACTTATGACCGGAAAGTGATCAAAATGCCCGAGGCCAAACTGAAACAAATACATAGCAAACTGTACAATCCGGCACTGGGCAGTTTGAAAGAATAAACAGGTTCCGAATGGTTCAAAAGGGGTACCCTGCTAAGTGACCAGGCTACCCCTTTTGTATTTTTACTTGCCTGTTGGCTACTCTATTAAAAATGAAAGAATACAGAAAGCTTACAAATTGGACTATTGTTTTCAATCTGTTGATTGTCATTGGGGCAGGACATGGCATAGGTATACTAAGTTTAATTGAAGTTTTTCTTTTGCCAGAAATACTTGTTGATGGTCTTACATTTTCTTTTCAGTCAACCTATGAGAAGAGATTAGAAGTAGCAGCATTGCTTTCTATATTGGGTCAATGTATGTTAATTAGCTCATATTTTATTAAGGTAGATGCAATCAAGTTGTTAATAAAAATATTTAGTATAGGTATTTTATGGGTAGGATTTATTTATCTGACTTATGATTTTACCTCTAATTCTGCTGCTAATTTAAGTTTGATAACAGGAATACCATTTTTGATAATTTCACTCTTACTCATGGTAAGGCAATCAATTCACTTTATTATATGGAAAGTGGAGACTGCAGACAGTAAATAAATAAAGTTAAAATATAATAGCTAAAACTAAATCCGAACATCATTTTTGGCATAGCTGCATAGGCCAAAGCAAATGCCAAAAGTATGTGTGAGTTCCTGCACCATTTCCTGGCAAAATGGCTCAGAATATTGTTGAGAATTATACCTTTGTTCATGCAATTACGACTAATGTTCAAATATTTTTTCTTTAGCCTCCTGCTGGTAAGTAGTATACCCGCGATACAAGCTCAATCTGATAAGTCATCCAAACGAGTAGCCACCTACCGTAATCCGGTGATCAAAGGAGATATTGCTGATCCTTCTGTAATCCGGGTAGGAGATACCTACTATGCGACCGGAACTTCCTCAGAATGGGCACCTCATTATCCGATTTTTCAGTCCAAAGACCTCGTTAACTGGGAGCAGGCAGGCTATGTTTTTCCAACTACTCCCGAATGGATGCTGTCATCCTTCTGGGCACCAGAGCTATATTATCACAACAATACTTTCTTTGTTTATTATACAGTTAAGCGGAAAAGCGACGGAAAATCCTGTATTGGCGTAGCCAGTACCAAAGACATTAAGAAAGGATTTACCGATCATGGCATTGTGGTGGAACATGGCTCAGAATCGATAGATGCCTTTATAGTCAATGACAATGGGCAGCTCTACATTTCCTGGAAAGCCTACGGACTGGATAAACGGCCCATAGAAATACTCGGCAGCAAATTATCGGCCGATGGCTTAAAACTACAGGGACAACCGTTTACCATGCTGAAAGAAAATCCGGACGAAAAAGGCATAGAAGGCCAGTGTCTGGTAAAGAAAAATGGATACTACTATATGCTCTATTCTGCCGGAGCATGCTGTGGCCGGGGTTGCAGCTACAATGTCCGGATTGCCAGGGCAAAGTCTATCAGCGAGCCATTTGTGCGCTATGAAAAAAATCCATTACTAGACAAAGATGAACAATGGATGTGTCCCGGACATGGCACGCTGGTGGAAACAGTTGATAAACGTACTTTCTATCTGTATCATGCTTATAATGCCTACGATCATGTATATACCGGCAGGCAAGCCATGATCGATGAACTCGTATGGGATGAGGCAACGGGGTGGCCTTCTTTCAAACATGGGACAAGCCCTTCCATACAAGCCAGTATGCCTTTCTCCAACACAAGCCAGCAGAAATCCTACGAACTAAGCGATACCTTTGAGGGGGCAAGCCTTTCATCTTATTGGCAATGGAATTTCCGTTCCTGTTCGCCTGTTGCCAAACTGGAAAAAGGCAATCTTTCCCTGAGTGGAAAAATCAGTTCAGCTAATCAAACCGGAACAGCCATAACGATACGGCCGGTAAAAGGTAACTATGAAATCAGTACAGAGGTAGTTAATCAAAATTCCTCCACTAAAGGATTGGTTTTATATGGAGATTCCAGCCAGGCGGTAGGGATAGGGGTAAAAGGAGATAAGCTGGAGGTGTGGGAAGTGAAAAATAACGAGCGAAAAGTATTGCAGGCCGAACCTATACAAAGCCAGTCGCCTGTTCAACTTAAAATGAGTGTGGAAAATGGCTTTATGTGCCGCTTTTTCTGGAGTGCTGATGGCAAGAAATGGAATGAAATAAAACTTCCTGGAAGTGTTTCAACTTTTTACGATGGCAGCTTTTTACCCCAGTGGGACAGAAGCCCCAGAGCAGGGTTAATTCAGTATGGAGAAGAAAACCAGCCAGCCAGCTTTTCCTATTTCACTATCAAGTATTAGAATCGTTGTTGGTTGTTAGACGCAAAAGAATTAACAGAGAATTTTTAATGGAACCAGCTAAACTCACAGTTAGACAAAAAATAATTTACCAAGGATTAATATTTGGCCTTGGATTATTGACCCTCTACTGTATTGACAAGTTTGGTGGTCAAATAACTAAGTCCTATAGTGTCAGTGATGGCTATATACTTTTATCTACATTAGTAGTTATAACAGTAATGACAATACTAGCTAGTAGATATATTGGTACAAATCACGCGAAATGGACTGCCGTCATTGCTTCCATTTTTGAGACCGCATTTGGACAGTTGATTTTAATAGAATCAGCCAATTTACCTCAACCTTGGCCACCAGTCTATTTGTTTTCCATTATATTGTTTGCCGGTCTCTTTTATTTGTATGCAGGTCTTATAAACTTATTCGTGAAACAAAAATACAGCGCCTAATACTTCATTGAAATACTCTATTTAATTATTATGGTCATTAACAATAATTAATATAAAAAATTCCATGCGTGATGGCCCGAAAAAAAAGCGGGCAATGCGTAAGCCCTGAGCGGGGAAGCATTGTTTTTTCTAGATTTTTCTTTGCTTACTTTCTTTGTAGCAATGACAAAGAAAGTAAGGACGGCGTAAGAAGAAAATATAATATGCATCAATCTAACAATCCAAAAGTATATAAAATAAACGTCAATAAAATACATTTCACCTAAAAAGCATGAAACAATTACTTATTCTATGTTTCCTGGGCTGTTTTACCATAAGCGCCTATTCACAAAGCACAGCCGTACAGAAGGAAAAAGCAGCGAAAGGAAAAACCAAAGACAAAAGCGGTAATCCAATTTTTCCAGGCTGGTATGCTGATCCGGAAGGAATTATTTTTGGGAATCAATACTGGATTTATCCCACCTATTCTGCCAAATATGAGCAGCAGGTATTCATGGATGCCTTTTCTTCTACCGACCTGGTCAAATGGACCAAACATGAACGCATTATAGATACTTCTGCCGTAAAGTGGGCTAAAAAGGCGATGTGGGCACCGGCTATTCTTGAAAAAGAAGGCAAGTACTACCTGTTTTTCGGAGCCAATGACGTGCACGAAGGCGAAATTGGCGGCATTGGGGTAGCCGTAGCCGATAATCCTGCCGGGCCTTTTAAAGATTTACTGGGCAAACCGCTTATTGGCGAAATCCACAATGGTGCTCAGCCCATCGATCAGTATGTGTTCAAAGACAAAGACGGGCAGTATTATATGATCTATGGCGGCTGGTCACACTGCAATATTGTGAAATTGAAAGATGATTTTACCGGATTTATTCCCTTTGAAGATGGCACTACCTATAAAGAGATTACGCCCAAAAACTATGTGGAAGGCCCGATCATGTTTATCCGCAACAACAAATACTACTTTATGTGGTCAGAAGGCGGCTGGACAGGCCCGAATTACTCCGTAGCCTATGCCATCGCCGATTCTCCCTTTGGGCCTTTTGAACGGGTGGGTAAAATTTTGCAGCAAGATCCGAGTGTAGCCACCGGAGCCGGACATCATTCTGTATTGCAGGTTCCCGGAAAAGACCAGTGGTACATCGTCTATCACCGCAGGCCACTTGGAGAAACGGATGGCAATCACCGAGAAACCTGTATCGACAAGATGGAGTTTGATGAAAAAGGTTTGATCAAACCTGTTAAAATCACCTTTGAAGGTGTATCCAGACAGCCGTTGAAATAGTCATTGGTCAGTTGTCATTTGTCATTGGGTTTTCATACAACTCCTGCTAAGTGTAGTTTCTGACTATACTTTCATAAGTACCAGACTTAGTCCGGTTAAACGCAAAACTAAGTTTTGCACCTGATCAAGTATAGTTTTAAACTATGCTTAGCAAGAATTAAAATCTTAAAGTCATTTTTGAATTATATTAGCTTTTGCAGGAGCCACCTTATACAACCTTTGGGTCAGCATGGGCTATGGGTGGGTTGTATAGAGGGACGGATGCGAAAGCAGGGCCCGTCCGGCCTAGGAGGACAAAACAATTGTGCGCAGAATATTAGTTTTAAAGTCGAATTCCGAATCGCAAACATAACAATCTATATATAATACAGACTTACCTACACCACCCATTCATGAAGAAATTACTAGTACTACTGTTACTGCTGCAAGGCTTTATTCTGCAAGCCCAGCAACTCCGGGCACCTTCCTATCCCTTAATTACCCATGACCCCTACTTCAGCATCTGGTCATCTACGGATACCTTGCATGCTTCTCCTACCAGGCACTGGACTGGCACCAGCCATTCGCTTACTGGCTTTGCCAGAGTAGATGGAGTCGTATACCGGTTCTTAGGCAAAGAAGAAAAACTGTATCAAACCGTACTGGCAGCGGCAGACGAAGAAAATTACCCGGCTAAATATACAGAAACAGAACCGGCAGAAGGATGGATGAATGCAGGCTTTAATGACAGTGAGTGGAAAACCGGAACGGCTCCTTTCGGTGACAACAAATCTCTGGCTAAAACTGAATGGCTTACTAAAAACATCTGGATGCGCCGGACCTTTACCCTAAATGACCTGAACTTTAATAAACTATTCCTCAAACTTAACCACGATGATAATGTAGAAGTGTACCTGAATGGAGAAAAGATCTACAACCATGTGGGCTGGCTGAACAAATACCAGTATTATCCGATTACAGAAGAGGTAGAAAAGAAGCTAAAAAAAGGAGAGAATATACTGGCTATACATGTGGCCAATACGGCTGGCGGCCAGTGGCTGGATGCAGGTATTGTGCACGAACCAGTAGAAAAGCCAGATAATACTATGGCTACAGCCATTCAGAAAAGTGTAGAACTCAATGCCACCCAAACCATTTACCAGTTCACCTGCGGAAAAGTCGACCTGACACTTACCTTTACTTCTCCTTTGTTGATGAGTGATCTGAACCTGCTTTCGAGGCCAGTGTCCTATATTACAACCCAGGTAAAATCCAGTGATGGCGCTACCCATGAAGTGGATTTAAATTTTGGTGCTTCTACGGATATTGCTGTAAATACTTCTGCCCAGGTGGTGACTGCCCAGCAAACTGCCACAGAAGCCTTAGCGATACTCAAAGCCGGAACCAAAGACCAACCTGTACTGCAAAAAAAAGGCGATGATATGCGGATAGATTGGGGCTATATGTATGTGGCAGTTCCTAAATCAGCCAATGCCAGCCAGACTGTTTTAACCGCAGAACAAGCCGCCAAGCCATTTGCTACAATAAATCAGTCTGCTGCTCAGGAAGGAAAGCATTTCACCTTAAGTACAACTATTCCACTTGGCAAAGTGGGTAGTACGGCGAAAGAACAGTTTATCCTGCTTGGGTATGATGATCTATTTTCTGTGCAATATTTCGGACAAAACCTGAAACCCTGGTGGAATCAGGACGGTTCGCAAACCATCGAAAAAGAGTTAGCCAAAGCAGCAACGGATTATAAAAAAGTAATAACGCAATGTGAAGCCTTCAATAAGCGCATGTATCAGGAAGCAGTGGCCGCAGGAGGGGAGAAGTATGCCAAACTATGTGTGCTGGGCTATCGCCAGAGTATCGCTGCCCATAAGCTGGTAAAAAGTCCGCAGGGTGATCTATTGTTTATGTCCAAAGAAAATTATAGCAATGGTTCTATCAATACCGTAGACATAACATATCCATCTGCTCCTTTATTTTTAGCTTATAATCCCGATCTGTTGAAAGGAATGATGAATGGTATTTTTTACTACAGCGAAAGCGGCAAATGGACCAAACCTTTTGCTGCGCATGATCTGGGTACCTATCCGCAGGCCAACGGACAAACCTATGGAGAAGATATGCCAGTGGAAGAATCCGGTAATATGCTCATTCTCATGGCGGCAATTGCTAAAGTAGAAGGGAATGCCAGTTATGCCAAACCACACTGGAAAACGCTCACTACCTGGGCTGAATACCTAAGTAAAGAAGGCTTTGATCCGGCAAACCAGTTGTGTACCGATGATTTTGCCGGACATCTGGCCCGTAATGCCAACCTTTCAGTAAAAGCCATTGTGGGATTGGGAAGCTATGCCATGCTGGCTGGCATGTTAGGGGAAAAAGCAACGGCGGAAAAATACAAAGCCAGTGCCGCAGAAATGGCCAGAAAGTGGATGCAGATGGCCGACGATGGCGATCATTATGCTCTAACTTTTGATAAAAAAGGCACCTGGAGCCAGAAATACAACCTGGTCTGGGACAAACTGCTGGGCTTAAACCTGTTTCCGAAATCCGTGTATGAGAAGGAAGTAAAGTATTATCTCACCAAACAAAACGAATACGGCCTTCCCTTAGACAGCCGGAAATCCTATACCAAATCCGACTGGATACTCTGGACTTCAACACTGGCGTCCAACAAGAAAGACTTTGAGGCATTTGTAGACCCGGTTTATAAATTCGCTGTGCAAACGACTTCCAGGGTACCCATCAGCGATTGGCACGAAACCACCGATGGCAAGCAAGTAGGCTTTCAGGCCAGAAGTGTGGTAGGAGGCTATTTTATTAAAGTGCTGGAAAAAAAAATGGCAAAATAACGTCAGATAATAACGCTAGACCTAAAAGAATAGGTAATAAATAATTCATAAAGTAGCAGATAAAAAGCTGATAATGATATCAAATTATATCTCTGTCAAATTCAGTATATTATTCTATTTTTTGATTACGCTTATTCCAACGGTGTATGGTCAAGAATATACTAAAACATTTTTCAAAGGCGATAGTGTGTATGTATATCCTTATTCATTTCCATTAGTAAAACCATGGGATTATGATCGAACCAATGAACATTTGCTGTTTCCTGACTCGCTTCCAAGTGGTAAATGGATACAATATTTTGAAGATACTACCTCGATAGCAGGTATCGGAAATTATGTAAACAGCGTAAAAGATGGAGAATTTTTATTTTTTGAACCAGACGGAAAGCTTTCCTACTCTCATAAATATGAAAGAGGTAAAATGCTTATATATGCTTACTTCTATGAAAATGAAAATAAAAAAACGGAAATCACTTTTAATAATTCTAAAATTTCTGAGATAAGGGAGTGGTATGACAATGGTAAGCTCAAAGCTGATACTAAAAAAGATAAACAACTTTTTTGGTATGAGAATGGTCAAATGCAATTAGAGAAAAACTATAACAGTAACTTGTTAGATGGCCTTGTGATGAGTTGGTATGAAGATGGGCAACTCCAGTATAAAGGGTATTGGAGAAATAATGTGCCTGAAGATAAATGTCTTTTTGCCAGACATACTAAAAAAATGAAATACCGGAACTTTAACAGCTTACCAAAAAAACTTAAAAGGCAAATAAAGTACAATATTTATTCTTTATGATGGTGTTGAAAGATTTTATGGTTTCTGAAACATAGTTTCTAAAATAATGAAGAAACAAAAACTTATCAGAAAAGTATTATGGCTGCTTTTAGTGGGTATTATAGCCTGTTCGCCTAAATCTCATACAGGCACTCAGGGGATTAGTAAAAACACGTTTACCAATCCCTTATTGCCGGGTGGGCCTGATCCCTGGGCTTTGTATCAGGATGGATATTATTATTATACCCATACCCTGATCGATAATATTGGATTGTGGCGCACCAAGGACATTACCGATCTGAAAAATGCCGAGTATAAAACCATCTGGAAACCAACCGATCCTGCCAATTCAAAAGACCTATGGGCACCTGAAATCCACTACATCGCAGGTAAATGGTATATTTATTATGCAGCCGATGACGGCAATACCGATAATCACCAGCTGTATGTGCTGGAAAATGCTTCAAAAAATCCGTTTGATGGAGCATTTACGATGAAAGGAAGAATTCAGACGGATGCTGGCAATAATTGGGCGATTGATGGGTCTGTCTTTGCACACAAGGGAGACTATTATATGGTATGGTCGGGCTGGCAAACCCGCCGGGTGAGTACGGAAACGCAATGTATCTATATAGCCAGAATGGCAAATCCCTGGACCTTAAGTTCTGAACGGGTGATACTTTCAAAGCCAGAGTTTGATTGGGAACGCAACTGGCAAAACCCAAACGGATGGACACCAAGTTATACCATTTATGTGAACGAAGGTCCGCAGCCGCTGAAAAATAATACCGGCGATAAAGTATTTATTATTTATTCTGCCAGTGGCTGCTGGACACCCCATTATGCTTTGGGCATGCTTACCGCCAGTGCAAACAGTAACCTGCTCGATGCCACCTCCTGGACTAAATCTAAACAACCTGTTTTTAAACAATCTCCTGAAAATAGTGTATTTGGGACCGGGCATAATAGTTTTTTCAGATCTCCGGATGGAACCGAAGACTGGATACTGTACCATGCCAACGACAAACCAGAAAATCCCTGCGGACCAACCCGTTCGCCAAGAGCGCAGAAAATTCAATGGCAATCCAATGGAATGCCCGATTTTGGACTCGCTCTTTCAACAAGTACACCTATTCAAAAACCATCCGGAACAAAGTAATAGTTTCTACCAATTCCACTTGTGCTGGATGAGATAGATATACAACATTCCCTAATTATTTATAAAATGATTTTACCTGCATGATTCAATACAGATACAGCCAATTCTTCCTTCTTATATCTTTTATTTATTCAACAGCCTGTGCACCGGTCAAACAGGAGAATACAAGTTCGACAAAAGATGAACGCCCGAACATTCTTCTGATTATGGCAGATGATCTGGGCTATTCTGACCTGGGTTGTTATGGAGGCGAAATTGAGACACCCAATCTTGATTTTCTGGCGGCCAATGGGCTTAGATTCACTAATTTTTATAACACCTCCCGCTGTTGTCCGACCAGGGCGGCTTTGCTCACAGGCTTATATAATCATCAGGCAGGCATCGGCGAAATGACCACTGATAGAAAACTGCCCGGATACCGTGGTTATTTAACTGAAAATACAGTCACATTGGCTGAAGTATTAAAAGACAGTGGCTACCTGACTGCGATGGCCGGTAAATGGCATGTATCCAACACCATCGAACAGCCCACCAAAGAAGCACAATTGCGCTGGCTCAACCACCAGGAAACACACCCTTACTTTTCCCCGGTAGCGCAGTATCCCACCAGCCGTGGTTTTGATAAATACTATGGCAATATATGGGGCGTAGTGAATTTTTTTGATCCTTTCAGCCTGGTGAATGGAACGACACCAGTCACTTCAGTGCCGGATAATTATTACCATACCGATGCCCTCAATGATACCACGGTTAGCTATATTCGGGAATTCAGCAAAGCAGACAAACCTTTCTTTATTTATCTGGCGCATACAGCTCCTCACTGGCCGCTGCAAGCCTTACCGGAGGATATAATAAAATATGAAAATACCTATAAAGCAGGGTGGGATGCGATCCGGGAAGCCCGGTATAAAAAAATGATTGAGCACGGATTGATCGATTCTTCAAAAACAAAATTGTCTCCCAGATTAAACGCTTCTAAAAGCTGGAAAACCAATCCGGATACTATTTGGGATACCAGGGCGATGGCCGTACATGCGGCGATGATAGACCGGATGGACCAGGGAATTGGCCGGGTGATTAATGCCTTGCGGGAAACAGGTGAACTGGATAATACCATGATCTTATTTCTTTCAGACAATGGGGCAAGCCCGGAAGTGTGCGCGGCCTATGGTCCCGGCTTTGACCGGCCAGGTGCCACCAGAAAAGGGCAAACAATTAGCTATCCCTTGAAAAAGGAAGCCTTACCAGGACCAGAAACGGTGTTTGCGTCTATCGGTCCAGACTGGGCGAATGTTGCTAACACGCCCTTTCAATATGCAAAAGCTGAATCCTACGAGGGAGGAATCACTACACCCATGATCGCATTCTGGCCAAAAGGAATACTGGCAGAAAAAGGAAGTGTGAGTAAGCATGTCGGGCATGTAATGGATTTTATGGCTACGTTTGTGGAACTGGCAAAAGCCAGCTATCCTGCTCAATACAAAGGGAATACAATTACTCCCATGCAAGGAAAAAGCTTGTTGCCAGCCTTTCAGGAAAAAGCAGATGCAGAACAGTCCCAGTTGTATAATGAACACTTTAATGCCCGCTATGTAAGAGATGGCCAGTGGAAATTAGTATCTACCTCAAAAGATACCACCTGGCATTTGTATAACATCACACAAGATCAATCAGAATTGAATGACTTATCGGCAACCTATCTTCAGGAAGTAAACCGGTTAGCCAGGCAATGGAAAAGCTGGGCAGATACCCACCAGGTTTATCCCAAAAAACAATAACACCGGCCAGCCAGAATAGTATTCTGCGACAAATGGTTACGCTACTGACTAACCTCCTCCGTATGCAAAGCCGCCCAGATTTTATCTTTCAAAGGAAGTATTCCCATGCCGGTAACGGAAGAGATTAGCGTATAGGGAACATCAGGAGGCAGTTGTTTGATAACCGTTTTTTGTTCCTTCTCTGTTAGCAAATCACATTTGGAAACAGCGAGCAGCCGTTTTTTATCTAACAGTTCCGGGTTGTATTTTTTTAGCTCGTTCAGTAAAATATCATATTCCTGGCGGAGGTTTTCGCTGGTAGCCGCTACTATAAACAGCAGAATAGAATTTCGCTCAATATGGCGCAGAAAACGGATGCCTAAACCTTTGCCTTCTGCGGCTCCTTCGATAATACCTGGAATATCGGCCATTACAAAGGAATAATCGTCGCGGTAGGAAACCACCCCCAGATTTGGGACCAGCGTAGTAAACGGATAGTCAGCAATTTCAGGCTTAGCCGCCGAAACCACCGAGAGCAGTGTAGATTTTCCGGCATTGGGGAAACCCACCAGACCTACATCCGCCAGTATTTTCAGTTCCAGCACGATCCATTCTTCCAGTCCTGGTTCGCCCGGCTGGGCGGCTCTGGGTGCCTGATTGGTGGAAGTTTTGTAATGAACATTTCCCTGGCCACCTCTGCCCCCTGGTAGTAAAATAACTTCCTGCCCTTCTTCTGTAATCTCCAGTAAAAACTCCTCCGAATCGGCGAGTTTGGCTACCGTACCAATGGGTACTTCCAGCACCACATCTTCCCCCTGGGCCCCGGTTCTACGGCCACCTTCACCAGGTGCACCAGCCTCAGCCGCTACATGTTTGCGGTATTTGAGGTGGAGCAGTGTCCATAGCTGGGAATTGCCGCGCAAAATAATGTGTCCGCCACGGCCACCGTCGCCTCCATCCGGCCCACCTTTGGGTACGTGTTTTTCCCGCCTGAAATGGATGGAACCTCTGCCACCTGCGCCTGAGCGACACATGATTTTTACATAATCTATAAAGTTGGATGAAGCCACAATTTGGTTGTTGGTTAATGGTTATGAGTTGTTGGTTATTGGCAAACTTAATTAGTTTGTTTGGGTAATGTATGTCAATAAAAAAGACTATAAAAGGTTTTTACGCTTTTATAGTCCGTGTGTGTACAAAAATTGCGTGTTTAAGTGGCTGTTATGCAAGTATCTTTGGCGCCTTTTCAGAGGGTTTGTATTTGCTGTGAGTTTACAGTTTTTCTATCTGTTCTTTACGCAAACCTGTTGTTTCGGCAATCATTTCTATAGGTACACCCTTTTCTTTCAGTTTTTTTGCTATTTCCAGTTCCCTTTTGCTGGCACCTTCTTTCAATCCTTTTTTTATTCCCAATTCCATGCCCTTTCTTTTTCCCTCTTCTGAGGCGCTTTTAAGTACACTATAATTGTCACGGTATACTTTCAGGCTTTCTTCGTATGCATTCATTTCTTCTTGAGTTAAGTTAACAATCTCTGCTTGTTTGAATAACTTTTCAAATATTTGCTCCCGTAATTTTGCCGGTATTTTCTTCAGGCGTTGCAGGTTCTTTAATACATACATCCATTTATCGAAATGGGTTTCCAGTTCGGCTTCGTTTTTCCTGAACCTAGGCATTTCCAGATAGATAAACGAAAGTTTGTCATAAAAGACTTCAAACGTATGCGTATCTATCAACTGTATCTCCCGGATGTACCTTTCCTGCATACTCTTATCCGGAAAAGTGAAATTAAGTATACCAATGGTATATACTGTTTTTAATGCATAATCCCAGTCTTTACCTTTTTCGACTTGTTCCTGGATGGGGAAGGTAGCATAAAAAATACTCCGGTCCTTGAAAAAATCCTGCCGCACATTCTGCACTTCGATGATAAACCGTTCGCCTCTTTCATTTTCGCAATACACATCAAAAATAGCTTTCCGGTCCCTTTCAAGTTTGCCCTGATTTTCAGGGTTGAGGTAGGTTAAGTCCCGGATTTGCTCTTTACCGGACAGAACCTGGTTGAGAAAATCAATGAGCAGATCTTTATTGAACTCTGTTCCGAAGAGTTTTTTAAAGCCAAAATCGGTAAAAGGATTGATGTATTTTTCGCGGATAGCCATTCCTGCTACGCTTTTGCTCCCCTGGCTACGTCAATTTGCTCACAGGTTTTAGCAAAAATATCATCTATCGAACCAATGCCATTGATCTTAGCCAGTTTGCCTTGTTTTTCATAATAAGGCAATACATGGACAGTCTTGTCGAAGTATTCTTCAATGCGGCGGTTCACTTTGCTTTCTTCATCATCCGGACGGTGTTCGGCATCCCGGCGTATTTTCAGGCGCTGGCGTACTTCTTCTTCTGTAACCGCCAGTTGCACTACGGCATGGATGCTGGTATTATTTTCTTCCATAAATTTATCCAGCGCTTCTGCCTGGGCCACTGTGCGTGGATAGCCATCAAAGATGAACCCATTGGCCTGTTTATTCTCATTCAATACTCCTTTTAACATGTCAATAGTAATAGAATCGGGCACCAGAATACCATTATTATTGTATTCAATTACTTTTTTACCCAGATCTGTTTCTTTTTTAATGTGAGCTCTGAACAGATCGCCTGTAGAAATGTGTACCAGTTGGTATTTGTCTATCAGTTTCTGGCTCTGCGTGCCTTTTCCCGCCCCCGGAGGACCAAAGATTACAATATTAAGCATGTATAAATGAGGTGATAAAAATGAAACAGATGCTAAATTAAATAATTATTCTCTATTTATGGTAATGGTTTGACTACAGGTTCTTCCTTCTCTTTCAATACATACAAATCCTGCAGGTTTCTGCCCAGCCCGTCATAGTCTAATCCGAAGCCGACAACAAAGGCATTTGGAATTTCAAATCCCACATAATGGAGTTCAACGGATGTCCGGAGGGCTTGTGGTTTAAAGAGCAAAGTAGCTACCTGTACTGAACGGGGATTCTGGCTTTTCATACTGGCTACAATCCCTTCCATCGTTAATCCGGAGTCTACAATATCTTCTACAATAATTACATCCCGGCCGGAAATATCTTCATTCAGGCCCAATAACTCCGTGATTTTCCCAGTGCTCTGTAAGGCCTGATAAGAGGCAACTTTAATAAAAGTGATTTCACAGGGAATGGAAATATGCTGTAACAGATGAGCCGCAAACATAAATGCCCCATTCAGAATCGCTACAAACAGGGGACAGCGGCCTTCGTACTGCTGACTGATCTGGCTGGCAAGCGCCTGGATTCTGCCTGTTAAATCCTGGTGGGAAATATATACTTCAAACTCCTTATCTTTCAGTTGTACCATTCTTGACTGTGGGCTTACCAGGTGATTAAAACTTCAAATATAGTAAACCGCTGAAGTTAGAAAAAGAAAAATGCGTAAAAGGGTGAAATCGGAAATTTTCTTGTGTCCTGGTGGATACATCCGGGAAGTCTTTTACACAATATTTACAGGGAATTTATCCCTCCGGTTTAATCTTGTCTGCGTACCTTTGCGCCTGAATGGGCAGGTGACCACCAACACCTGTGATACTATGGAACTGAACACTATGATTTTAGAAGAGAGAATAAATGCCTTTATTGCCTTAGGAAAAAAACTAGCCGAACTACCAGCAGAACAAAAACAAGCTTGGGCTTCACAGGCCCGGTCCGGAAACAACTGGTTTACAGAGGAAAGTGTGGAAATGGCCATTAGGGGGATAATCGACTATTTGCAGGAAGATGCGCTGAGAAAATGGCTGGCAGACTATTCATTTGGGGATATTCAAAAGCGGGTAGGTGTAGTGATGGCAGGTAACATACCGGCAGTAGGCTTCCACGATTTTATGAGTGTTTTACTCTCCGGTCATATCTTGTATGCCAAATTAAGTTCGCAGGATGAAATACTGCCCAAAAAAATTGCTGCCCTTCTTCTGGACATAGAACCCGGATTTGCTTCTCAACTCCAGTTTATGGAGCGGCTCAATAAAGCGCAAGCCATTATTGCTACGGGAAGTGATAATTCGGCCAGGTATTTTAAATATTACTTTGGCAAAGTTCCGAATATTATCCGCCAGAACCGTACTTCCTGCGCCGTGCTTAGCGGAGAAGAGAATACTCAGGATTTTGTAAAGCTTGGCGAAGATATTTTCCACTATTTCGGACTGGGATGCCGGAATGTATCTAAATTGTATGTGCCCCAGGATTATGATTTTACTCCTTTACTGGATGCCCTGGCACCCTTCAAAAACGTAATGAACCACAATAAGTACGTAAACAATTACGATTATAATAAATCGATACTGCTGGTGAACCAGGTTCCTCATTACGATAATGGATTTCTGCTGCTGACCGAAAATACTTCCCTGGTATCACCGGTTTCGGTGGTGTATTATGAGTATTATACCAATGCCCAGGACCTTGCTTTTCAACTCGAATTACACCGCAGTAAAATACAATGTGTAGTAACCGGCAATGAAAATATCCCAGGAAGTATTCCATTCGGACAGGCACAGCATCCACAGGTATGGGACTATGCAGATGGGGTAGATACGATGCAGTTTTTGCAGTCACTCTCATAGATTTGCAAAGCGCATGATTTCAATTCGTTCAGGCTGGCTTTCAGAAATCAATTGTATATTGTAGCTTTAGTGAGCCATCAGATTATCCTGTAAATCACTCACTCATGCTAAGTCTATGAAACGCATCCTCATTGTGTTGGTTAGCATGCTGCTCCTAAAAGCCGCACCTCTGCCGGCACAAAACAATGCTTTGCTGGATAGCGCCAATGCCCGGATTGAACAGGCAGAAAAGTTGAAATTTACTAATCCCGAACAGGCACTTCAACTGGGGCAAACTGCCCTGGCCCTTGCAAAAACCAACACATTTACCTTTCAGGAAGGAAAAGCCTATCAGATCATCTCACGGGTGTATGCCATTCAGGGTAATTGTCCGGGTTCAGCCATATGTCGTATTTTTCAAAATCATTCAAAGAACAGTTTGGCGTACTTCCTTCTGAGTATGCCAGGCAATCAAATTAAATTCTGATACTTTTCTTTATTGGCTAATGCTAAATAACATTATTGATAATCAGTATGTTATGCCCGATGTTACATCAGTGCTATACTTTGGGAGATCTGTGTTACCGCTAAAAAATAGGCTGCCTTACCTTTGTTGCATCAGAAAGGTAAACGCCGAAAGACCTGAAAAGAGTAGGCAATCAGCATACCCATTTTACACCATACCAATGTACAGTTTTAAGAGAGCGGCTATTTGTTTTTTTAGTTGCGCAGTTGCATTCTCCTTTTCTGCTTGCGAGAAGGAGGCCTTGACAGACCTGGATTTAATGCCCGCCAGTTCTAAAACTATAAATCAGAGAGGTGAGATAGGAGGATATATTCCTAATCCGGGAGGAGAAAACCTGCCTCAGCCCACCATTGTAAAACAGATCTATATTCCAAAAAATCCGGCAAATGCAGGATTTAAAACCCTGGCCTGGAAAATCACCTGGCCAACGTATCCGGCAGGGGCAGATGAGGATCAGATTCCTACCGTATTTTCTACCGATGATGGGGCTTTGAACAGTTTCAACTATTTAAATAGTGTTGATTCCACAGAAACCTATAAAATGCATTTTTCTTTGTATTTCGATAACAGAGTGCTAGTGAGTAATGATACAGACCTGTGGGCACCACTCACTTATCTTGACTTTTATAGTGTTGGCAGCAGCGATATCGATAATACAGCTCTCAAAAAAATAAATACATCTCCGGCAATCGTAGAAGACTGGGTAAAAAACAACCCGGGCATTCTGGCAAGTGAGATGGGGAATGATGCCAATTCAGATTATGAATACGATGATTGGGAACCCTACCAGGCAGGAGATATTTATATATATCAAATTTATAAACATGATGAAGACAAACCTTTTAAGTATGGAGTAATCCGGATTGTATCTATGAGTCCGAGAGTGATTGAAGTGTACCTGGCAGTTCCCAATATCAATGATTTTTCAATAACCACACCTTCTCCCTTTGGCCCGGGCAATTAGATAATAGCGTAACAAGTCTTACTGCTCAACTAATATTTACGTTTTCACATCCTTCAATTTCAGGCCGTACTGCCTGAAGCAGGCATACTATGGTCAATAATTTTCCAACTATCACTTTATCCCTTATTCACCCTATTATTTTCTAACACAATGCAAAAGATTAACTTCTGTTTAGCAGCACTTATTTGTGCATCATTTCTCTTACCTATGTGTTCAACTCAGCTGTATGCCCAGGATTATCAGGGCAATACAACACCGGCATGGCTGAAAAATGGTGGTAACTTGTATGTGGCACCCACGGTAAAAGTAGGCATCGGCACCTCCACCCCGGCACGTAACCTGGATATCTATAGCAACACCGCCAGCACCTATCTGCGGGTAGGTTCTACGGGAGGTACCCAAATGGGAAGCCAGAAGGCTGGTATTGAACTAAGAAGAGCTCTTGCCAATGGTACCAATACCACCTGGTCCCTTACCAATGAAGGCGAATTTAAAATCAATAACAATGGTATTGGGATTTTTGAACTTCACCCAGGCTGGGCCCGGTTTGGATCTGTGAACATTCCCACCCAACTGAGCATTCAGGGTGCTAATGTCGAAAAAATAAATACGACCACTGACATCTATCAAGGCGGATTATGGCTTTCCTCCAAAGTAGGCTCTACCAACCATACGCTGGTTATGGATGGGAATCAGATTGAAAGCGCAACAGCTTTGTATCTAAATAATATCAAGCCCAGCGACATTCTACTGGCCAATGGGGGCGGCAAAGTAAAAATAAATACCACCGATAGCGAATCGCGGCTCAATATTGCCTCTACTACAGATATGCAGTTAAAACTGATCAATTCCGGAAGCGGGGGAGGAGCCTGGAGGATCGGCGTAGCCAACAGCAGCTGGAGTGCCGGAGCAGGTAAACTGGTTTTCTCCAAAACAGCTAATTCAGCCGATGCTACCATGGTGATTACGCCGGCCGGCAATGTAGGTATCGGCTTAACTACGCCTTCCAAAACACTTCATGTGAACGGAACGATTTCTACCAAAATCCTCGAAATCACCGGTGGTGCCGACCTGGCTGAACATTTTGATATCACCGCCACAGAAACCTTGCTTCCTGGCACCGTAGTAAGCATAGACCCCGAAAAACCAGGACAATTACGCATCGCTTCACAGGCCTATGACAAAACGGTAGCCGGTATTGTTAGCGGCGCAGGCGATGTGCAGCCAGGCATGCTGATGGGCCAGGTAGGTACACTTGCCAATGGACAACATCCGGTAGCGCTTACTGGCCGGGTATATTGCCTGGTAGATGCGGGTTATGGTGCCATTCGCCCGGGAGATCTGCTTACAACTTCCTCTACCACCGGACATGCCATGAAAGTAGCTGATCCGCAGCAGGCACAAGGAGCCATTATCGGCAAAGCCATGACTTCCCTAGAAACAGGTAAGGGACTGGTATTGGTATTAGTAAGCCTGCAATAATTCCTGGTTCTTTTAAATACCTATTAATTATGAAAAAACTCAGAATACTTATTCTATTGGGAATAGTTTGCCTGGCAGCTATTCCCACGATGGCCCAGAAGCTGGTTCCCTACACCTTCCGGTTTGAACACCAGGCAGATACCCTGAAAGAACTGGAGTTAAAGGTGCTTACCCAGGTAACATACGCCAGTACAGCTTCGCTCCGCTTGTATTTTAAAGGCACCCAGCTGGGCGATAATAGTTACCTGCTGCTGGAAGGGACGGATGGGGCCAAACAGGAACTTCGCAAACAAGACCTGGAAAACTGGCAGTATAGTTCGGCTTACTTCAATGGCAATGCCGTGAAGGTATCTTTAATTGAAACGGCTGGGGAGAAAAACAGGGTGCATATCAGCGAAATCAAGGTGAGCAAAGAGCAGACAGATCCTGATCAGGCAGACCAGAAAAATACCGCCAGGATTTCTTCGGAAACGTTTCAGGCAGCTACACAAGCGGCTCCTGCCTCAACCTCTTACCCGTATGCTGCCGCAGTAGGCCGCTTTACCAACGGAATCAAATCTTTTGGAACCGGCTGGATTGCGCCTAATGGAGCCATTATTACATCGTATGATATTTATTGGGGTTATGTGTCGAAGAGTTATGATATAATTGAATTTAACGTACCTCCATCGAATGGAACCACTGTTATGCACCCAGGGCCGGAAGATCAATATCCTATGGTGAAACACACCAATAAATATTCTAATATAAGTCCCAGTTTTAAAGGCACTTCCGGTGATGACAATTTTATTGGCGGCTTTGCAGTCTTAGAAGCTTTGCCTAACAGTACCGGGTTGAGGCCGGGAGAACGGCAGAAGCAGTATTTCCGGATCGCCACTAATCCCGGCAGTTTTGTTACTTCATCAGACGGTATTCCGGTCGATATTTTTCAGTATGGAATGCCTTTAAGAGTCAGCGGTTCTGGTCAGATCTCGGCATTACAACTGGAGGCAACCACTTTACTTCCACAAAGTACGCACCTGAAAAGTTATACGGGCGTAACGCAGTATGACCGGGAATGGTTTGTACTCTATCAAGCACCGGATATTCAGGAAATTAGTGTTGATGAAGTTATTGGCAGTGATGCCGGAGGTCCCATCACCTACCAAAGTTCTAATGTTGCCATTGGCATACATAACAAGAATGTTCCGGAATTTCCTGCTTATGGCATAGGATTTAGCATGAGCGCTTTCCGCAATAACCTGAATGACTTCTTTTCCGCTAACTCAGTGTATGTGGATGGTGAGGGTTTATACGATCCGGAGGATGCCACCGGAGAAATTCATAAGCCTTATCCTACTCTCTACCAGGCAGCCAACGAAGTATCGGATGGAACACAACTATATATTGCCAAAGGTACCTATTATGCGCCGCTTACCATCAACCGGCCAATGACGTTGCGGGCACCGGTGGGTAAGGTAATTCTGGGGGCACCTAATCCTAATGCCCGCACTGCCGCTGGCCCTTCTATCCCAAAGGAGTTATTGATGGAGTCTGCAGGTTTTGATGACCTGGAAGAAGAACTGGCGTCAGTGAACAGCTTTGTTTCGTATCCCAACCCTTTCCAGGATCAAACCACTATAGAGTATCATCTTCCGGATAAAAGCCATGTGTCGGTAAGGGTGTTCAATAGTACTGGTGCAGAAATGGCCATACTCACTAACGGGGTGAAAGAAGCTGGTATACATACCATAGAATGGAACGGAAAAGATATTCAGGGAAGAGAAGTGCCGGCAGGAATGTATATACTTCAACTTATCAAAGGAGGCAAAATCTCTGTGTATAAACTCATAAAAAAATAAGGTGTATGTGTAGATCGAATAGCGGCCGGTTTCAAACCTGCCGCTATTTTTATGAATGTATCCAGGCTAAGGTATATTCGCTGTGTTGTTGGTTTCTATCACCAGCTTTACAAATTGTGCTACAGAACTTTCCATCACATCAAGCAGCAAGCCAGGAAATAAACCAAATACAATTCCTAAAACAGCCAGTGAAACCATCATCAGTTTTTCTCTGGCGCTCAGGTCAGTGAGTTGTATTTGCCAGGCTGATCCGCCCGATACCCAGAATGTACCGAAGAACATCCCTTGCAGGGTCCACAGGAAGTAAGCAGCACCCAGAATTAACCCGCCCATCGACAGAATAGCCATCCATTTGGGTAGATATGCTGAACCAAAAGCCCCTGTCAAGGCGAATAATTCTCCAATAAAACCTGAGAATCCAGGCAATCCCAGAGAAGCAAAAAAAGCGACTATTACTACCGATGTATACACCGGCATTTTTCCCGCAAGCCCCCGGTAGTTTTCTATTTGTTTATCATGCGTCCGGTCGTAGAGTACACCCACAATCAGGAATAATAATGCCGACAATACGCCATGACTAAATAGCTGGAAAACGGCACCACTTACACCTTCTGCCGTAACAGAAGCCAGCCCAATCAGCACAAACCCCATGTGCGACACGGAAGAATAAGCGATCATGCGTTTCATGTCATGGGCGGCCAGGGCATTACAGGCACCATAAATAATAGAGATCACGCCTAGCAAACCCACCAGCCAGGCGTAATGTAGTCCGCCTTCTGGGAAAATAGAGTAAGCAATACGCAGAAATCCGTAGGCTCCGATTTTTAATAGAATGCCAGCCAGAATTACAGAAATAGGCGTAGGTGCTTCTACGTGTGCATCGGGCAGCCAGGTGTGCAGCGGAACTACCGGTAATTTTACAGCAAAACCTATAAATACGAGTAAAAAGGCAAGTAACCTGGCAGGAATTCCAAAAATACTTGTGGTTGAAGCCGGATGGAGAAACGAACCAGGAATGTAGTTTTTTACATTCATCATAGCCAGCATATCGAAAGTATGCACCAGTTTACTGCTTTCTACCGTTCCGGCAGCTACTCTTTGCTGAACCTGTGTAATGGCGTTATTACCTGATAAACCTGATTCCATAGCAGTTGCCGAAGGATCAATTACAGAAATGTAGAGGCCGATCATCACAATCAGTATGAATACAGAGCCCACCAGGGTATAGATAAAAAACTTGATCGCCGCATATTCCCGCCTTTCACCTCCCCAGATACCGATCAGAAAATACATCGGCAGCAGCATAAACTCAAAGAACAGGTAAAACAGGAACATATCCAGGGCTACAAAACAGCCTACAATGGTACTGCTCAACAGCAAATACAACGCAAAATACCCTTTTGCCTTTTTCTCAACCGACCAGGAAGAAATCGCCCCAATCACCAGCACTATTGCGGAGAGCAACACAAGCGGTATACTCAGGCCATCAACACCCACAAAATAATCAATGGAGAGTTTGCCGGCACTACCCATATTCAGAGTGATCCAGTTACTGCGTTCCACAAACTGAAAGGTAGATTCATCATGTACACCAGTTTGGGTGGCATCTGCCTGTATGTACATAAGTCCGGCCAGAGCTAATTGCAGCAGGTTGACAAACAGGGTAATGGTTTTAAAAAGCAGCGTTTTATTTTCCGGGATGAAGAGAATTAACACTGAAGCAATCAGCGGAATAAAAACCAGCAGCGAAAGTAGGTATTGCGTCATGCGCAAAGATTAGGGTTCAAACGTAAAGAGATTCAAATGCAGGTGAATGAAAACCTGTTTTTTACAAAATTATCCAGAACACCAATATAAGCAACCCTGCTAAGGCGAATATAAAATAATGTTGTATTTTCCCGGTCTGGGCAGATTTTGTGAACAGCCCCAGATAACCAGCCATTCTGGAGATGAGGTTTACAGTGCCATCTACAAAGATGCGGTCTACCCAGGCAATGATATGCGCCAGCACAACGGTTATGATACCGGTATAATCCACCAGTTTATCAATCACTTTGGCATCTGTTTGCTGTGCAGAGTACACTACTTGCCGGCCTGGATTAATAAATATTTTCCGGTATATAATGCTCAGATACCAGTTATGCAAGGAGATATTTTTCAGTGCCTGCGGAACCTTGAAACGGTTGTTTCCGGTCAGAAAATAAGCGGTTGCTAGTCCACCAGTGGAAAGTACGATGGACATAATTACGGCAAAACTATGCCAGGAAGAAGCAGATTCAGGTGTTGTATGTAGTCTGCTTAATAGCCAGCCGCCCGATGCATTGAAAGGATTGAAGGAGAAAAACACAAATAGCGATAAAACGGCCAGTGTTCCCATAGGCATTTTCATTACCGCTGGTACATCCCGAACGTCATGCTGTGAGTGTTTGACAATTGGAAGATAGTGTGGCAAACGGAAAGCGCCCAGGAAAACCAGAATCAGCTGCCTGCCAATGTAAAGTGCTGTTAAAAATGCAGTAATGAATCCGATATCAGGAATCAGGTACCACAGAAAATGATTCCGGGAATCTGCCCAGTTGAGGGCACCCAGCAAAATGGCATCTTTCGACAAAAAGCCGGAGAATAAAGGCAGGCCAGCCAGTGATAAACCAGCCAGCAGGTAACAAATAAATGTAACAGGCATTTGTTTCCGTAATCCGCCCATTAGCCGCATATCCTGTGTGTCGAAATGCATATGGCTATTGTGTTCCAGCTGGTGTAAGGAATGAATTACTGCCCCGGCAGAAAGAAACAGGCAGGCTTTAAAAAAAGCATGGGTAAGCAAATGCAGAAAAGCCGCCTGATACGCACCTACGCCTATCCCCATTACCATATAGCCTAATTGCGAAATAGTAGAAAAAGCCAGTAAACGTTTAATATCCGTCTGGAAAAGAGCGGCTACCGCTCCCATAAAAGCGGTAATAGTACCAGTAATGGCAATCACCGTAAGCACTTCTGCATTAAAAAGAGGGAACATCCGTACCAGCAGAAATACACCGGCTGCCACCATCGTTGCTGCATGAATGAGTGCCGAAACCGGGGTTGGTCCGGCCATAGCGCCTGGCAACCAGATTTGTAAGGGAAATTGTGCTGATTTTGCTACACAACCACTAAACAAACCTAATCCGGCAATGGTGAGCCAGAGTGGATCTATGGATGCTGGACTGGTTATAAGTGTTTGAATATCCAATGTTCCGAACTGTACAAGCAAAATAATAATAGCCAGCAGAAATCCGGTGTCACCCACCCGGTTCACCAGAAAGGCGTTCCTGGCAGCTCTGGCAGCTTGTGGTTTCTCCAGCCAGAATCCAATCAGCAAATAGGAGGAGAATCCCACCAGTTCCCAGGCCACATACATTACCAGCAGATTGCCAGCCAGCACAATTCCCAGCATGGCCGCCATAAACAATGAGAGGTAAGCAAAATACTGTGCATATCGTATGTCGCCTTTCATATAAGCCGTAGAATATACCTGCACCAGCAGCGAAATAAAACTTACCACTAGCAGCATACAGGCAGCCCATTTATCTATAAGTATATCGGCTGTAAATGTATACCTGCCTACATGAAACCAGCTATATTGAAAAGTATATATAGAATCTGGCCAGGATTGCAGGAAAAGGAATGTGCTCAGCAGAAAACAAATGCCGGTACTGATAATAGTTAGGATAGCGCTCCCGGATGGATATTTTTTGCCTGCAAACAACAGTAAACCACTTACCAGTAAGGGTAAACATACTAATAGTAAAGCGCTTATAACCATCACATCATCAGGCATGAAAATAGTAATTACTCAACATGAAGAGGTTTACAAGTATTAATTTGGGCATTACAGATCATAAAACAGCTCTATTCCTCTTTTAACTCGCTCACCTCATCCAGATGAATGGTTTGATAATACTGGTATACTCTCAGCACAATTGCCAGCGCCACAGCCGCTTCGCAGGCAGCCACCACAATCACAAACAAAGCAAATAACTGTCCTTGCAACCGCTGGGGGTCATACTGGCTGAAGGCAACCAGATTGATATTGGCCGCATTCAGAATCAACTCAATACCCATTAGCACTACAATTGCATTGCGTTTGGTGATAATAATTACAATGCCTATGCAAAATAATAAGGCACCGATAAATAAATAATATTCTGGTGGTATCATAGTAAATCCAGGGCCTGAAAATAGTAAAATCCTGCATTGATTTCCTAATAATTCTTACCGGCAAAGCGTATCTTTCCCTTTTTAAGGCTTTTTGCAACATCTTTACTGCTAAGATTGTTGTTATTATTAACAGTATTGCAACCATATGTCCGTAAACCAGTCCATACTATCCGCTAAAAAATCTGCTTTGTTTGAGGCCCTTTTTCAGACAGCCCAGGTGCAGCAGGTTCCGCTTGCTTTCTGGCGATTGCCCAAAAGTGAAGAAATTCATTGTATTGCCGACCTGAGTGGATCAACAACCAGAAAAATAGATCTGGAAGAACTGCCGGCCGGTTTTGCTTTTAGCCCGTTTATCAATCCGGATGGACAGCAAACCTTATTTATCAAAGCCGATATTCATTATACGATTCAGGATAACCAGCTCTCTCAGTCTGTGCTGCCAGGGCAGGATACACTATTTAATAAACAACAGGCTTTTCAGGAAGAATTGCAACTCAAACTTGAACAATTACATCAAGCGGTTCCGGGAAGGGCAGGGGAGATTGCAGTGATGGCTGCGGAAAGTTCACCGGAAGACCGGGATTATTTCACAGATATAGTAGCCAGAGGCAGAAGGGCCATTGCCAAAGGAAATTTTCAGAAAGTAGTATTGTCGCGTACCAGAACCGTTCAATTGCTCGAAAATTATAATCCGGCCGATACATTTTACCGCTTATGCCAGTTTTATCCGCAGGCCTTTGTGTCATGGGTGTATATACCTGGCATTGGCATGTGGATGGGTGCTTCGCCGGAAATTCTGATCAGTATTGATAAGCAGCAGTTTTTCCGGACGGTTTCTCTGGCAGGTACGCAGCCCTACCGCGCACAAATCCCGGTGAGCCGGGCAGTATGGACACAAAAAGAGATTGAAGAACAAGCATTGGTTTGCCGCTATATTGTGAACTGTTTTAAAAAAATCCGTTTGCGGGAATATGAGGAGATTGGACCAAAAACAGTGATTGCCGGAAACCTGATGCATTTGCGGACTGATTTTATCGTAGATATGCAGGCTACTAATTTTCCGCAACTGGGTACAGTGATGCTCGAACTGCTGCACCCGACCTCTGCCGTTTGTGGCATGCCCAAAGAGCCAGCTCTTGAATTCATCCGCACCCATGAGCGGCATCAGCGGCAGTTTTACAGCGGCTATCTAGGGCCAGTAAATATAAACCAGGAAACCCATTTGTTTGTGAACTTACGCTGTATGCAAATCCAGTCTGGAAAAGCGATTCTATATGCAGGTGCTGGTATTACTTCTGATTCCAACCCCGAACGGGAATGGGCGGAAACTGAATTTAAATGCCAGACTTTGCTGAAAGTACTGGAGAAAGCAGTATAACGCATATTAAATTAAGAGTCCTCTGAGTCATGGACTTAAGCCTGGAAAATTGCAAAAAAATCAATTCTTTTTGCTAATCCAGAAATTTTGCGATAATTTATTCACTTTTTAACGCAACCCCTTTCATGGCTCAGCATATAACAAGTACAACTCCTTTATCCAGTACAGATTCTACGAACATAACTGAAAAAACGAATATCTGGCAGGTAATTCTGGCTTCCTCGGCCGGAACTGTGATCGAATGGTATGATTTCTACATTTTTGGAAGTTTAGCCACCTTTATTGCCGCTAAATTCTATCCCCAGGGCAATGACCTGGTAGCCTATTTATCTACCCTGGCCACTTTTGCTACCGGCTTCATCGTCCGTCCGTTTGGTGCGCTGGTATTTGGAAGGCTGGGCGATCTGATCGGCCGGAAATATACTTTTCTCATAACCATGTTTCTGATGGGAGGCGCTACATTCGTAATAGGTATTTTGCCGGGTTACCAAACCATCGGAATTCTGGCGCCTATTATGCTCGTATTGCTTCGCCTCTTACAAGGATTGGCGCTGGGTGGTGAATATGGTGGTGCTGCCACCTATGTAGCCGAGCATTCACCGGATGCCAAACGGGGGTATTATACCAGTTTCATTCAGACTACCGCTACGCTGGGCCTGTTTATATCCATTGGTGTTATTTTAATCACCCGTCTTTCATTGGGTGATGAAGATTTCAAAGAATGGGGATGGCGCTTGCCTTTCCTGCTTTCGCTGATTCTGGTGATCGGTTCCTATATTATCCGGGCCAGGTTGAAAGAATCTCCCTTGTTTACTAAAATGAAAGCGGAAGGAAAAACTTCTAAAAACCCATTAAAAGAGAGTTTTGCCAATAAAGAGAATCTGAAAATGGTATTGCTGGCACTGTTTGGAGCCACTGCCGGACAAGGCGTAGTCTGGTATACTGGCCAGTTTTATGCGCTCAGTTTTATGGAAAAAGTCCTCAAAATTGATTACCTGACTTGTTATACGATTGTGGGTGTCGCCCTTGTATTTGCTACTCCATTTTTTGTGGTATTTGGCAGTTTATCGGATAGAATTGGCCGCAAAAGCATTATGATGGCTGGCTGTCTGATTGCGGCTGTTTCTTATATTCCCATTTACCAGGCCATGCACGCTTTTGCAGGGCCGATTGTTGAAATTACTGCTGCTTCTACATCTGCCGACGGAACAGCAATTCCATCCGTGATGCAGGCTGCCAGTCCAAATGTGCCTATTCTCACATTGCTGGTTTTTATTCAGGTACTTTTTGTAACCATGGTATACGGTCCGATCGCGGCCTATCTGGTGGAGTTATTTCCAACCCGTATCCGCTATACTTCTATGTCGCTTCCTTACCATGTCGGCAATGGCGTTTTTGGAGGTCTGGTGCCATTCATTGCGACCTATGTAGTGGCTGAAACTGGAAATATTTATGCAGGTCTGGCGTATCCGATCGGGGTTGCTATTATCACTTTTATCATAGGCACTTTGTTTGTAAAAGACAGAAGGCATGTGAAGATTACGGATTGAGCAACCGACGATATCTATATGATCACGAAATACGTGTTCTTCCTTAGCCTTTTAATTTGTTGTAATGGTAATCAACAGAGCGATAAGAGAATACAGATAAAAGAACCTGTTTGTGATACAGGAACGATGAAAAACTTTTATTATGAATTTAGTCCGCTTACGGATATACCTGCTATCAAAAATTTAGAAAACGATTTTGTAATTGTTACAGGCACTTCTCTTACAGGCACGGATTTTATCTCGAAGGAAGAAAATCAATATAGGAGATCTTTGAAAGAGTATCAAACTGTAGAAGATGAGCTAAAAAGCATTGAGGCTTATAGAGTTCAGGAAGATACTTTATATGAACATGATAGTATCTTCTTAACCTTGTCAAGAGAAGAACAAATTAAACAGCTTCAAGTATGGAGAGATGGCTGTAAGTATATAGTAGACTCCATTCACCAAGCCAATAATAATGGGCTGCAAATAGTATGGCTAATCAATAATAGTTCTGATACGGTGAGGATTGCCACAACTGATTCTCATTTGCTCATTATTATAGAAGCAATAGATATAAAAGGAAAATGGCGGCCGGTTGAATTTCATTATTTAGACCATCATGGATTTGTGTATAGGCGCCTTCCTCCTAAAAAAGCTACGGCTTTTATTTCCACTTCATCGATAAATGGTAATTTTAACACAAAGCTCAGATATAAATTATTAGGATTCAAAAAGTATTATTACTCTAATGAATTTGATGGTAGTATAGACTATTGTCAGTTTGAAAAGAACCCAAAGTATTCTCATGCATTTTTCACTAGACATTATATGATGTTTGATAGTATAATCGGATATGAGCCGCAAGAATATTTTGATTTCATATCCATTGAATAATTTTTATAAGAAATATCTATTTTTGAAGAATGTAAAATCAAATAGCATTCTAATCTATACATTCACCTGCCAAACCTATTAACCCGATGATACCTACCATTAAAACCTTTGAAGAATACCAGCAGCAGTATAGCCTGAGTGTACAAAATCCGGAAGCTTTCTGGGAAGAAAAAGCTTCTTATTTTCAGTGGCGCAAGAAGTGGGACAAAACCCTGGAATGGAATTTTCAGGAACCCAATATAAAATGGTTTAGGGGCGGAAAGCTAAACATCACTGAGAACTGTCTGGACCGCCACCTGGCTGAAAGGGGCGATGAAACGGCTTTGATCTGGGAACCCAACGATCCGGAAGAACATTTCCGTAAATTCACTTACCGGGAATTGTATAACAAAGTATGCCAGTTTGCCAATGTGCTCAAAAATAACGGCGCTAAAAAAGGCGACCGTATTTGTATCTACATGCCCATGGTGCCCGAACTGGCCATTGCCGTACTGGCCTGTGCCCGGATTGGCGCTATTCATTCGGTGGTATTTGGTGGTTTTTCTGCCCAGTCTATTGCCGACCGTATCCAGGATGCCCAGTGTTCGCTGGTAATTACCAGTGATGGAGGTTTCCGGGGAAATAAAGAAGTGCAGCTTAAAACAGTGATTGATGATGCACTGGTACAATGCCCATCGGTGAAAAAAGTAATTGTGCTTACCCGCAGCCGCACACCCATTGCCATGATCAAAGGCCGCGATGTATGGTGGGAAGATGAAATCAAAAAAGTAGAAACCCTGGGCTTGAATGAATGTAAAGCCGAAGAAATGGATGCCGAGGATATGCTGTTTATTCTCTATACTTCCGGCTCTACCGGAAAGCCTAAAGGAGTTGTGCATACCTGCGGCGGCTACATGGTATATTCCGCTTATACCTTCCAGACTACGTTCCAGTACAATCCTGGTGAGGTTCATTTTTGTACCGCCGACATTGGCTGGATCACCGGACACTCATATATTGTGTATGGCCCCTTATTATCCGGTGCTACGTCTTTAATGTTTGAAGGTGTCCCTACCTGGCCAAATTCAGGCCGCATGTGGGATATTGTGCAGAAGTATAAAGTAAATATCTTATATACCGCACCCACTGCGATCCGCTCGCTGATGAGTTTTGGCCTGGAACCGATCAAAGGAAAAGACCTTAATTCGCTCACCAAACTAGGTTCTGTCGGAGAGCCTATTAATGAAGAAGCCTGGCACTGGTATGATGATAATATTGGCCAGAAGCGGTGCCCTATTACTGATACCTGGTGGCAAACTGAAACCGGCGGTATTATGATCGCTCCTATTGCCGGTGTAACGCCTACCAAACCAGGCTATGCTACGTTACCTTTACCTGGCATACAGCCTGTTCTGGTAGATGAAAATGGAAAAGAAATCGTAGGAAATGGGGTAAGCGGAAACCTGTGTATCAAATTTCCCTGGCCGGGTATGTTGCGTACTACCTATGGCGACCATGAACGCTGCCGGGTAAATTATTTCGCTACTTATCCTGGCTTATATTTTACCGGAGATGGATGCCTCCGGGATCAGGATGGCTATTATAGAATTACCGGAAGGGTAGATGATGTACTCAATGTGTCTGGCCACCGGATTGGTACGGCTGAAGTGGAAAATGCCATTAATATGTATTCGGATGTAGTAGAATCGGCTGTAGTGGGTTATCCGCATGATGTGAAAGGGCAGGGCATTTATGCGTTTGTGATCTGTACGCCACATTTAAATGATGACGAACTTACCCGCAAGGATATTCTCATGACGGTAAGCCGCATTATCGGACCAATTGCCAAGCCGGATAAAATACAGTTTGTAAAAGGATTGCCTAAAACCCGTTCCGGCAAGATTATGCGCCGCATTTTACGTAAAATAGCTGAAGGCGATATAGCAAACCTGGGCGATACATCCACATTACTCGATCCTGCGGTAGTAGATGAAATTAAGGCAGGCGCACTAATTTCAGTGAAAACACATTGATTTACGGCTAATTATTCAACAAGCCCTTCTGAGTTCTAAATTGGGATAGATATTCAGAAGGGCTTATTTATTGGTATGTCTATATGTGTTTAAGCCACTGATTTTGAGGATAAATTACAATATTAGTCTACCTTTACTTTACCTAATCCCTGAAACCCAAAGATGGAAACAGAACTGAAACTGGCGGTACTCATTGATGGAGATAATATTCCGGCTGCCTATGTAAAGGAAATGATGGAAGAAATTGCCAAATACGGCAATCCAACCATCAAACGCATTTACGGCGACTGGACCAAACCCACTCTCACCACCTGGAAAACCATTCTGCTGGAAAATGCCATTACGCCTATTCAGCAATACGGATATACCAC
The DNA here is from genome assembly GCF_010119975.1 of Rhodocytophaga rosea. Classification (GTDB taxonomy): domain Bacteria; phylum Bacteroidota; class Bacteroidia; order Cytophagales; family 172606-1; genus Rhodocytophaga; species Rhodocytophaga rosea. The sequence continues at coordinate 6,540,404 of NZ_CP048222.1, forward strand.
CGGTAAAAATGCCACAGATTCTGCTATGATCATTGATGCGATGGATATTTTATACTCGGAGAAAGTGAATGGGTTTTGCCTGGTTTCCAGCGACAGTGATTTTACCAGACTAGCCACCAGGTTGCGGGAAGCCGGCATGAAAGTGTTTGGGATAGGAGAGAAGAAAACACCGCAGCCTTTTATTGTAGCCTGTGATAAGTTTATTTATATAGAAATTCTTAAAAACCAATCTGGTGAGGTAGAATCAGATACTACAAAGGGAGGTAAAACAGCTAGAAAAAATGAAGTAGATAAAGTTACGCCTTCCGTCATTAAATTGATTAGTTCTACCATCTCCGACCTGGCTGATGAAGAAGGCTGGGCCTATCTGGGAGATGTAGGCAACCTGCTGCAGAAGAAACAGCCCAATTTCGATTCCAGAAATTATGGGTTCCAGAAACTGACTCCGCTGATCAAGTCCATCAACAAATTTGAGATTGAACAACGGGAAAATTTAAAAGGCCGGTTTAAACTGATCTATGTCCGGATTAAAGAGTAAGATCGTTGTTGGTTGTTGGTAGTATATGGTAGGGCATTAAAAAGGGTAGGATTCCATAATGCACAGATGACTAAGAACATTGATAGAAAAAATCTTTTTGTTGTGGGTAAATCTGCAGCCGATAGACAAAGATTCGTCGATAATATAGTTGCGACAACTAATAAGGTAGTATATAGATTTCCACCCAATATTCGATCCTTCGATAATTACATTGAGCAAGTAAGAAGGTTATTTCCCTTTGTACCTACTAATTGGCATGAACAAAATCCAAAAAAATGGACTAGGAATCAAGTCTGGGATTTTCACTTGGACTGGACAAATAATACCCATAGTATTTTGATTGTAATAGAAGAATTTGGAAAAATGGAAGAGAATTGGGAAATAGAAATAATCAGAGATTATTTACAAAAATCTTATTATCAGGAGCAGATAAACAATCCCTTAGTTAACTTTCAATTGATCGTAACACAGGAAGAGGATGAAGGTATTGTCGAAAAGCTAAGTGCAATCTTCGGCTTAAAGGAAAACGAAAAGAGGACTAGCAACCAAGTAATCTCAGGAAAATTGCAAGTGATCAATTTAGAGTTGTTGTAAAAACGCTTTAGAACGCCAAACTCAATCCGCCAACCACTGCTTCTCAGCTCATAGCTCAACACAATACACGGTATGCAGAATTTTTTGATCCATTAACTTCTTTAAAGTTAGTATTACGAATTTGTAAGTTGAAGTTGTGTGATTTTTAAGGATTTTGGCAACAACCAACAAAAAAAATTAGTTCTGATTAGTAAATGGATGCTGCGCTACCGTTCAGCTGTAGATAATTTTAGTACTTGATACTGGTTTCAGTCAACGGATACACTGGTAGATAAAACAAGCCCCTGAATATTCTGGCTTAGCTGGCGCATGCGGTAAATCCGTTCAGTTGCACTGTCTGTTGTTTGTTCATCGGGGCAGGTAAAGTCTCCTTCATACGATTCAATACTCAATGTTAACCGCCTGGCAATCCCAAACAAATAAGGCCGGAAGCCCCACCCAATATCTTCCTGCACCCGGTGCAAATAAGGCACTGCCTTTTTATTGAGTATAAAAGGGCCATATGTATAATCGCAGGCTAGTTTTATAATCTCCTTACAACAGTTGTTAATGGCCCTTTCGCTCATTTGCTGAAAGGCCGGAAAAGTAGCAAAACCTGACTCAGACCGGGAAGCCAGTATAACACCTGTGTGTTCTTTGTGTAGAGGTTGTGTGATAAATGTTGGCAGGAACTGGGTAAAAAATAGTAATTTATCAGGTTCAGTATACAGGATAAAATCTGAATCTGCCTGGGAGGCTTCCAGCAAACTATTCTTAGCCTGCGCCCATACGCCTTTTACCTGAGCAGTTGACAGAAAAAAATGAGGAACACTACGTAAAAATTGCAAAAAGCTACCGGATGATCCTCCATCCGTAATAAATACCTGAATGTTCAGGCGGGCTAACTGCGTTAATGATTCTATGAGTAATTTTTCTTCCGTAGCGTTTCTTGCCAGCGTAATGGTAGCAATTACCAGGTTTGGTTGATTCATTTACAATCCATGATCTATTTATTCCCTTTAACCGGCGTAAAACATAATAGGTTCTATTTACAACACCTCATTGGGAAGTTCTACCCGGAAGCATGTCCCTTTGCCTAATTCTGATTCAACGGCTATTGATCCTTTCAGGGTATGGATCGCATCTTTTACGATGTATAAGCCTATTCCTGAACCCTTGCTGGTTTCCGAAGCCCTGTAAAACATATTAAAGATCTTATCCAGGCTTTCTGCGGCTATACCCAGTCCATTGTCTGTAAATTCAAATACAGCGCTTTGCTGGTGAATGGTTATATTAATCATCACAAAGGAAGCAGAAGAAACAGCACGGTACTTGACGGCATTGGAGAGCAAGTTGTTTAATATTATTTTTAGCCGGAATACATCCGAAACGAAGGTTGCTGTTTGTTGAATGGTAACTTTCTTTTCAATTTCATCGAAGCCTTCCATAAATTTTAATCCCTCCAGAATTTCTTTCATCAGCAAAGGCACATCAATAGTTTCTTTACTCACCTCTATCCTGGAGTTTCGGGAATAATTAATAATCTCACTGATGAAGGTATCCAGTTTAGAGATGCTTTTTTCCATCATGTTGAGGTAATTAGCTTTTATCTCTTGGTTTTCTTCCAGCCGGCTGATATTAATCAGACCTAAAATGGAGGCAAGCGGAGCCCTCAGGTCATGGGAAGCCCGGTATACAAAGCTATCCAGTTCCTGGTTGATTTTTTTAAGATCATCATTTTGCTGGCGGAGTTTTTCTTCAATCTGTTTGCGTTCAGTAATATCGCTCATGGTGCCGATCATCCGCAACGGTTTACCTGTCTCATCAAGCTCAATCACTTTTCCACGTCCTAAAAACCAGCGATATTGATTATCTCCGACCAGAGTGCGGCACTCTATCTGGTAGATATCCGTTTCACCGGCCAGGTAGTCGTTGAGCGATTTAAATGCAGCTGGTATATCGTCCGGGTGAATTCTGGAAGCCCAGTTACTTATACCTTCTATTTTTTCATCCTCTCTGATACCCATTAATTCTTTATATCTTCTGCTATAAAAAACCTGTTCAGTAGCCAGGTTCCAGTCCCATAACCCATCTCCGCTTCCTTCCAGGGCAAATTGCCACCGCTGTTCGCTTTCCCGGATCTGTTCATTGAGAATAATGGTTTTTTCCAGCGATTCCCGGAGTTCTTCCTCATTAACCAGTAGCTGATCATTCATTTCCTGGGAGAGTTGTAGCAAATTGGCAATTCTTTCCTGGGCTACTTTCCGTTCGGTAATATCGTAGGTAACGCCCATTAATTTTGCCATCTTGCCTTGTCGATCTAATATTGGCCTTCCTATTACATAATTCCACCGAAAATCTGTATCAGTTGGAAGAATTTTAATTTCCATCTCAAATTCTTTTCCTGAAGCAATCCCTTGTTCGGTGATTTGAATAGCCGTTTCTCTAAAATCCGGATGGATTAATAACTTATATGCTTGCATGGTTGGTGCCTCACTGGAAGGATCTAACCCGAAAATTTTATACATTTCTTCAGACCAGATCACCTTTTGTGTAGCCGCATCAAATTCCCAGGTACCTAGCCGGGCTATTTTCTGTGATTCTTTCAGGCTGCTCTGGCTTCTTTCGAGTTCTGTATTCAATTCCTGCAGGCGATTCACCAGATGGTTTTTTTCCTCCTCCATCTGCTTGCGCTCAGAGATATCAAAAGATATAACTGAAACACTGTTCGATTCAGGAATGGGGCTGAAGCTGCCAAAATGCCATCCATAGCTGCCATCTGGCTTGGGAAACATATATTCTTTTTGCATGGTTTTGCCTGTCTCAATGCAATTTTTGAAAAGCGCCACCCTTTCCCTGATGATCTCCTGATCCAATCCGAGTTCTGTTGCTGTTTTACCGGTTATTTCTTCTATGGTATGGCCGAAATAAGCTGCCATGTGTTGATTAGGCAGTTTATAGATAAAATTATTTTCTGTTAACTCAAATACACACATGTAAAAATGTGCCGCATTATAAAATGCCTGTAATAGATTTTTTTGTTCCAGCAGAGCAATTTCTGCCTGTTTCCGCGCCGTAATAATACTAAACACCCCAATAATACCTATGATTTTATTGTCAGGATCGGTCAATGGATTAAATGAACCAGCAATCCATCCGCCACTTGAGTCACTGGTCCGAACAAAAGTATCAGGCAGGATAACCGTTTCTCCTTCCAATGCCTGCTTAATCATATCGGAAAAGCCGAAAGTTTCTAAAAAGGGAAACAGTTCTGCCGGACGTTTTCCCAATACTTGCTCTTGAGTAATCCCCATCCGGTCGGCCAGGTATTTATTCCAGACCACATACCGCAGGTCTGTATCAAACACAGCAATTCCTTCATTCACGCTGGAAATTATCCGTTTATTGAACTGTTCACTGGCCGCCAGTTTATCATTTAATTCTATTGATTTATCCAGGGTTTGCATCAGTTCCTCTTCACTGGACCGGAGTTCTTCATTGATGCTTTGTGTTTCTTTTAACAAAATGGCTGCTTTTGCTTCAGCCTCCTTCTTTTCGGTAATATCTATCATACAGCCAATAATACTGCTGAACCTCCCTTCCTGATCATAGATGATGCGTCCCTGGTCATGTATCCAATGATAGGTTCCGTCTTTAAAAAGAAAACGGTATTCAATTGTGTAGCTGCCTTTCTTAAAAATATCTGCAAACTGTTCGTACAAAGGGTCAACCTCCTCCGGATGAATATGTTGCCTCCAGAAAGCAGCATCACTGGTAAATTCCTCTGGCTTATATCCGGTAATGGATTCTACATTCGGACTGATAAAGTTCATGCCATATGGATAAACATTGCCTCCTGTAAAAAGTATAGCCGGTGCCTCATTAAACATAAACTCCATTCGTTCTGCAAATTTTTCCAGGTCAGCAATGGAATTTATTCTGGCTGTTGGAGGCTGAGGATCTGGTATTGGAGTAAGGCTATTGTCATCAAGCCCGGATATCTCTTCAATTTTTTCTAACGCTGCCAAAGCTTTTTCCAGGTGAGATGTAATTTTTTTTTGCAAAGGAGCAGCCATACTGCCTTGCATCTGGATTCGTATCCGTTGTACCAGCGTTTCTATTTTTTCTACTTGCCTATCTAATTTATCCAGTTCCGAAGGCTTTCCATTAAATTTTGACATATACACAAAAAATTGAACTTAACCCTATGCTAAAAAAAACAGAATCAGGCAAGGCAAGTCTTTTACTCAGGTAAAGATAAGGCTGGCTTTATCTTGCAAAAGCAACTTTACTGTTCAACCCATTTAGCATCAGAAGTAAAATTTATTTAATAAACTTTTGGGATGTAGGTTTAAAAATTATAGAAAAAGTATGATGACAATGGTTTGCTGGAGGTATTTAACATGCAAAATAACTATAAAACTATTAAAAAGTTTAGAAAACTAATTCAAATTTTAAATAAATCCTGTAATATTTTGTGCTAAACTGTCTTTCTGAGCCATTCAGAAAATAGGGTTATACATAGGTTAGGAGAGCGTAAAAGGCGTATGCCGGGCTAAATATACCTGTAAATACCTTTGGAGTTAACACGCAAATTGATTCAGAAAAGCAACCATGACTTACTAAACTGCCTGAAAATTACAGCAAAATACAGGATAGCAGCCAGCCTGATGGATATCTGTGCTCATGGAATCAGTTTGGCCGCTGTTCCCACTCTTTCTACCTGTGATATGAATTATGATTGCCGCTCATTAATGGTACTTTTGGTTTTTCAAAGATTTCTTCGCGTACAGGATCTACATAGCAGCTGAGAATTTTTTATGCTGGCTGGTGAAAGGCGGTTTTTTTAGTAAATTAGAAGTTTAACCTCCCTGACCTATGAAACACCTGTTGACGTTTTTGATCTTAATTACTTCCATAATTTCAGTTCCGGCGCAACAAACCCAGAAGCCAGTATTACATGGCAAAAACTGGATGGCCATTACCGGTAAGCCTTTGGCTGCTACTGCAGGAGCCATTACTTTTCAAAAAGGAGGAAATGCCGTAGATGCGGCCTGTGCCATGCTGGCAGCAACCTGTACAATGTGGGATGTGCTCAGCTGGGGAGGCGAAACACAAGCGCTCATTTACAATCCGAAAACAAAAAAAGTAATTGCCATTAATGCCATGGGCATTGCACCTACCGGGGCTACGGTTGCTTTTTACAAAGGCAAAGGATATAATTTTCCACCAGAGTATGGGCCATTGGCTGCTACCACACCAGGAACGCCCGGAGGTTTGATGCATATGCTGGCAAACTATGGAACCCTTAGTCTCGAACAAGTGCTTTCGCCAGCCATACAACTGGCGGCAGGCTATCCTATTGAAGCCCAGGCAGCCAACAGCATGGAACGTGGAAAAGAAATGATCAAGCAGTGGCCCTATAGTAAAAAAGTGTTTCTGCCACACCTGGGCGAAAAAAGAGAGGCTCCGGAAGCCGGTGAAATATTTGTGCAGAAAGATTTATTAGAAACTCTTACTAAACTGGTAACGGCAGAAAAGGAAGCCTTAAAAAAAGGGAAAAGCCGCAAAGATGCCATCATGGCCGCTTATGAGCGTTTTTATAAAGGAGATATTGCCAAAGAATTTGTACGGGGCAGCCAGGAGCAGGGTGGCCTTATTACCATGCAGGATCTGGCTAAATGGAAGCCCCTGGAAGAAGAACCAGTAATGGTGAATTATAAAGGCATCGATGTATATAAATTGCAGCAGTGGACACAAGGCCCGGTGATGCTGCAGGCGCTGAATATTCTGGAAAACTTCGACCTGAAAAACATGGGGTATAACAGCGCAAAATACATTCATACACTTTATCAAAGCATGAGCCTTGCCTTTGCAGACCGGGATTTTTATTATGGAGATTCCTATATGCCTCCGGCTGAACCAATGAAAGGCCTGCTGAGTAAAGAATATGCCAAACAACGCGCTGGTATGATCACTTACGACAAAAATAATGCAAGCATTGGCCCTGGTGATCCGTATCCGTTTGAGGGGAAAACCAATCCGTATATTCCATTATTGAAAAACCGGGGATTTGAAATGGACACCACCAGGCGTAATTTTGCGCCGACTCATGACCTGCGCAATGGTTCTTCCAAAGTAGAGTATCAGGAGCGTTTGTGGCTGGGCACTACTTCTGTGGAAACGGCAGATAAAGAGGGCTGGGTAGTTTCTATTACACCCAGTGGAGGATGGCTGCCAGCCTGCATTGCAGGTAATACCGGTGTAGGCATGAGCCAGCGGATGCAAAGCTTTGTATTGGATTCTACTTTAAACCCTTTTAATGTGGTAGAACCCGGCAAGCGGCCAAGGGTTACGTTAACCCCTTCTATGGCACTGAAAGACGGAAAACCATTTTTATCGTTTGCCGTGCAGGGAGGCGATACCCAGGACCAGAATCTGCTGCAGTTTTTCCTGAACGTTGTGGAATTTGGCATGAACGTACAGCAGGCTTCAGAAGCGGCCAACATCAATACCAATCAGCTATGGCTTTCGCTGGGCGGCACCAAAACAGACGACCGTAAACCTAAACCCGGCCAGATATTATTACAGAACAGCACGCCGGAGAATGTCCGCAATGAACTCAAAAAGATGGGATATACCCTGGAATTTGATGAACGTACCAGCGGACCTATTAATGGTATATACTTTGACTGGAAGCATGGCAGTTTCTGGGGTGGCTCCAGCAATCATGGGGAGGATTACGGAATCGGCTGGTAAATCGGCTTTGTAACAATCTCCCTGATTTATCCATTATTCTTACTGCGAGAGAATATATGAGAAACAAAGATTTTCAGGTATTCTTTTGCTAACCTAGCTTAGGAAAAGGCTTATTAACGTCTGTATTCTTAGGTATGTGGCTACAGCCTCTATGCGCTATATTTATCTGGTAATACTCATCTTTTTTTCTGCGCTGCTTCTGCACATCAACTGGAAGTTATTACCTTCATCTGACTATGTTTCTGATACAGATGACATTATCCTGCAATTGAATTTCCTGGAAGACCAGTTGAAGAACCATGAGGTGGGAATACAAATGCAACAGTTGTTTCCGGAAGGATTTGTTTTTGTCTATGCCTTATATGGCTTATCCTGGTGTGAGCTGGCCATAGCAAATGCACATTCAAACGATTCTTTGCATACAAGAGCTATTCAGGAAGCATTATATGCCTTTGACCAGATTTCCAGTAAGCAGGCGCAGGAAAGGTTTGACCCCCATTTGTTTCCCGAAAATGGCATTTTCTACAGCGGATGGAATAATTATCTTTTATCGAAGATCTTACTGGCAGATACAAGCTTTGCTAATTACCCTTCTTACAGAAACCGGTTTAAGCAGCAATGCAAGTATATTGAAGAGGCCATGAATAGCACTGAAAGTCCATTTCTGGAGTCGTATCAGGATCAGGCATGGCCGGCAGACATGTTTGTAGCAGTAGCCTCTTTGCGAAATCATGACCGGGTTTTTACACCTGCATATAAAGTACTCCTACAGAACTGGTCAGAAAAAGTACAGGAAGCCTTAGATTCTCAAAGCCCTATGATTCCCCATAAAGTGGATGCCATAACTGGTACATCCATAGAATCGCCAAGGGGAGGTTCCATGGCCTTGATGCTTCGGATGCTGGTAGAAATTGATCCGGCCTTTGCATCCAGGCAGTATGCACTATTTAAAAGTAGTTTTATATCCACCGCCTTAACACTTCCTTGTGTAAGAGAATATCCCAATGGTAGTTTTGGCATAGGAGATGTAGATTCAGGTCCTGTGATCTTGGGCGTTGGTTTTCCAGCTACACTCGTTTCCATTGGTTGTATGCCTATGTTTGGGGACCAGGATTTATCAGCTAAACTATATGCTGCCGTACATGCGTTTGGGTTTGAAAGGATTACCAGAAATCAGAAAAGTTATTTGCTGGGTAGCCTGCCTATGGCCGATGCCTTTATTGCCTGGTCGAGAACATCAGCTTTGACTCATTTTACTGAAGGTACAAGCAACTATACGCAAATCTGGGCATGGCCCTTTCATCTACTTTCTTTTGTTTGCCTGCTAATAGTATGGCTCTTTTATTTTAGAAAATCTTTAGTCCGGCAGTTTTATAAAAATAAAGCGGATTAGGTGTCATAAGAATATCCTCTGCCAGACTATGATGCTATATGGATAAATAGTTTTCCGGAAACGTCAATTATATTTTATCCTCCTCTGCATCCATAATCAAAGTTTACAGCGAAAGTGTACATAAGCGGACAGTACCTGTTCTGAATGCGGACACTTGTGGGGAATTATAGCACATTTCCTGGGAAGGATACTTATCTTCTGTACGGATAAGCATGTTCTTTTTTTACCGTCCATTGATTCTGGTTGCCATTCATTGATTTATTGCCTGCCTGAAGCAACCTTCAGGGCCATTTCTCTATCAAATGGTACAAAATTCACATATACACAATCACACACACATTAGTAATCAAACAAAAAAACAACATACACTCATGAAAACTACATTCACTTCCACTTCTGTAATGCGTAATTTAGTAGCCGCTTTTGCTTTGGCTTTCACCCTTTTTGCTGGCAATGCTTCTGCCCAAAGTGTACAGTTTGCTGATAATGCGGCCATCCACACCCAGACTTCAGATCAATTTAAAGTAGCTGTATTTCCGGTAGAAAATTCTCTGCTGATGAAAGTATTATTTGAGAATCCTGCCAAAGAGAGAGTAACTGTGCTGATTAAAAACAGCAATAATGAAGTAGTATATAAGAAAGCAGTAGGCAATGCGCCTATCTTTATTGGTAAATTTGATGTGTCCAAAATGACAGATGGAAACTATACCATGGTGATCGAAAGCAAAAATCAGAGTTATTCTAATCCTTTTTCTGTGCAGACCTACCAGGAGCGGATTGCCAGAGCCTTGTAAGAAACATTTTTTCCATAGTCTATATTCTTATTTTTCAAACAAGCGTGTGTATCATACATACGCTTGTTTTGTTATCATGCCATCAACTAAATATTTATCAGCCAGATTTTCCGGCAATTTACATCAAGACTCTTTCTCTGTGTTGGTGGGTTCCTTCGGATTGCCAGCAAGTTTTTGTGCTACTACATCAGCCGGATATTTCAGGGCCAGGCGGCGTATCTCATAACTGAATTCTTCATAGGTTTGCTTCCAGAGCTGGGCTTCTTCCGGAGTATAGTTATAAAAACCTTTGCCATTCAAAATTCCCTTTCCGTCATCCTGTACAATTTCATCGATCAACCTGGGTACTTCGGTCTGGTTATTCAGGGTCGGAAATAAATCCTGCATAACCGTGCGATATGCAGGCAAGCCAGTCAGATCCATCCAGCGGAATACGCCCACCAGCGTCATCCAGTAACCCGGACTATTGCGGCAAGCCCGGTCCACATCTTCAACTGTAGCATATCCGTTTTCTACCAGGTAAAACGCTTCCCGGTACATAGCATACATGAGCCGGTTGGTAATAAATCCCCGGATGTCCTTCCTGACCAGCGTAGGCTCTTTTTGCCACAGGCTCGAAAGCGAATAGACCCATTCAGCCAGTTGCATATCGGTAAGATCGCCGCAAATAATCTCCAGGAAACGGTTGGTATAGGCAGGTTCCATCCAGTGCAAACCCATAAAACGGCCGGGAATACGGAACGCTAGTTGCAAGGTACTGATGGGAATCGCCGAGGTATTGCTTCCGATAATGGCATCTTCATTTACCACAGATTCGATCTTCGCAAAAACTGACTGTTTCACCTGTAGGTCTTCGATTACAGATTCGATTACGATTCTACAATCTTTTAACTGGCTATATTCACTTGTAATGGTAAGCTGAGAAAGATAATAAGCAGGCTCCTGTGTAATTAAACGTTCCTGGTAGGCTTTGTCCAGGTGCTCTCTGATTCGGGGTAAAGCGTTTTGCTGATCAGAAGGCATAGGCGCGATAGCTATCACCGGATGACCGGCCACTAACATACAGGTAGTAATGCTGCTGCCCATCAGGCCCAGGCCCACAACGCCAAGTGGAATAAGCTGTGTATTGAAAGAAGATTGAGTCATAGAAATAAAATTCACTGTGCCCGTTTTTGCGCCTTTCCATTGAACCTCGCAAGTCAAGTAATTTAACAACCCCTATTGAGAAAGTGCACAGTAGTATGTTTTGTGCTAAAATTAATTCAATAATATTCAATTTCGGAAATAGCTACTTGTTTTAGTTCATGTTTAAAGGTTATTCTCATGGCAGTGGCTGTTATTTTTTTAAACCCGATGGTATTACCTGTATTTCCTATGAGCTTAACCGGTTTGTCCGGTGTTAGTTTTACCGGAATCCATTGTTCACCCTTTTGATATTCTATCGTAAAATCATCAGGCGCAGCAAATGTATTTCCATCTGCAAAAGGATAAATTTTTGCAGATGAAATTTCAAAGGGTTTTCCAAAGTCTATGGCCAGCCAGTCGGTATGCGAAGTGGAGCCTACGGTTGTCCACCGGTTCGTAATCTCAGGAAAATACCAGATTTTCCCATCAATGGCCTGGTAAATGGAAGTATCCGCTAAGGCATTTACAGATGCTGTGGGAAGCGGATAACCTTTTCTGTGCACATTTAACGCAACATTACTGGCTTGTTTGACTGGAGGGATAAGTACCGGAGCACCTACAAATACCTTGTATGTACCCTGGCTATGTGTTACGTCCGCTTTTTTATTGTCGATAAAAACGGTAAGCCCTTTTCCTGCCTTATACCTGTTTCCATCCTTATCATAGATCAATGTTAGTGTATGGCCATGATATCGGATGTCAGAAAGGTAAAAATAATCAATGGATTCATCGATCAATGGATTGATTTCGAGCGTATCCCCAGTGGACGGACGTAGGCCACAAAGTCCGCTGATGATCAGATTATTGTAGGAAGAATGATTATAATGATTGCTCCAGTAATAATACACAATAGGCCCTCCCAGATTCGGGTCGTAGTTTTCAACCAGATTCAGGTTGCCATTGGGAAGAAAATGCTGCTTTGTATACTGTCTCAGTAAGTGAAGATAGTCAGTATTGGTAACGACATCCTGCTTATAATGATTGAGCAGGTTAGCCATTGCTGTTATCACCTGACTGGTCTGGTAGGGCCAGCTCGGACCATTCCACTGGCTTCCCCGCTGGCCTTCGAAATATACAAATTGCTTAAAATAATATTCGTAGGCTGGTTCATTGGTTCGCAGGCCATATTTTCCTAACAGATAAGTGGTATCAATCACATGTTTCCAGGCCGCATTAAACTTTTTTGTATCGGCTGGCAGACTAAAATACCAGGGAGCCATGCCGGCCAGTTCCCGGCCTCTGATAAAATCCCAGTAGCGTACATATTGATTGTTCACTTTAAAACGATCTGTAAAATGCCCCAGCGAATCGTTCCATAAACTTTTCTCAATGGTGTTTTTTAATGCTACCGCTTTTTGCAAATAATCATTACTCACAGATTTATCACCTTTTAAGGCGGCTATATGTGAAATAGCCATAGCATTGCCATACATATAACTGTTAATGGTGGGCCGGAATGCTTCTCCGCCCTCAAACCCATCTTTCCCACCGGAAGCATCTATAGAAGCGATTGTATATTCAGTGGCATCTGGCATAGCTGGTATATAATACAGATTTTTAGTGCTGTCCCAGTGATCATTCCAATGCTCGTATGAGTATTTCATGCTGTCCAAGTGCTTTGTAACAAACGTAGCATCGGCATTTACCAGGTAACGGGCATAAGCGGCATCGGCCACACTTTCGCTATACTTCCGGTCGTTGCCGCCATCTTGAAACAGGTAGTTGGTATACCCATCCATATACCGGTTGTCTTTGAGCCACCTGCCTTCGTAAATATGATGCATGGAGGCGGCATTAATGGTACAGAAGGGTTCTCTGTCCCAGGGCATATGATTGATGAATTCGGTAATTACATACCTGCTGTCGCCAACATTCCGGATATGGGCTTTGTATAATTTCCAGCGGTAATAATAAGTCTGTTCTATCTGCTTATCCGAACATTCAAAAAATGGAATGTTATCCAGATACCATTGCCGGTCTTCCTGGTAATAGGCAGTAGCCAGTTTGTTGTGATCGGGGAGGGTATAGGGATGGGTAGTATTGCAGCTGATAATGAAAAAGGAAAATACAGAAAGCAGCAATTGTTTCAGAATAAGGTGATAGTTTGTTTGCCTTATCATAGTTGTATTTTTTTACATAGGTAACTACCGGAAAATAGATTGTTTTAATGGATAATGGTCTATTGTATAGGATTTTATCCTAATATATTCAATTGCCTGATACAGTATTCCTAAATTCTAAAAAGTTTTAATGTAAATCTTCAGCCCCTACTTGTGCCGCCTGGAAGGGAAGCAGTGTACCTGTGAATTTATTGCAAAATGTTGGTATACAAAATTTTATAAATGAATAACAGCCGATACAAATGATGAGTTAGTATTACTATTCTGGATTTTATTAATAAGGATTGCGCTTACATCCAGGAATCAAAATATCACTACTTCTGGGTATTTTTGTGAAATTTTTATAATTCAATGATAACCTTTTTTTCCGGCGTACACAAAGGATAAAGTAAATGCTACAACTTGTTTAGCTGCTACTTATTAATCCTTCAACCATGCACTGGAAATTATCACATTATCTCATTGTTAGTGATCCTATTATCAATGACCGTTTTCAAATCCTTTATTCAACCAGAACTGCCCAGCGACTTTTGCTATCCACTACAGTAGTCGAAAACATTCTAAAGAATAATTTAACGGCTGTCTCTGAAGAAATTATCGCAAAACTGGTTTCCTTCGAAATTCTGGTACCATCAGAGGAGGATGAACTGAACACGGTTATTAACCGCAATACCACAGCTATAGCCCAGGATGATACTTTATACTATGTAATTCAACCTACTGCCCAATGCCAGTTAGGCTGTAATTATTGCGGACAAAAACATACCAGTACCTATCTGCAGGAAGAGCTTGATATACGTATTCTGCAACGCATAGAGCAAAAACTGCAAAACCAGGTTTATACACATCTGGCTATCGGATGGTTTGGGGCAGAACCTTTGCTGGGTGCCAAACAAATTGAAAGATTATCAGCCTCTTTGTATACCCTTGCACAAACATATGGTTGTACCTATGGCGCAAAGGTCGTTACCAATGGTTTGAACTTAAAGTTGCCCCTTTTCCGCAAGCTGCTGGAATGCCATATTCAAACCATTGAAATCACCCTGGATGGTTCTGCGAGGTTTCATGACCAGCGAAGACATACCAAAAGCGGACATAGCACATTCGATATTATTTTTAACAACCTGCAGCGGGTGCTGGCTCTGGAAGATTTTGAATCCCTGGGCATACAAATAAATATCCGCTGCAATGTAGATGTGAATAATTATGAGGGCGTTCCTGAACTGATAGAATTAGTAAGCAGCCATAAGTTACTTTCCAGAATCAATAAGTTTTACTTTGCCCCCATTCATGACTGGGGTAATGATGCACATTTGCTCGCACTGAGTAAAGATGAATTTGCAAAAATGGAAACAGGCTGGCTTATTGCCCTTCATCAAAAAGGCTTTATCCGAAACCAGGTGCCAACCGAGACGCATCCGATTGTGTGTTTGTCGTTGCAGCGGGAGGCTGAAGTAATTGATGCCAAGGGTAATGTGTATAATTGTACAGAAGTGCCTTACGTGCCTGCGTATGAAAACAGTGAATATTTGATTGAGAACCTCACCCAACCAGATATAAAAGCGGCTTCACCGAGGTCTTTCAGCCAGTGGAACCAGGAAATCTTAGCGGGCCAGTTTCCTTGTCATGGATGTAAAATACTGCCTATCTGCGGAGGTGCCTGCCCTAAATCATGGCATGAACAGGTTTCTCCATGCCCTTCCATCAAATTTAATATTAAAGACCGGCTTGTGTTGGATGCATACGCCGCATTGAAAAAGCCTGCTGCACAACCTGTGCCATAGTAGAAGCCGGAAATCTCTTGATCCTATTCCCCTTTCAGGTGCTCATAAACTGCCTGTAAGCCAACAATATTTTGAGCTCGAAATAAGCGGTCGCCGAAAAGCTTTGATAGAGTAGGCATTCAACCAAAACAAACAAAACAATGAAAACTCAAGAAGTAAAATCCCAGGAAGTAAACAAAATGGATGAATTGAAAAAAGAACTCGACTTTCTACAGTTAGAAGAACGCCTGGAAATGGTGTATGTAGCTGCTGCTGCTGCGTGTTGTGGTGGTTGCGGTAATGGTTCTTGCGATAACAAACTTAAATAACAATTATCCAGGTAGAGATGTGTTTATTTATCATAAGCACATCTCTTTACCCTTAATGGGTTCATTCTGTCTTTACATACCAGCTTAATTGTCCACAACAAATCTAATTGATTATGTATCCTCTTCCCGGCAAACATATACTAGACGCTGTGAAACTCATTCATAATGGAGAGCAGTATCTGCTTGTATGTGAAGGAGCTATTTTTTCCACCAGTAAACTGGTGTATGAAATACTCAGCCATCTGAAAGAGGCGCATTCAATAGAGGTCGTTAGTGCTTATTTGAAGCAGAACTATCAACTTAATGCGGAAGAAGCCAGTCAGCTTTTTCAGGCAAGTATCATTCCATTGCTTCAAAAGCTGGAGACTATCGCTGGAAACCAGAAACCTGCTGCTTCATATATATATTTTCGCCGGACCTTATTGCAAGCAAGTACGGTTCAGGCGGTATCCGGCTTTTTGAAAGTCTTGTTTAATACACCATGGTTTATACTGCTGGGTAGTTTATCCATTCTGTTAAATATGATATATGCCTTTCATTTTAGCCTGACACTGGCCGCGGTTGATTCTTTTTCCCTTCAGGAATCTTGCTTTTTGTGCGTAATACTCTTGTTGATACTCCTTTTTCATGAAATGGGACATGCAGCCGCAGCATCCAAACTGGGGGCAGCACCGAAAGAAATCGGATTTGGTTTTTATTTCCTGTTCCCGGTTTTATTTGCTGATGTAAGCGACATATGGTCTTATCCCAAATACAAGCGTATTCTGGTCAATACCGGAGGAATATACTTTCAATTGCTGGCAAATATTCCGCTGATCCTTGCTTTTTTGTACCTCGAGGATGATGCTTCCCGAAGAATGCTATCCTATATTATTACCACAAATCTGCTGGTGATGTTCTATTCCCTGCTTCCTTTCTTACGAAACGACGGCTACTGGATCTACAGTGATTTTTTTAACCTGCCGAATCTGATGAACCGTGCAAAAGAATATCCACGTAACCTATACAAAAGTGTGAGGGAGCATTCAGCTAAATCTAAGTACCAGGCAAGCAGCATTACTAAAGACCTACCCTTGTTTGTGTTTACAATTGGCAATTATGCTTTTATCCTGTTTGTTCTGTATGCCTTCTGGATGTTACTGTTTACAACAATTTCAGACCTGCAGGCTTTTCTGTTGAAAGCATCCTCTTCAACGATGGCTTTCCATGAATATGCCAGAATGGGCTTCAGAGTAGCCATAACGCTAGGTATACTCATTATTGTGATACGGCAGAAAATAGGGCAATTAAAAAAGCTATACCATTCCTATCTCATTGCTTCAAAATAGATTTAACCGTCAACCTCACTTCATTTTCTTCCCCTAACCGGGCGAATAGTGCCTTTTAAATACCCATAATTCCAAAATTAGTACACACTTAACCGCTCAATATGAATGAGCAGTTAGTTATCCATTTTCAAATTCAGATTATTCATTCACCTAACACATACAAACCATGAACAGACATACTTATTTGAAAGAAGCGGATAAAATCAGAGCCCATGCAGATAATGAATGTACAGATCTGCATGAAATTAGCTCTCCGCAGCGCTACCATTTTTTGCAGAGCAAAAGCACCAGAAATATTTTTCTGCCGGATCTGCAGACAGACGATGACATTTTCTTCCGGGAGCTGATGTTCCATACAGAACTGGCCATTAAAGACCAGGAACTTCCCTATGCCTACGAAAATCTGACAGTAAAAGGGAATACCTCTTTTTTAGAGGAAAACAAACCTGTTATCTATTGTACCTTTCACCTGGGTTCTTACCGCCTGATCAATTTCTTCCTGTACAAACACAAAATCGATTATGCCTTAATGATCAGCCAGAAAACATTTGAAGCTGAAGAGCAACGCATTCATAGTATACACAAGAAGATAGAAGAAAAATATGCGCATTCTATTCAATTCAAAGTGCTCAATGCCGAATCAGAAACGGTGGCCATGCAGATGATCAGGGAAGTAAGGAAAGGAAACAGTTTATTATTTTATATTGATGGCAATACCGGTGTAGGAGGCACAGACCGGAAAGACGATAAACTGGTCGCTATTGATTTTCTGGGCCAGACCCTGCTGGCACGCAAAGGAATTGCATTTTTGTCGCATTACCTCAATATTCCGGTTATACCGGTTCTTTCCTACCGCAGAACAGTGGCCGAGCCTATCCTGGAATTCTTTGATCCCATTTATCCCACTCCGGAAACAGACCGGGAAGCCTATTGTAAACAAACGACCCAGGAGATATGGAATATATTTGCTCGGTATCTGAAAAAATATCCTGAGCAATGGGAGGGATGGTTGTATGCCAATCACTTTTTAAGCACTCCCGAACAAGGTACGTCCTATGCTGCTCCCATACCTATCGAAGACAATTCCTATTATACATTTGCCAGGAATAACTACAGCCTGTTTGCTAACCACCAGGGGCACTATCTGTATCACAACCAGACTACACATTGTATTAAAGTATCGGATTCTCTGTTTAAGTTTCTCAATAAAATTGATCAGGATCATATTGATATTGAAGGGAAAAGCCTGAAAGGCTTGATCAGTGAAAGCCTGTTGAACAACCTGATTCAAACCAGTATTTTTGCCAAAGTATAAGTTAGATCGAAAATTCCTCACCTGTTCATTCTTGTAAAATGAAAGGGCTTCAAGCGCAATTTTAGCAGACTCCCCTGAAGTCACTGATATTTTGGCTTGGATCAGGTTCTACACTTTTATACCTTCTATCTTCACCCTCTTAACATTATCCTCCATATCCAGATCAATCAGCAGGTGATTGGGATCAATACCAGCACGGGCAAGCTGTTCTGGCACATGGAGGATGATTATTTGTTTGCCATAATTAATGCGGTGCTTTTGGAGATAGAGTACTTTTGCGGATGATCCGCGTTCTGCACGAGGCGCATATACTCCGATATCTATCCAGTCATGCATAGGTAGGTTCGTCTCTATACCGATGCTATCGACTGTCACTTTGCGTGTTTCCACTTCCAGGGTTACTTGCCAGGTATCCTTTTCAGATTGCTTTGCAACTGCCTGTTTTGTCTCCAGTTCCCAGAAAGTGTTTGCTGCAAAAAGATCATGTACCAGATAGTGCAGCGAATCTGGCGTTACCGCCTGAATCTCTCTGTACAAATCAAGTGTCGTGGGCAGGGGAAGACTTGCAGCGCTGTATTTGGAAAGCATTTTCCGCAGTGCCTCATTCACCCGATCTTTGCCAATGTAATTCCTTAGCGCAAATAGCGCAAAAGGCCCCTTGCGGTAATTCATGAACGCATTATTTGCCCGGAGCAATGGAGGAGCCGCACGGGAACGGGGAATTTCATATTCCTGCCGCATCTGGAACAAATAACGGAGCAAATGCTGATTACCCAGGGTTTTCTCCACTACTTGCATGGCTGAGTACGTTGCTAGGCTTTCGACAAGTAAACCTGCTCCTTCAACCGAAGCGGGTGCAGGGAAAAGCCCCACCACTGGTACGCTACCTCATGTGCCATAATATGGTGGGGGAGGTCAAGCCCATCCGGTTTTGGATTCATCAGTGAATATCCTTCCTGATAATCAATCGTCATAGCCTCAGCATGCATGGCACGGCCAGGACCGGGGTGCTCCAGAACTCGAAAGTGACTATATGGATAAGAACCAAATTCTTGGTCGCAGTATCGCCAGCAACAACTCCACTGATAATAAGCCATATGGTACTGCCGAAAATAGTAAAGAAGGCAATGGTGTCAGGTGCATTCAGGTACGTTCCATCTGGAAGGGTAACCATTCTCAGGATTGTAAACCCAAATAGAAAGAATACAACGAATAGCATCCAGGTAGAAACATAACGCAGCTGATACCTGACCTCAAACCTACATATCTCCTGAAACTTCATAGCTTATTTCTTCAATGTTATCGCCTTCTTCCCAGTCGAGCAGGTTGTACGGATCAATTCCGCCACGCGCCGGCTTGTGCGGCAATTGTACGGTGATCGTTTGAGTACCAGAGCGGATAAAGTGCTTCTGTACGTAGAGCGGCTTTCCCAGCATTTCGCCTGGCTCCGCAGGAGCGAAGATTCCGATTTCTACCCACTCATTCACCGGCATTTTGGTTTCTACGCCAGCGCTATCAGTTATAGTCTTATGTGCTTCCACTTCGAAAGTTACTTGCCAGGTACCTGCTGCCGTTTGCTTTGCGGAGGCTTTTTTTGTGTCAAATTTCCAGAAGGTGTTCTTCTCAAAGAGGTCGCTCAGCAGGGGTTTGAGTGAGTCCGGACTAACCACCTGTAACTCGTGGTATAGGTCGTTTGTCGTGGCCGGAGCAAATGCTTTTTTCTCTAGTAGGATACGCAGTGCTTTGTTCACCTTAGCCTCACCTACATACTCACTGAGCGCGTGCATAGCATAAGGGCCTTTTCGGTAGTTGGTCCAGGGGTCCATGGCACGGAGTAGCGGAAGTCCAGTGTGGATAGGTGGCCAAGGGTTCGGTTCCCGCATGAAACTCATGAACCGCCGTAGCGCTTCCCGGCCCTTTACATTCTTCACGAGCTGCATCGCCGAATACCAGGCGAGGCTTTCAGAGAGTACACCTCCTCCTTCAGCAAAAGCCGGCTTAAGCTGCCCACCCCACCACTGATGTCCCATCTCGTGCGCCACAATCTCAAATATCGCGTCGAAACCATCGCCTTGTGGATCAAGCAGAAAGAAGCCTTCTCCGCCGGTAATAACACCACTTCCATCAACGCCCATACCAAAAAAATTGCCGGGTTGCTCAACAATTTGCAGGAATTGAAACGGATAGGGACCAAACTGTGCTGAATAGTATTCTAAAGACTTTCGTATGCCTCGCAGCAAGCGTTCAAGATGCTGCTTGTGGCCTGGGTAAACAAATACCTGAATATCGACATGTTCCCATCTTTCCCGGTGAACCGCGTAATTGGCAGAGAAGAAGACATCCATTCCGCTGATGGGTACGTTGCTGGCATAATGAAAGTAGCTACGATCAGCTTCGCTCCACGTGCGGCGCAGCTCACCCGGAGCAACTCCTACCTGACCGGCGCTGGTTCCAACAATTGCTTCGAATGTAGCAGGAGCACTCATCGCCAGATGTGGATCGATGTCGCCAGGAGGAGGGAGGGTGACCTGCCTTGGCAGGCCGTGCTTGCGACGGTCTTCTGCACTCCACAGTTCGCGCATCGGCTGGTATCCAATAACCGGCAGTGCGCTGCCAGTGAAGTAAGTGCCATTTTCTACAATCGCCTGGCCCGCTCCGTTGCTGCGAAGACCCGTGTTTCGAAAACCACGTGGCTCGAACTGTACATCAAAGTCCAGTCTCAGTGAGTCTCCAGGCTGGAGTGGCTCTTCCAGTGCATAGATGTGGTGGCCCAGCTTTTCATCAGCTATCACCAGTCTGGCGGGCCGATCAAACTTTATGCGTGTTTCCACATAGAATGCAGGCTCCAGATGCACAGAATCGATAGGCATATTGCTTCGGTTAACAAGGTGATAGCTTCCGCGTATCGTTGCTGCACTGCGCTCAGGATAGATCTCAATCTGAAGATTCGTGTGCAAACGCACTGGCTGCGGCTTATCCTCGTATTTCCCGTATTGCTGCTCATAGTCTGCCCTGTGTTGCACCAGTTCATTATCGGTGATGTACTCGTTCAGTACATTTGTGTTGTAGAAGATGAAACCGCCGAGGCTGAGTATGAGGCCGACTGTGAGAATGGTGAACACGGCAGTTGAGCGGTTAAAGCGATTCTGTGCAACGTGAAGCCGTATACCGAAACCGGACTCCTTACCCCGCATCCATAGCAGCTTCGTCAGGAGGGCCAACAGCAGCGCCCATGCTACCCAATAGAGTTTAAACCACAGCCACGGACCAATAGATCCACCGAAGCCACGCATGTCTGTAAATGACCATGCCGGACCTGCGCTGTAGACGAGAAGGTGATGGTGAATGCCAAGGTATCCCGAGAAAATCATGAGGAGATACACGATTAGGGAGGCTAGCTGCCCAAGGTATTTTTGGTTCACAAGTACCTGAATTGCAAATGCAAGCATGGCAAAGAGTAGATACTCTGGAAGCTGAAAACCGAACAGGAGCACCATGTACTGTGGAATCTTGAAGTCGTAATATCCTTTACTCACCTGAGTAATTATTCCTGCAGCCGTCAGCATTGCCATCAATGCTGCCAGCACAAGGCACAGCCCAAAGTATTTGCCAAAGAAAAGCACCCACTCGGGTACTGGTGTTGCATCTACGTTTTCATGCAGCTGCGCATCACGTTCACGCCAGAGGAGTTCTCCGGTTAAAAAAATGATGATCAGTGGCACCATCACCCAATAGTTAAGCGGATCTGTGATCGGGAATGTGAGATACCTTGAGATAATTTCAACCGTTCGTGGCAATAGCGGTACGCCCCATTGCTGCAACTCGATCTGCATCATCAGGATGAGCATCACCGGGAATGCTACGAGCAGGAACAGTCCGGGCAGGCTTGTTGCGATCATCCGGAAAGATGACCATGTAATAGCCAGCATTTGCTGCAGATGTGCCTTGAAGTTGAATGACTGACGCGCCATTGGGATAGTCATTCTGATTCGTGCAGCCGAATCAGAATCGGCTGTTGGTGCTATTCTGTTGAACCGCAGCCGCAGCCTGCTCACCAGATCCGTTGCTGTGCGATGTTCAAAGCGAAAACGCAAATAAATAAATGTGAGTATGAGCAGCGAGATACTGATCCATAGAATGCGGTTGAACAGCATAGATCCTTCGAGCGTAAACATGCGGACGTTTTTCTCAACGATTGTCCAGTTTGACATCATTTCATTCATGATGGCGAATACACCGATGGGGTCTGTTAACAGAGCAATTTCAGGTTTTGCTAATTTCGATAGCCACAAAAAGAGCGTTACCGGATAAGAAAGGAAGAATAGGCCGAAACTGCCCACATACGCCGCCATCGGTCGACCGGTCAGCAGCGATGCCGAGAACTGCACCGTTGTGGCGATGAGCACGTTTGGCAGCGCAATGAAGCTGTATGCAGCCAGGTAAGCAGCTGGCCGGAACGGACCGACAATATCTGGATTAGCGCCAGGGCCATAAACAGCTAGAAGGCTCCCTATCTGTACACAGAGAAGGATCAAGGCATGGAGGGTCAGGGCTGCCAGGAACCGCCCGCCCAGATAGATGGCTTTGTTGACTGGGGTGGTATAGGTAAGCGGATAAATGCTTGTATACACATCCCGTGCCGCTGCTTCGCCTGCGATTGGTGGTGCCAGCAAAAGCCAGATCTGACAGCTGAATACCGTCACTGTGGTAATAATGAATGGAGAATTCAGAATGAAGTCCTGGGGAAGCGTCACGGGTACTATTGCCACTCTCGTGCTCATCAATGCGAATAAGAGCAGCCCAGCCATGCAGAGCCACGGCCAGGGACAGCGTATCTGGTAGGCAAACTCAAAGCGAAAAATTTCCCTTAAATTCATCATGCGACCGCTGTTTTCCGGTTTCCAATATGGCCTGCCATGGTACTGAAGTAAACATCTTCCAGGTCAGGCTGCACCAGGTCAAAATCACCGGGTACTTCTTCGCTGTATACATGCACGACTGTGCGTCCGCTCAGCAGTTTGGTAGAAATGATCGTATACTCATGCTCCATCTGGGGTAAAGCACTTTTCTCTATAATTTTCTGCCAGATCTTCCCTTTCAGCCTCTGCATTGCCTTCAATGGTTCAACCTCGTGCAAGATCTCGCCTTTGTTGATGATGGCCATCCGCGTGCAGAGCTCACTTACATCTTCTACAATATGGGTGGAAAGGATTACAACACTGTTCTCGCCCAGTTCACTTAATAGATTCAGAAAGCGTACACGCTCAGCAGGATCAAGACCGGCCGTTGGTTCATCCACAATCATTAGTTTTGGATTTCCCAGCAATGCTACTGCGACACCGAATCGCTGACGCATACCACCGGAATATCCTCCCAGCTTTTGTTTGCGTACATCCCAAAGATTGGTTTGACGGAGGAGCGCCTCAACAACTTCCTTACGTGCGCTGCGTGAGATAATTCCCTTGAGTATGGCGAAATGATCTAAAAGATTTTCGGCACTCACTTTCGGATAGACACCGAATTCCTGTGGCAGATAGCCCAGTGTTTTGCGTACCTCCTCTTTCTGTTTTACTACATCTATTGTATCGAGATGGACTTCGCCCTGATCAGGTTCCTGTAAGGTAGCAAGTATGCGCATCAATGTGGATTTACCAGCTCCATTAGGCCCCAGAAGGCCATACATGCCATTGGGAATAAAGAGCGATACGTTTTTTAGTGCCTGAACACCATTAGGATAGGTTTTTGAGAGATTAGTAATTTGTAGTTTCATTTGCGCGGCATTAGTAAGCATAGCTCTGGTGTTATGAACTTTATTTGTTTTGATTGAAAGAACTTTGAAATTCAAAGTAATTATGTAAAAAGATAGGCTAATTCTACTGTCCTCTGGCATCGGTAATGAATGCCAAAAAAAGCGAATACCCTTTCTTATAGCTCTGTTTCTTTATTTAAATCCGAATAAAAATGGAAATAGAAATGTCACGATAATTGTCCATAGGAAGTAAACAGGCAGGTAGAAGGCAATGGCTCTTCCGACATCAGTTATGTCACCTTTCCTAGAAGGTATCCTGAAAAGTTGTATTGTTACCAACAAAAGGTTTATTAAAATTAACACATTGCCACCAAGAACCGCAGCTCTATTGGGTGTAATTCCCCACTCTGAAATCCGGAACAAGATTGCAGACAGTGCAATACCATTCACAGTTATAGTTACAACAGATAGTAGAAAAAGTACCCAGATTTCTGCACGGCTTTTCGTCTTGGATGTTCCGGCAACAGAAAAGAAAATGATAGCCATCACACCAATTAATAAGGCATTAAAAATCAGTAAAAACTCCCGGTCATTATAGGGGTCTTTTCCCGAATAAACGATGGCTATGAGATAAATGATGAGCATTACTACTACCAGTGGGCTGAAGATTCTGGCAATTACCGGCGAAACTTTACCCACTAACTGTGGATTAGTCTGGGTAAGATAGGTACCAACAATGGGTGCTGCAGGAAGACCGAAAACGACAATATTTTCGAAATAAAACTTTTCAATATGAAAGCCAATCAGCGAGAAAAGACCAATCGTTACGCCGGTCATAATTCCGCCCGCTATCCCGATAAGAGTGGTCATAACCACCAGATCCCCGTTATACTTTAAAAAGCCAAGACGCTTCTCCTCGCTGTTTTTTACATCACCAACAAAAGCAAATCCTAAGACCGACCATAGAAATAAGACTAAATGAATACAAGATAAAATTAAAGTATCACTATTCTGATTAGCCGGGAGGAAATTGATAAATAGCAGACCAATGAGGGTTAGACCCATTATGAAAGCGATTTTACTTATTGATAATTGGTTCTTCCAGGCAAAGTAAGCTGATAGTGCCGGGAAAATAATAAAACCGATATTTCTGGGATAAAAAAAATCTTCGGCAATACCAAAAAATGCCGGCAGTTTTGCGATAAGACCTGCCATTAGCGAAACAATGATTATAAATACCAGGTCGTTGCGGGTACCCCAGGAAATTTCTTCGCTGGTGTAATTTAGCCGTTCATACCAAAAGCTAACAAGGGTATTGTTATTAAGCTCAGGATACAAAGCTTTAAAGGTGCGCTTAAAAGTTGGTTTATCTGTTCGATACAACCTTTCAAGCTGACCGGGATTGTCGAGATTTGATAGAATTTCTTCTTTCATAAAACAGTGTAATTAAATAGCATTTATTTTGCTAATATTTAAGATCTATTGATTTTAAGTATAATTTCTAACTACATCCGTGTTACTAATCTGAACACAGGAGGTAAGAGAATATTCAGGTTGCATGTAATCTGTTTTTTAATGCAATTAGATGGCTTAACCTGACTGCCATCTGTTGCATCCGAACATTGCTTCCTTCATTGTATTAAAATCGAGCCTATCGTTATCACCAGCGCCGACATACATATTGCCAAGCTGATCTTGTTTTTCAAATTCTTTATGCAAACCACTCCGGACAATCCATAAAAGTGACAGATTTTTAAAGAACCATTCATTATAGAAAGTATATCAGCTTTATTAAAATGTATAATGTTATAAAAAGTACTTTGCATTTCAAAGTTAAAATAAATAATATATTTATGCAAGCGTTGCCGGAATTATCGGTGTATGATATAGAGACTTTTTAGGAGAGTTTACACAACAAAGATGGTAATTAAATAAAGTCATTAAAATAACTGAGGCCCTCTCAAATTTAGGACAGCGCTAGAGTGGGGAAACCGGATGCCATGTGATAAATGGCATTTCCTCAAATACATTATTTCAAAAATACTTTAAGTCCACTGATAGTAGTATCCACTATTATTGTAGAATGATCGTTTCATAACCCAGAAAATCAACAAAATGCTAATTGACTTCAAGCGCAATGTTTTTCTAAATCCAGTGGAGAGTTCCGGAACTTTTAAAAACCAGGCGCTGAGTGTTTTGTAATTTGCCATCCTGGAAGTCTGCCGGGCTTTTAGCCGCTTCTTTTAGGAAATGGCCCAAATTTCATGAAAACTTCTTTAGGTGTGGCTACTGCTGGTAACTTATTACTTTTAACATGGCAGGCGTGGGCAGGATACCTTTATTAAGATACTCCCGATAAGACTTCTTTACTTTCTCCTCCGGGCTATCCAGGTAGGCATTTTAATACTGATAGTCGGGAAAAGAACATTTGAATTTATGTTTTCTGCATCTCAGTGTATAACCTCACATTATACTTTTGTAAAATAAATAAACTTATAATCTCTAAATATAGGAACTGTAGGGAAACCGAGATCTTTCCATCATCCGTTTTTTATCTGTAAGAAGTTTAGATTGTGTATTCCTAGGATAAATCAAGTTCAGGTACAGGTTAATAAATGCATAAATGCTTCCGCATAAAAAACAAAAAATGGGCTCTACTTAGCGTAAAACCCACTTTCCCACAAATGCAGTCATAGAATTTAAAGATATACATATATACTCATCATTCCCACTCAATGGTGGCTGGTGGCTTGGAACTAATGTCATATACTACCCGGTTTACCCCTTTCACTTTGTTAATAATATCGTTGGAAACTTCAGCCAAAAACTCATGGGGTAAATGCGCCCAGTCGGCAGTCATGCCATCTACACTGGTAACCGCCCGGAGTGCTACTACATTCTCATAGGTACGTTCATCGCCCATTACACCTACCGATTGCACTGGTAACAGGATAGCGCCGGCCTGCCATACTTCATGATAAAATCCTCTTTTTTTCAGAGAAGAAATAAATATATCATCTACGGCCTGCAAAATTTGTACTTTTTCAGCTGTTAAATCTCCCAGTATACGTATAGCCAGACCTGGCCCTGGAAAAGGATGGCGGCTGATGATGTTATCTGGGATAGCCAGTGTTTTTCCTACCAGACGAACTTCATCTTTGAATAAAGTATTGAGCGGTTCTACCACTTTTAGCTGCATTTTCTCAGGCAGCCCACCTACATTGTGGTGCGATTTAATCGTAACAGAAGGCCCTTTTACTGATACCGATTCAATTACATCCGGGTAAATGGTGCCTTGCGCAAGCCATTTCACACCTTGTATTTTATGGGCTTCCGCATCGAACACCTGTATAAATGTTTTACCAATGGCTTTACGTTTCAATTCCGGATCGGTAATACCGGCTAATGCTTCATAAAAACGGCTTTTAGCATTTACTCCTCTTACATTCAGCCCTAGGTCTTTATAAGAATGCAGTACATCATCAAATTCATTCTTTCTGAGCAAACCGCTGTCTACAAAAATGCAATACAGATTTTCGCCAATTGCCTCGTGAATAAGCATAGCCGCCACACTGGAATCTACCCCACCGGAAAGCCCCAATACTACCCGGTCGTTGCCTAATTTTTTACGCAATTCTGCAATGGTACTTTCAATAAAGGTAGCAGGCGTCCAGTTCTGCGAGCATTTACAAATATCTACGACAAAATTTTTCAGCAATACTTTTCCTTCCAGCGTATGGGTAACTTCCGGATGAAACTGAATACCATAGGTCGATTGCCCAGGAATCTGGAATGCAGCCACCTTCACTGTATCTGTACTGGCAATAATTTCATATGCTTCAGGCAGCGTTGTAATGGTATCGGCATGTGACATCCATACCTGCGTGAAAATGCTTAAGCCCCGCAACAAAGGACTTTCGTTTTGAATATACTGTAAGCGGGCACGTCCATATTCGCGGCTGCTGGAAGGTAGTACTTCACCTCCATTTTGAAAAGCCATTAACTGAGCACCATAACAAACACCTAATACCGGTACTTTGCTAGTGAGTGGACCAAGTTCTGGCCGGGGGAATGTTTATCGCGTACGGAACAAGGGCTGCCAGAAAGTATAACTCCCTTTACAGATTCATCTACAGGTGGAATATGATTAAAAGGATGGATTTCGCAATATACATTTAACTCTCGTACCCGACGGGCTATCAACTGTGTATACTGGGAACCAAAGTCTAGGATGATGATTTTTTCTGTCATGCCGCAAAGGTAATCGGATTTTTGTGTGTAGAAAAATCCTGGCAATTAATTGGTTAAAATGGTGGCTTCAGGCAGTTTCGAAAACGATAGCAGCCTATAAATAAAAAAGCGGAAAATTTTTTCCGCTCTTGTACTTAAAAATGAATTAGTTTCTGTGGATTATAGATTGCTGCCTATGAACTATGTCTATTACTTTTCAGCTTTTTCAACCTGATACGATTGCCGCTGTTGTTGCAGGCGGGAGGCAAAAGCGAAACCTACTTTTACCATGGCATAAAATCCACGGGTTTGAATAGAAGGCTTATATCCGATTTCTGCGCCATACGACCAGGAGAATTCCCGGTTATACATGCCTTCAAAACCTGCCCTGATTCCTATTTTCCTGGTCTTAATCGGAGAAGCACTGTATGTCAACCGGTTTTGCATAATATCTTCTACCTGTAGCATAGGTGCAAAAAGTATATCGCCATAGGCGGTGAAAATTACATCATTTACAGCTACATCGTATTTTTTTGGCTTAACGATCACATTCCGGATGCGGCTGATCGAACCACCCAGATATATGCCTGCTGAGCGCACATTGCCATATATTTTTTCGGAATTAGATAAGGTATCGCCTTGTGTATCCAGCAAATACACTTTCTGTTTGTTTAATACTTCATTGAGATTGGTTGCACTTGCCCAGTAAAAACCTCCGGCTCTTACGCCTGCAATTTTTCTGACTTTAGAAGGCACTGCAATGTGCTCTGGAACAGTAGAAGCCCACTTATTGGCTTTGTACCGTTTGGTATACACCACAATTTTAGATTCTCCGGCATCTCCTTTATCGATAATATGATACGTAGCACCTCCTTCAAAATGCTTATATACATTCAGAGAATTATCTACGGTACTGTTTTTGTCACCGTTTATCCTGGAAAAGTCGGAGCCTTTCGTGTATGTTTTCCTTATATGCAGCCTGAAATCAAACTTATCTTTCAGGTAATAATTCGCTTGACCGCCATATCCTACATTAAAATTGGTTACAAAACCATCGGCATACATCGGGTAAAAATGCAGCCATAATTTGTTTATATCATACGGATCGTCGTAAATGGCATCATATTCTATATCGCTTTTGCTAGTGGTAGTGCTGTTCTGAGCCATTACAGGCGAATATTGCAGAAATATAGTGCCTGTCAGTAGCCAATAGAGTAATTTCTTTTTCACGGTAAACGCTGTTTTTAGAGAAATTTTCAATAGTTCATCTGTTACAAGGTACATACATCTGATTCGCTGCTCTGATGGAAATATTTGAAAACATTACCCGGCTATCTTTTTATAAAATTTTGAAGCCTATTGCTGTATTTGTATTGAGTAAATAACAAAACCAGGTGATTTGCCCCCGGTGATTTTTATGTGTAATATTAGGATGTGAACGTATGTTCGTGCTATACACATGCTTCTTGCCCGGAGAAAGAAATCAAATTGCCAGAATTGCCATTATCCTTTGCTGGAGAATTATAGTTATTGCCCCAATTGCGGACAGGAAAACTCAGACAAACTGGTTTCTTTCACGACTTTAGCTGCTGAAGTAGTGAACAATTACATCGCCTATGATTCCAGGCTGGGCAGAACCATTATCCCTTTTCTGTTTAAACCTGGTTTGCTTACCAATGAATTTATTGCCGGAAAACGGATAAAATACATGCATCCCTTGCGGCTCTACTTTATTGTGAGCTTTTTCTATTTCCTGATTTTTTCTATAGTTGTTTCCAGCCAGATCAATGTGAATGAGCCTGCTTTCAGGTTTGGCGGCGATGTAAAGGTACCTTCTGCCGATTCTCTGAACCGGGAAATCGGAAACGAAATCAGTACGGGATTACTGGAAAGTGAAGCATTGTCTGGGGAGGAAAAGCACATAGCAGACTCAATAGTAAAAAATCTTCCAAAAAGTCAGGTAGTTGTACCTGAAAAAACAGATACCGGCGCGGTTATTCGTTCGGGAGAAAAGGATGTGAATCTAGATAAATTGGTAAAAACGCCCGGTATTACGCCTGAGCAGATACTGGATTCGTTAGATCAGGAAAAAAGCTGGCTTAATCTACTGCTTGCCAAACAGGGAATAAAACTTGCCAATGAAAAAGGAAATACGATTGTAAACTATCTCATCAGTAAAGCTTCGCTGATGATGTTTTTACTCCTCCCTTTTTTTGCGCTGATTTTGAAATTATTTTATATCCGCACCAAAAGATTATATATTGAGCATATTATTTTTACCCTGCACATCCACACATTTTTGTTTTTTATATTATCGGTAGCCTTATTAATAGATTACTTCTGGCCAAACGGGTTGATTTTTACGCTGTCCGGTATTTTAGTGTTTGTGTATTTTCTGCTTTCTTTCAGAAGCGTATATCATCAGGGCTGGTTTAAAACCCTGCTCAAAATGTTTATTCTCTTCATCAGTTATGCGTTTAGCTTTAGTGTATTTATGGTGATTACTATCATTTTAAGCTTGCTGCTGTTCTAGCATTATACCGACCAGTACCCATTAAAAAGCCCGTAAATTACAATTTACGGGCTTTTTAATGGGTATGCTTACTGTTACGCTACGGCTTTCAGTTTGCTGAATTTAGATTTTTCAAATTCAGACCTGGCGTAATCCAGCGTAATCGTATATTCTTTAATATCTGTTCTGGAAGGCAACTCAAACATAATGTTGGTCATGATGGCTTCGCAGATGGACCGCAAACCACGGGCACCCAGCTTGAACACCATCGACTGGTCTACAATATATTCAAGGGCATCCTTATCAAAATCAAGTTGTATGCCTTCCATCTGGAATAGTTTTTTGTACTGCTTGGTAATGGCATTCTTAGGCTCGGTCAGAATCAAACGCAAGGTATCCCGGCTTAAGGGTTCCAGGTAAGTCAGTACTGGTAAACGTCCGATAAGTTCGGGAATCAGGCCGAAGGATTTCAGATCCTGGGCGGTGATATATTTAAGCAGATTATCGCTGTCTTGCGAAAAGTCGTATTTGGTTTTGTCGGCAAAGCCTATCGGACGGGTATTTACCCGTTTGGCAATGTGCCGGTGAATGCCATCGAAAGCACCTCCGCAGATAAACAGGATATTTTCTGTATTAACGGCAATCATTTTCTGGTCAGGATGTTTGCGGCCGCCTTGTGGGGGAACATTTACAATCGTTCCTTCGAGTAATTTTAGTAAAGCCTGCTGTACACCTTCGCCACTTACATCCCGGGTAATACTTGGGTTATCAGATTTACGGGCGATCTTATCAATTTCATCAATATATACAATGCCCTTTTCAGCTTTCTCCACATCATAATCAGCCGCCTGAAGTAGTCTGGTTAATATGGTTTCTACATCTTCGCCTACATATCCGGCTTCAGTAATTACAGTAGCATCGGCAATACAGAAAGGAACTTGCAGAATTTTAGCCATGGTACGGGCCAGATAGGTTTTACCCGTTCCGGTTTCGCCCACCATAATAATATTTGATTTTTCAATAGTTACATCGTCATCCGAGCGGGCCTGCATCAACCGTTTGTAATGATTGTATACGGCTACGGCCATTATTTTTTTCGCTTCATCCTGCCCAACTACGAATTGCTCCATAAAATTTTTCATTTCAATGGGTTTCATCAGATTAAAGCTGGCAGGGGAAGTTTTATCTTTGGGTCTGGTTTCTTCTAAAAGAATCTGATGGCCTTGCATAATGCATCGGTCGCAGATATGTGCGTTTATGCCGGAAAGCATGAGGGTAACTTCTTTTTTGCTTCTGCCGCAAAACGAACAGTTGGTTTGAGCCATGAGCTTGAGTAGATTAATTGTTGTATATACCGGAGTGCAAGGTATATATCTGGCACTCCGGTATATGTAAAAATAAAAATTATAAGTATTTCTTATTAAACAGATATGCTTCCAGACGTAGAAAAGCATATCCGCACAAGCAACAAATTATGACACGGAATTAGTTTCTTACCAGCACTTCATCAATTAATCCATAAGCTTTTGCTTCTTCGGCTTTCATCCAGTAATCCCGGTCAGAATCTTTTTCTACCTGCTCAAAAGGCTTGCCACTATGGTGGGAAATAATATCATATAATTCTTTTTTCAGAATTAAAATCTGCTTGGCTGTAATCTCAATATCAGAAGACTGGCCTTGTGCCCCACCTGAAGGCTGGTGAATCATTACCCTGGCATGTACCAGTGCCGAACGTTTGCCTGCGGCTCCGCCACACAACAATACAGCCCCCATAGAAGCAGCCAGACCCGTACAAATAGTGGCTACATCCGGCTTGATATACTGCATGGTATCGTAAATGCCCAGACCAGCATATACACTGCCACCGGGACTATTGATGTATAACAGAATGTCTTTTTTAGCATCTACACTCTCCAGGAACAGCAATTGTGCGGTAATAATGTTAGCAATGTTGTCGTCTACACCCATTCCCAGGAAAATGATCCGGTCCATCATCAATCTGGAAAAAACATCAATCTCCCGGAAGTTGGTAGGTCTTTCTTCAATTACAGAACGGGTCATGTTTTCCACACGCTGGATGTATTGGTCTACATTAGAGCCATTTATGTTCTGCCCTTTTACGGCATATTTTCTGAATTCATCTTTGTTCATCATAGATAAGTATATTTAATATGTACAAAACTAAAAAAAAAGCCCTTTGTTAAAAGGACTTTTTAAAAACATTTCATTTAAAAATTCTGAAAAGTATTATTCAACTCCGTCTTTTGTAATCTTTTTGAACTCGTCGGGAGAAACCGTCTGGCTGGCAACGGTAGCTTTGGTTTTTACCAGTTCTACTACTTTATCATTGAAAGCCTGCTCGAAAATATTCATATAGTTTTTGCCTTTTTCAGCTTGCAGGAAGTTGTTGGCATAGGTATTCAGCATGTCATCTGCCTGCTCGCCCATTCCCATACTGCCAAACTGCTGTTTAATAAGGTCTTTGGTTTTATTTAACACTTCCTCATGTTCTACCTTAATTTCATTAGTTTCTGCAATCTTATTTTTAATCAGGCTCCACTTCAGATCCTTCACATACAGGTCATATTCTTTGGCAAGCACTTCTTCCGTTACTTTATCATTGGTAGCTTTCAGCCATCTTTTCAGAAAATCGTCCGGTAGTGTAATATCTGTATTTGCCAGCAGTTGATCTTTGATCTGAGTGGTGAGCAGATTTCCGGTTTGCTGGTTATAATTTTCCTGTAAGAGTGTACGCAGTTTTGCTTTGAATTCTTCTTCGTTTTGCACGGCATCTTTA
The DNA here is from genome assembly GCF_010119975.1 of Rhodocytophaga rosea. Taxonomy (GTDB): domain Bacteria; phylum Bacteroidota; class Bacteroidia; order Cytophagales; family 172606-1; genus Rhodocytophaga; species Rhodocytophaga rosea. The sequence continues at coordinate 6,573,789 of NZ_CP048222.1, forward strand.
CCCAATACTTTATCGAAGAATTCCTGGTTTAATTCAGCAGGTTCGCTGCGGTCGATTTCAGTAACAGTGAATTCAAAATTTCCGGTCAGGGCAGCGGCTTCTTCAGGAGTGGTGCCGGTGAACAGGCGGATGGTTTCGTCATTCTCAAATACATTCTGAATGTCAAAAGTGATAGCCTGATCTTTGGCTACACCGGTAAACTGGGGCAATGCTTCTTTTTTAAGGCTGCTCAGCGAAAGGAATGCATTTTCTTTATTGATACTGCCATCTACTTGTTTGAGGGTGCCATATACAAAATCACCTTCAGCCGTAGTGTCCGGATGGGTATATTCTCCATATCGCCTGGTTAAGCTGGTTACCATTTCTTCCAGTTCGGTATCGTTTGGTTCTACCTGGTAAGCAGAGAGAGCTAAATTCTCCACATCTACACTAAAATCAGGAACCAGACCTACATTATAGCTGAATTCGAATTCTTTCTGGGTATCCCAGTCGATTTCTTCGGCCTTCTCAGTATCTGGCAAAGGTTCGCCCACGATAGAAAGCTTGTTTTCTTTGATATAATTATTTACTGCATCAATCAGCAGGTGGTTAATTTCATCAACCATGACGCCTTTGCCATACATTTTCTTGATTAAAGAAGGCGGAACTTTGCCGGGCCGGAAGCCTTTGATCTGGGCTTTCTGGGTATATTCTTTCAGCTTTTTGTCTACTTTCGGCTGGTAATCTGCTTCCTGCAACTTAATCCGGATGGAAGCATCAGTGTCGGTTTGTTTGTCAAGTGTAATATCCAAAGCAGTACTGTTTTAGTTTGATGGATGTAGAAATGGAAACCCGCAAGGCTCAGCGCCCTGCGGGTTTGTACTATTTGTGGTGCGGGTGGAGGGACTCGAACCCCCATGCCGTGAAGCGCTAGATCCTAAGTCTAGTGCGTCTACCAATTTCGCCACACCCGCGCTACTTTTTAAAATTGAGTCGCAAATGTAAGAAGAATAAATATATCTTCAAGGATAGAGAAATATTTTTTTGTTAGCATTTAAAATCCCCTCAGCAATTCTAATGATGAATACGTCATTTCCTATTCTCTAGAATCTGTATTTTTCTATCGGATAACAAATGTCTTGATCTCCTGTAGATTCTCAACAGGAATAAATGGTGTAACACCTTGCAATTCGATACTATACTGCTCACCTGGCCAGGTCAAGTAAGGGGTATTTCTCAGAAGTTCCATATCAAATATCCGCTCCCAGCTTTCCTGCAGATCAATTTTTTCACCTTCATATACTTCCAGAGGAGAGTTATTCAACACACTATGCCAGGCATGATAGTCGGAGAGGAGCACTCTCTTTTCCTCAATTTCCGCTTGTAACAATATAAATACTTTCCCTTTTTCACTGTCCCAGCGTCTTCTCAGATCCGGCCTCTCTGTCCATACCCACACTGGAAAACACCATTCACAAGCCAGCCTTTTTACCATTTGTCCGATCATCCATTGATAGGCCTTTTCATACCCTTCTATGGCCCATGCGGCATTCCCGGTTAAGATGCCTTTGTGTTTTGCCTGTTCCCAGGCTTCTTTGTACTGAATGGTCCAATAGGTTCTCATCTGGCAATAAATAGCTGATTAAGAATGTTAAATTATGTAATGCCCATATATCTTCACCTATGCTTACCAAAGTATTTGGCACTGGTAATTTTTAAAATGTTAATATGCATATCATTCTTTTGGTTAATTTAAAATTTTTGGAGAAACCTTTAAATGAATTATTCATAAAAAGTGTTTTGAAATGGCAGGGAATTACGTTAAATTAACCATATTCATTGTATAATTAGCGAAGTAAACTGGCCTTTAGCCATCACATAACCTTTCATCCCGACAGACTTTACATGGAAACGCTGGACCTCGAATTAGAAAGAAAGGAAATTCTGAGGAGATATAGAATTTTACTCAAACATGCCAAACCTTTTTTAAAAGATAATGATGCCAAGCTGATAAAAAAAGCTTTTTACACCTCAATGGAGGCTCATAAAGAAATGCGCCGCCAGTCTGGTGAGCCGTATATTTACCATCCGCTGGCTGTTGCCCAGATTTGTGTAGAAGAAATTGGTTTAGGAACTACTTCCATTGTGTCGGCACTGCTGCATGATGTGGTGGAAGATACCGAACTGGAAATTGAAGATATTGACCGGGATTTTGGCCCCAAGGTGGCAAAGATCATTGACGGGCTTACCAAAATATCCGGCGTATTTGAGTATGGCACTTCCCAGCAGGCAGAGAATTTCCGCAAAATGCTGCTTACCCTTTCCGATGATGTGCGGGTGATTCTGATCAAAATTGCCGACAGGCTGCACAACATGCGTACGCTGGAAAGCATGGCCAGAAATAAGCAGTTAAAGATTGCCTCTGAAACTATTTATATCTATGCACCTCTGGCCCACCGTCTGGGTTTATATGCGATTAAATCGGAGCTGGAAGATTTGTACCTCAAGTATACCGAAGCTGATATATATAAGCAGATCGCCGAAAAACTCCGGGAAACTAAAGCCGCCAGAGAGAAGTTCATTAAAGATTTTATTGCACCCCTCCAGAAAGAATTAACCGATCACGGTTTTGACTTTGTCATCAAAGGCAGGCCCAAATCCATTTATTCGATCTGGAATAAGATGAAAAAGCAAAAGATTCCTTTCGAGGAAGTATACGACTTGTTTGCCATCCGCATTATTCTTAAAACCAAACTGGAACAGGAAAAAGCGGCTTGCTGGCAGGTGTATTCCATCGTTACCGATTTTTACAAACCTAATCCCGATCGTCTCAGGGATTGGATCAGTACGCCCAGGGCCAATGGCTATGAATCTTTGCATACGACAGCGATGAGTAAAACCGGGCAGTGGGTAGAAGTGCAGATCCGTACGGAGCGTATGGATGAAATTGCGGAAAAAGGCTATGCGGCTCATTGGAAATACAAAGAAAGCGGACAGGTAAATGAATCCGGGCTGGAAGTGTGGATCAGCCGCGTACGGGAAATGCTTGAGCAGGATGACTCTTCGGCGATTGAGTTTGTGGATGAATTCCGGAATAATCTCTTCAATGAAGAAGTATTTGTATTTACTCCAAAAGGCGACCTGAAGATTTTGCCGCATGGCGCTACTGCCTTAGATTTTGCCTTTGATATTCATACCGAAATTGGCTCACACTGTCTGGGAGCTAAGGTGAATAATAAACTAGTACCACTCAGTTATATTCTCAGCAATGGCGACCAGGTGGAAATTCTCACCTCCAGCAAACAAAAACCCAGTGAAGACTGGCTGCGTTTTGTGGTCAGTTCTAAGGCCAGGGCTAAAATCAAGGAATACTTAAGGGAGGATAAGAAACGACTCACGGCCCAGGGCAAAGACATGGTAGACCGGAAATTGCGGCAAATCAAACTCGACCTGAACAATATAACCTCCAATCAGCTTAGGGCTTATTTCAATTGTAAAACGGCTACTGACTTTTTCTATAAAGTAGGTAAAGGATTCATAGATGTACATGAACTGAATAAGTTCAAAACAGTCAGGCAGGAAAAATCCAACGGAAAGCAGGAGGAGATATCAGATGCCAAAACCTTTGAAAGCCAGATCAAGAAAGTCCGTGGGGTAGAATCAGATATGCTGCTGATCGGGGAGGATATGGATAAAATTGACTATATCCTGGCCAAATGTTGCAATCCTATTCCCGGCGATGAGGTTTTTGGCTTTGTTACCGTAAATGAAGGGATTAAAATCCATCGTACCAGTTGTCCGAATGCGGTTGAACTGATGTCTAATTATGGCTACCGGATTATCAAAGCCAAATGGACTTCTCAGAAAGAAATTGCTTTTCTGGCCGGCCTGAGGGTAACAGGTACCGATCGGGTAGGGCTGGTGAATGATGTAACCAAGATCATTTCCAACGAACTCAAAGTGAATATGCGTTCCATTACAATGGATACCAATGATGGCATTTTTGAGGGAAACATTATGCTGTTTGTACATGATACCAAACACCTGGATATCCTGATGAAAAAGCTCAGCAAAGTTTCAGGTATTGTGAATGTAACCCGTTTTGATTCCTAAAATAGGATAGTTTACTGATTTTATTGTATATTGGAAGGGAATAGCTATGTCTGAAATAACATGGTACAAACCCTTCTAACCTATGCGATACCTGTTTCTGGTTAGCCTCTTAACCCTGCCTTTTGTTCCTGCAAATTTTTCCCGGAAAACGGATCTTATCTGGTCTTTTTCAGCGCCGGTTCCGCCAGATTCTCTGGAATTGATTTTACCAGATGACCTGCAAGCTACCCTTTGGGCAGAATCTCCCCTGTTCTATAATCCGACCAATATGGATGTAGATAGTAAAGGCCGAATATGGGTGACTGAAGCGGTAAACTACCGGGATTTTAATAATAAGCCTGCTGAGCATTTATCGCATCCACAAGGCGATCGGGTAATGATTCTGGAAGATACGGATGGGGATGGCAAAGCCGATAAATCCAAAATGTTTGTACAGGATAAAGACCTAGTAGCGCCCCTGGGCATTGCTGTGATCGGTAATCAGGTAATTGTGTCCTGTGCGCCTTCCCTCATTATTTATACCGATACCAATGGCGACGATACGCCAGATAAAAAAGAAGTATTCCTAACCGGCTTTGGCGGCTTCGACCATGACCATAGCTTACATTCCGTAATTGCCGGCCCGGATGGCAACTGGTATTTCAATACTGGTAATGCCGGTCCGCATCTGGTGACCGACAAAGCAGGATGGAACCTACGGTCCGGAAGTATTTATACTGGGGGCACACCTTATAATACCAAAAATCAGGGTAACCAGAAAAGTGATGATGGCAAAACATGGGTGGGTGGACTGGCCTTACGGGTGGGTAAAGATGGTAAAGGTTTACAGGTGCTGGCACATAATTTCAGGAATGCCTATGAACTGGCTGTTGATTCTTATGGCAATATGTGGCAAAATGACAACGATGATCAGGTGGTGACCTGCCGGGTTACCTGGCTGATGGAAGGAGGAAACGCCGGATACTTCAGTGCCGATGGCACCCGTTTCTGGCAAGCTGACAAACGTCCGGGACAGGATATTTTTACGGCACACTGGCACCAGGAAGACCCAGGGGTAATTCCAGCCGGAGATAACAGTGGCGCTGGTTCTCCTACGGGAGTAGCCGTGTACGAAGGAGATGCCTTAGGAGCCCAATACCGGGGAATGCTGCTCAGCGCCGATGCCGGCCGTAATGTGATATTTGGCTATAAGCCGGAGGCGAAGGGAGCCGGGTATCAACTTAACCGGACTAATTTTATCACCTCACTCAAAGAATCTACTGAAAATTATGTGTGGAATGACAAAGTAACCGATATGCGCAAATGGTTCCGTCCCAGTGATGTAGCTGTTGGTGCGGATGGAGCTATTTATGTAGCCGACTGGTATGATGCGGTGGTGGGTGGCCACCAGATGCATGACAAAGAAGGATATGGCCGTATATTTAGAATTACGCCTAAGAACCAGGTTTTACAAACACCTAAGATAGACCTAAGCACTACTAAAGGACAAATAGATGCACTAAAGAATCCAGCCATTAACGTGCGCAATGCCGGGTTTGTAATGCTTCAGGCAAAAGGAGCGAAAGCAGTAAAACCTGTCAAAAAACTTCTTGAGTCCGAAAATCCATATTACCAGGCCAGAGCTGTATGGCTGCTGTCGAAATTGGGAGACAAAGGTGTAAAAGAAGTAGAAAAGTTATTAACGCATCCTACAGCAGACATCCGAATTACGGCTTTCCGGGCTTTGCGGCAAGCCCGACCTGAGCAAATGCTTAGCTATTCAAGTACGTTGGCAACAGATGTATCCGCAGCTGTTAGGAGGGAAGTGGCGGTTGCTTTGCGGGATGTTCCGCTTGAAAAAAAACAGGCTATTGTTGCAGAACTTGTGAAAGGCTACGATGGCGAAGACCGCTGGTATCTGGAAGCACTGGGCATTACCCTGCAAGATCAGGAGTCAGCTTATTATCCGGAACTACTAAAAAATGCAGATACTGATCCGGTAAAATGGGATAAGAAAACAACGAATCTGGTGTGGCGCTTACATCCAGTGGCTTCTGTGGATGCCTGGAAAAAAAGGGCTAACGCAACTGAATTAAGTCCTGAGCAGCGAAAGCAAGCGCTGGTTTCGCTTGGCTTTATCAAAGACAAAAGCTCGGCAGAAGTTATGGTCGAACTAACCAAAAGTGAACTGTCCGATGTTTCCGAACAGGCATACTGGTGGGTGAAATTCCGCAAATCCAACGACTGGCTTGATCTGGTAAACTGGGAGGAGACCTTGCCGGATGAACTGCTGGCTACCAGAGAAATGATGCAACTCCAGGCACAAGCCGTAGACCTATCCAAACCAAAAACGAGCCGGGAAGAGGCAGCCGCACAAATGGCTAAAGATAAAACCGGCGGACAAATGCTGATTAGCCTGGCGGCCGAGAAAAAGCTGCCGGATGATCTGAAAGAAATAATAAGCAACGCTATTTTTTCTAACCCCGACCAGACGGTACGGGTATTGGCTGGTGATTATTTTACAAAACCTGGGGCAGCTAAAACATTATCTATTAAACAGATCAGCAGCTTACAGCCGGATATAACAAAAGGTAAACTGCTATTTCAGAATAACTGCGCTTCCTGCCACAAACGCGGAAAAACCGGTGGGGAAATTGGTCCGGATCTGAGTCAGATTCACAAAAAATTCGACAAAACAGCCTTGCTGGATGCCATTATCAACCCCAGTGCCGGTCTTGCTTTTGGCTATGAACCCTGGCTGATTAAAACAAAGAAAGGTTCCTCCTTCTATGGCTTCCTGATCGCCGATGATGCAACAGTAGTGTTGAGGGATGTTTCCGGGCAGCAACATGTAATTAAAGCCGCTGATGTAGAAAGCCGCAAGCAATTCAGCACCAGCCTGATGCCTGATCCGCTTGCCATGGGGCTTACCGAAAAAGACCTGGCTGACCTTGCCCAATTCCTACTTAGTATGCCACAAGAATAGATCAAATAACAAAACAAAAGTCCGGCAATACATGTGTGTTACCGGACTTTTGTTTTGTAGACTAATGATTTTACCTGGCTATGATCAGTTTTTTAGATACCTGTTGGTTTCCTGCTTGTAAGACCACCGTATAGACACCTGGTGCCAACTTATTAGCAAATACTAGTTCTTTTGTAAAGAAACCATTATTATCCGCCTTATACACTGTTTTAGTAATTACCTGGCCTACGGCATTGTATAATGTTATCACTACTTCTGTTTCTGATATTACATTTTCCAATGCCAATCCGATTCTTTCGCCCTGCGATGGATTGGGATAGAGCTGCAAGGATATTATATTTTCTTCTGTATCTTCTGCGCTCATACGTGCATTAGGTACGACAAAAGGAGACAGCCGGGAAACAGGTATCAGATCAATCGTAGTAGCTGTAGGTAACTGCCAGCCTACGGCTAAGTTATCTCCACCACTGTTTTCTTTGTGCAGCGCCTCTATATAATAGCGTTTCCCTGCCTGTAAAGAGATAGATACTGATTTTTGAGTCGTGTATTTAGTCCATTGTCTGATACCTGCATAAGCACTGCCACCACTGATGTGGGCAATTCGCACTTTGTTTACAGGCTGGTCTGTAGTAGAAAGCCACAGTTCGCAATTATTATCCCCTGCAATGTAGAAAGTATAATTTCCTGTAAGTGGCACGCAGATGTATCCTCTGATTCGTTGCCCATAGTTGGTGCCAGCATTGGAAGGGGCTTCAAAAGAAGTAAGTTGACTCGTAGTGCTTGGAGCAGTGCTTACAGGAATACTGCTAACGGCCGAACCTGTGATATTATTCCATACTTCTCTGAGAATTGCGCCAGAAGCAGTACAGGTAACGGGAGGTTGTGTGGATAGCTTGGTTTTCAATACCCAGAAATCTGCTTTTCCCCGGCTTAGCTCTGTTTTATCGCCATCTAAAGCTGAAGTAGTATTGCCTGCCAGCAATACACTGCCATCCGGATTATATAAAGCAGTAGCCAGGTTATCTTCACCAAACCCACCAAAGGTTTTATCCCACTGTCTTTCTCCGGTAGCATTAACTTTAATTACCCAGTAATCAAAGCTGTAATCAGTTCTGTAATCCCAGGAAACATAATCATATATGGGGGAAAGTATACCACGGCTTCCTTCAGATTTATCTGTACTTTTATCAGATTGAGAACTTCCGCCGATTAAATAGCCTCCATCCGGCGTTTGTACCAAGTTACTCAAATAGCTAAATGTTTCTCCGGTATAATATCTTCCATCACCCACACTTTTGTAGGCTTTGTCCCACTGCAGAGTACCTGTACTGTTTACCTTTATTATCCAGTAGCAATAATTAAGGCCCGTATTATCAGTCCAACTACCCTTAGATTTAGAACTTCCTCCGAGCAAATATCCACCATCTGTGGTTGGAATAACTGTTTTCAGTAAGTCGCCTGCTTCTCCGCCAAAACGTTTGTCCCACAATTTAACTCCGGTACTGCTGATCTTAACTATCCAGTAATCCCCATAGCCTAAAAACTCATCTTCTTCATAAGCTCTGGCTTGAGAAACATCGCCACTTAGGGTAGAACGGGTAGTACCTCCCATCATATAATTGCCATCCTGGGTTTTAATTATACTGCTGAGTTCATCTGCCAGACTGCCGCCAAACCGCTTATCCCATTGTTTTACGCCACTTGCTGTCACTTTTACCACCCAAAAATCTGATCCTCCCCGGCTGCCCTCTGTTTTGTCTCCGCCAATACCCGATGAAGAATAGCCCCCAGCAGATAACCCCCATCCGAAGTTTGTATGACTGACCTGAGTTCATCCAAAGCACTCCCTCCAAAGGTTTTGTCCCATTCTTTTACGCCACTGCTGGAGATTTTTACAATCCAGTAATCACCGGCTCCTTTGTTGCCTTCACTTTTATCGCCGCCAACTATCGAAGAAGAGGTACCTCCTAATATAAAGCCGCCATCTGAGGTTTGTATAGCGGTATGCAGGCCATCGTAGCTGGTTCCTCCATAGCGTTTATCCCATTGCTTGATACCATTGGCAGCTAATTTTACGATCCAGAAATCTAAGCCGCCTCTGCTGGTTTCACTTCTGTCGGCATCCAGTCCGGAACGGGAACTACCGGCTAGCAGATAACCTCCATCGGAAGTGCGTAAGGCAGTTTGCATTGTTTCATCTTGTGTGCCTCCGAAACGCTTGTTCCACTCAGCCATAGCATTCACAGGAGAGGTAACATCAGACATGGTTTTTGTACTTACAGTTGAGGAATAAGGAGAGGCCGTTCTACCTACTAATGCTTTTACCCGGTAGTAATAGGTAGTATTAGGAAGCAGGTAATTATCTCCATACAAGGTAGTGCTTTCATAACAGGTTGTACTTAAAGTATCTTTCACCGAAAAAGGCCCATTTGCATTTGAGCTTTTTTCAATAATATATTTGGGAAGATATTCTTCATAAAAACAATCATAATTAGTAGACCCATAAGCTTTAATATCAACTGCAGTCCGGGAAACTGCCTGTGCAGTCAGCGCAGGTGCTTTTGGAAGGACAGGATTTAGTTTAACAACCCAGTAATCCGCAGAACCTTTATTGGCAGTTGTTTTATCGCCGCTAATACCTGATTTAGACATTCCGGCTAAGATCAAACCTGCATCCTGGGCCTGAATGGAGGAATAAGCATAGTCATCGTTAGTGCCTCCAAAGGTTTTGTCCCATAGTTTGTTGCCGTCAAAATCTGATTTTACTACCCAGAAATCATTTAATCCACGGCTTGATTCGGTTTTGTCACCACTAATGCCTGAATTGGAATATCCAATAAATAAGTAGCCATCATAAAATTCGACCATACTACTGTTACCATCACTGCCACTTCCGCCATAGGTTTTATCCCACCATTTGTCACCATATATATTTGTTTTCACAATCCAGAAGTCCTGCGCACCTCTGTTTGGCTCTGATCTGTCCACAGATATTCCTGACGTGGAGGTTCCACTGAGCATATACCCATAAAGTGTTTCAATCAGTTGCGAAGATTCATCATTGCCGCTTCCTCCAAAGGTTTTGTCCCATTCCTTGGCACCACTATCAGATAATTTAACCAGCCAGTAATCTCTCAAACCCCTGCTCGCCTCACTCTTTTCCCCACTAATTCCTGACTCTGACCATCCGGCCACGGCATATCCTCCAAACGAACTCTGTATAATAGAAGACGCCTGTTCTTCCCCGTTTCCTCCAAAGGTTTTATCCCATTGTTTTACACCAGTGCTGGTGATTTTTACAATCCAGAAATCTGCTTTTCCCCGGCTGGGTTCGCTCTTATCTCCGGACTGGCCTGAATTAGAAAATCCTGACAGGATATAACCCCCGTCGGAGGTTTGTTTGGCTGAAGTAATATAGTCGCTTTGGTTCCCGCCATAGCGCTTATCCCATTGTTTTACCCCGGTACCTGAAATTTTTACCACCCAGTAATCAGAACCAGCCCCTTTATTTGGCGCACTCACATCTCCCAAGGCATCTGAGGAAGTAGAGCCTGCAACCAGGAAGCCGCCATCTGAGGTTTGGATCACTGAAGTAAAAGTATCTTCCCCATTGCTGCCTAAGGTCTTATCCCATAGTTTGTTTCCATTGGCATCGGTTTTAACCAGCCAGCCATCTTTATCTCCTCTATATACTTCGGTTTTATCTCCACTGATACCGGAGAGAGAAAAGCCTGCAAACAAAAAGCCGCCGTCGCTGCACTGGAGTACTGTTTTTGCTTCGTCATTGGCACTCCCTCCAAAAGTTTTATCCCATTGCTTGGCAGGTGCCTGAGCCAAAAGTGCGGTAGTGGTGAAAAGAATTAGCAGGAACAGAAAGCTGGTGTAACGAAGTTTCCTGCTGCCCCAGGAGAAGGGCAAAGAGTGTAAAGATGGATACATGTAATTGAGTTTTAATAGACGTGATTGGTAATACTAAGGATTGAGAAATAACAATATTGTAGAGAGAACTATAAAGGCTCTCCAGACAATAGAATTATGAAGTAAGTAATACTTAAAAGAATGAATCCGAAAGGTGGATTTTTACTAAATGGGCAGGTGGTGTTACAGGAGCAAAGCTATACTGGAATTTACAATTCTATTAACACATTTAGACTTTTTTTTAACACATTTAGACCATCCGGCAGAAAAATGAATTAATTCGGGCAAAATTTGCCGGAAGATGATTCTGTTTCAGCCCTTATGGCGGAGACTGATATAGTTTTATCATTCTGTTGTTTTCTGCCAATATTCAATTGCTATGTATTAAATGCGCATGTAATTTGTAGAATAATTCTTCATTCAATATTCGCCTGCACTTGTCATAAGCGGGTGCCTATACAATTGATTGCTTCACTATGGAAAACTGGAAAGCGGTTGTTTATTTATTAGCATCCGGACAAGGGATTTTATTAAGTCTGGCACTTTTGCCAGTAAGAAAACAGCATCCGTCCAATACCTTCTTAGGATTGATTTTGCTGGTTATTTCCCTCGAACTGCTCAATGCCTGGGGCATGCAGGTAAAATACCATAGTTCTCCGGATGTATTTCCTTTCTGGCTGTTACAATCCTACCTGATGTTGCCGCCCTCTGTATGGTTATTTGCGCAGATGACTACTTATGCTGATTTTGTATTCCACAGGAAACACCTTCTTTTTTATATACCTGCCGGAGTGGATATAGCTGTGCAGATGGGCTGGTATTTGCACTTTCGTTTCGTTGGCCACAGTATACACTTATTAGATATTAAAGCCTGGTTCTTATTTGCCGAAATTCTTCCGATCCTCTGGATGGGAGTGGTGCTGGCGGTTTATGCCCAAAGGCTTCTGGTGATATCTGGCCAGTTGAAAAAGGAAGCCATTCATGTCTCAGTCATCCATCTGGTTAAAATTTATGGCGTGTTCGTTTTTTTACTGCTGCTTACTATCTTATGGATTGCGGCTGTACTGATGTATATGCGTGTATTCAGCCTGATTGAATTGATTATAACATTGTTTTTATTTGCGCTCGGTTATATAGGCTATTTTAACCCGGCTTTTTTTGAAGTGCCTAAACTTTTGAAAAAGAAAACGGCCGGAACTGAGCCGCCGCTTTTCCCTAATTATAATGACCAGGTAGAATTAGAGCGGTTAACCCACGCCTTCGAACAGCATTCCCTGCACATGAGGTCTAAGTTGTCTCTGGAAGAACTGGCAGGCGAACTGAATGTTCCATCTCGCTATGTATCGTATCTGATTAACCGGTATCATGCCACTAATTTTCACTCTTTCGTCAACACGTACCGGGTGAAAGAAGTGATCCGGAAAATCAATGACCCGGCTCAGCAACATAAAACCTTATTGGCGCTTGCCCTGGAATCTGGCTTTAATTCCAAATCTGCCTTTAACCAGGTTTTCAAAACCCATACCGGCCAGTCTCCTTCCGAATACCTGCTGGTAAAGCGGTAAAAACTTAGTCCAATAACATGTTTCAGGACGTCCAGAGTTTGTTTTGGTGCGATAGGAAATGATTTAAAGACTTGTTTTGGAATAAAAACCATACACAGTTTTATGAAACAAATTATCTTATGGTGCTTCATGCTTTCTTTTTACGTTTCAGGGAATGCACACATACAAACCAATGCTGATAGTAAAGGTATTCGTGTGGAATATAACAAGAATGTAGAATTACTGGGCTTTGTCTATTTTGTAGGCTATGAAGGCAAAGAACTGGAAAATGAAAGTGATCCTGCCAAACGGGAAAAACACATCAAGCAATACGCCTACGGATATCACCTGTATCAGCAGTATAAAAAGTATGAAAACAGTGAGCACGTAAAATCAGCTATCAATGCGGCCTTAAAATACGATTTGTGGCTCGACTACATGATTAATCTGCTGATCCAGCTGGATAATTTTCCGAATGCAGCTTTGAGAGAAGATATAGTAGTAAATGACTATCTAAAATTTTCGTTGACTAAAGACCCGGTAGATGCCAGAAAGAATGTGACACAGTTTATTGAAGCGCTGAATAAGCTGTATATTGAAGTACAGTTTGATGCTTATCTAACCCAAAACATCCAAAAGTACGACAATGCCTTGCAACAAGTCAAAAGCAGGCTTCCTCCAAAAGAATTTATTCCGGCCATGGAGAAATTTTATGGCAAACAGTTCGATGCCTATACCCTGGTGCCCAGCCTTACGATCCCAGCCAGTATGGGATTTGGGGTAAAATATACCAGGCAGGGCAAGACCAGTATTTTTAATGTATTCGGCGCTTTTGATCAACAGCAGTTCAACGATGAAACCAATCTGGACATGGGTTTTGGCAACGAACAGCAAATTATAGAACTCAGCACCCATGAGTTCGGGCATTCCTTTGTAAACCCGGTGATTGCTCAGATCCCAGATACATTCATGACCCAGACCCAAACGCTTTTCGAACCGATCAAAAACGACATGACCAGACAAGGGTATCCGCAGTGGAAAACCAGTTTGAATGAGCATTTTGTGCGGGCCGGCGAAATCATGATTGCCAGAAATATGGGAAATCCCAAAGCGGCTGAGGCTTTACAAAAGCACTATATAGAGAGCCGGAAATTTATCTACCTGCCTGAAATTCTAACCATACTGGAGCCATATAACCACCGTAAACATATTTCTTACCAGCAAGCCGTGGGGCAGGCGATGGAGAAACTAAAAAGTAAAGTGAGTAACTGATTTTCTGATTTATAAGCGTATTTTGCACCCAAAAATGCACTTGCCACTTCATATTAAACATTTCTCAGACATATGAATATCCTATTTTTCTGTCCGCATTGGGGGCTGGAACAACTATCCTTGGAAGATGCTTTCCGGAAGATAAAAGATGCAGGCTATGATGGCGTAGAAATGGCTGTTCCATTTGATGAGCAGAAAAAAGAGGAATTCCTGAAATTATTAGATACCTATCAACTCTTACTGATTGCCCAGCAATGGTCGGCTGCCGGTGGTACTTTTGCAGAATATAAAGCCTCTTTTGAAAAGCACTTGTATCATTTTGCAGAAGTAAAACCTTTATTTATTAATTCGCAAACTGGGAAAGATTATTACCCTTTTGAGCAAAACAAGGCGTTGATTGAGCGGGCAGAACAAATTTCTAAAGAGACAGGTATAAAAATAGTCCATGAAACTCACCGGGGTAAATTCAGTTTTTGTGCGGCCATTACCAGGAAATTTTTAGAAAATATCCCCAGTTTTACTCTTGCTGCTGATTTCTCGCACTGGTGCAATGTATCAGAATCTTTTCTGCAAGACCAGAAAGAGACTGTACAAGTTGCCATTGGCCGGTCAGCGCATATTCATAGTAGGGTGGGGCATACGCAGGCTGCCCAGGTAAGCGACCCCAGAGCACCTGAGTGGCAGGAAGCCGTAGAACATCATTTAGTATGGTGGGATGCTATTATAGAGCACCAAAAAAAATCACACAATGCCACTTTTACCATTACGCCGGAATTTGGGCCCTGGCCATATATGCCTGCCTTGCCTTTTACCAGACAACCCATTACCAGTCAGTGGGAGGTGAACCTGTATATGCGCGATCTGCTAAAAAAGCGGTATGCCAATTAAGTATAAATATTATTTAAGCTAAACTGATTGCTAAAAATTCCGTACAGAATTTTTGATTTATTAATTCAGATCTAACTATGACAATCACTACAGATTTTGATATTGGAGATGAAGTGAGAGTAAATAACGGGGAAAAGGGTAAAATTACTTCTATCCGAATTGTAATACGGGAAGGAAAAACCGGTGGAGATTATAAAATAGAGTATGAAGTAGATCATACTTATATCCGCTATAGTTACCAGCTTAACAAAATATATTGAATAACGCATTAAATAGGCTGGGGATTACTCACCAGATCAAAGCATTGCCGGGCAATTTCCAGTTCTTCATTGGTAGGAATCACCAGTACTTTTACTCTGGCTTCGGCTGTATTGATTTCACGCATATCCTTGTCTGATGAATTATTTCTGGCTACATCAATAGTAATACCCAGATATTCCATCTCCCGGCAGATCAGTTCCCGAATTTTTTTATCGTTTTCTCCTACACCAGCCGTAAATACAATGGCATCCAGGCCGTTGAGTACGGCTGCATACGCACCCATGTATTTTTTGATCCGGTAGGCATACATGTCATAGGCTAGCTGGGCATGCATATCACCCAACTCTATGGCTTTCGTAATATCCCGCATATCACTGAAACCGGTCAATCCCAGCATACCGCTTTTTTTATTGAGAATGGTATTCACCTCTTTGAGGTCATAGCCAAGCTGGTTTACCAGATAAAAGATCACCGACTGGTCTATATCGCCGGAACGGGTACCCATAATGAGGCCATTCATCGGACCTAAACCCATGCTGGTATCCACACATATGCCATTTTTTACAGCCGACATACTGCACCCATTTCCCAGATGAATGGTGATGAGATTTGTATCCTTTTTACTCAGATATGCAATTGCTCTGTCAGCTACATATTTATGACTGGTTCCATGAAAACCATAAGCACGGATTCCCAGTTTGGTATAAAATTCTTCGGGAATCGCATATCTGAAAGCTTTGGCAGGCATCGTCTGGTGGAAAGCGGTATCAAACACCGCAATCTGGGTAGCCTTTGGGAATATTTGTTCAGCTACTTCAATGCCTAAAAAATTAGATGGATTATGCAGCGGTGCCAGCGGAAATAGTTTTTTAATTTCTGCTTTGGTAGCTTCGGTGATTATGGCTGTTTGGGCAAAACTTTCACCTCCATGTACCACTCTATGTCCGACTACCTGAATTTCCTGCGGATTTTGAATGACACCAATTTTATCATCTGTCAGCAGTTTTACTACCTCTGCCAGGCCAATGCCATGGTCGGGAATAGGTAAGGTAAGCGGAATGACTTCCTGCTGGTCATCTTTATAAACTTTATGAGTAATCACAGCATCCTCTAGCCCGATTCGTTCTACCAGGCCACTGCACACTACTTTTTCTGCGGGCATGTGAAAAAGCTGGTATTTAATAGAACTGCTGCCGGAGTTAATTACAAATAGATTCATGAATTTTGGTCAATAATTTTAATTTACCCTTGTGCCTGAATAGCTGTAATGATTACGGTATTGAAAATGTCGGCTACAGTGCAACCCCGACTCAAGTCATTTACCGGTTTGTTTAACCCTTGTAACATAGGGCCAATGGCTAAAGCGCCAGTTTCCCGCTGTACCGCTTTATAGGTATTATTTCCAGTATTCAAATCCGGGAAGATGAGTACACTGGCTTGTCCGGCAACTTCGGAACCAGGCAATTTTTGCTGGCCAACTTCCGGATCAACGGCGGCATCATACTGGATAGGTCCTTCAATCTTTAAATCCGGGCGCTTCTCTTTTACGATCAGGGTCGCCTGGCGCACTTTCTCTACATCTTCTCCTTGTCCGGAAGTGCCGGAGGAATACGAAAGCATGGCAATACGGGGTTCTATACCAAAACTCAAGCTGCTTTCGGCAGAAGAAATAGCAATCTCTGCCAGTTCCGAAGCTGTAGGATTAGGATTTACGGCGCAATCACCGAATACCGAAACCCGGTCGGGCAGGCACATAAAGAAAACAGAAGAAACGACAGAAATTCCCGGCTTGGTTTTCACAAACTGCAAGGCTGGCCGGATGGTGTGCTGAGTGGTGTGAATGGCACCCGATACCATGCCATCTGCCTGGTTTTTGTACACCATCATCGTTCCGAAATAGGAAACATCCGTCATCAGGTCACGGGCCATTTCCATGTTTACATTTTTATTCTTCCGCAGCTCATATAAGGTATGGACATAATCATCATAACGGTCCGAAGTGGCCGGGTTGATAATCGTAATCTTTGACAAATCGAGGTTCAGGCCCAGGCGGTTTACACTGGCTGTAATTTCATTTACATCGCCCAGCAGCGTTAAATCAACAATATCCTGGCTCACCAGCCTGGCAGTAGCTTTCAGGATACGGTCTTCGTTGCCTTCAGGTAATACGATATGTTTCCGCTGCCTTCTGGCCCGTTTCACCAGCTGGTACTGAAACATGTGTGGAGTGATTCCCTCTGGTTTGAACGTGATGATTTTTTCATCCAGCGCTTTTACATCCACGTATTTCTCGAAGGTATTTATGGCAAGCTCTACCTTTTTGGGATTATCCGGAGAAATCCTGGATTGAATAGAACCTATCTGGTTAGTGGTTAAAAAAGTGCCTACTTCTACGGCAACAATAGGAAGCTGTGTTTGTAAGCCATTGATAAGCCGCATCACCGGTTCTTCAGGCACTAGTCCACCAGTAAGCACAATGCCAGCAACTTTGGGATAGGAGTTGGAAAGATTAGCTTGCAGGGCAGCAATCACAATGTCTGCCCGGTCGCCTGGGGTAACAATTAAAGTGTTTTCTTTGATGCGAACCAGAAAATTAGGTACCTGCATGGCTCCGGTTATAAAATTATCTACCTGCCTGGATAGCTGGTCTTCCCCAAATAATAGTTTTCCACCTACCCGTTCATAAATTTCCCGCATGGTTGGGCTTTTCAAATCCTGCTGGTCAGGAATGACGGCTGTAATGATCTTTTCGGGCAACTGGGACTGGATCAGTTGCTTTACATCGTCTGTTTGCTCGGCCTGTACTTTATTGGCAATGGCAATGAGTACCTGAATTTCCTGTGCTTCAAAGTTCTGATAAGCTGTAATAACTCCATTCACAATCTGCGAAGTCGTTTTACCTTCTCCGGAAATCACAATAGCCACCGGTGCCCCCAGGTTTTTGGCAAAAGAAGCGTTCGCATTAAACTCATAGGCTACACCCCCTCCCAGAAAATCACTTCCTTCCACGACAATAAAATCATAGTTCTCTTCAATCTTTTTGTATTTGCTAATGATCGTATCAATGATTTCGTCTGTATTTCCCTGTTCAGACAGCTTCATTACTTCTTCTCTGGTAAAAGCATATGTGTCAGAGTAGGGAACAGGTAATTCAAAATAATTGAGTACAGTATCAATGTGGGAGTCTTTTTTCAGGTGAGGTTCATCGGAAATGATGGGTTTGAAATACCCGATTTTTTGCGCTTTACTCAGCAACATGTTCATCAAACCTAAAGAAATTAATGATTTTCCAGTATACGGTTCGGTTGCGGCAATGAAAATAGATTTAGTCATATAGGTTGGTCAGAGGTCAATAGTTAGTAGTCATGGGTTAGCAGTTCGCAGCATGATTGGGCAGATGAATAGAAAATTTATACATAATTCCGGAAATCGGTTACAAGTTAACTTCCCAGGGTATGCGGACTGTCGATGATGAAGTAATCATCAGTTCCACTTTTCCATTCCTTCTGCTGGTGACCATTTAGATTTTGGCTCAAAATATTGCCAGAGTAAACGGGAAACATTCCGGAGCAAAACATACCCTTCATTGGTTAATTCCCAGCTTTCATCCTGCTGATTTTTTGTAATGACACAAAATACATAATCTCCCGAAGGTGCATTCACCAGTACTACCTCCGACCTGGACTGATTCACTGCGCCTTGTTTGGAGGCAGCTTGTACCGAAGGTGGGATTTGTGAAAGTGCTTCTCCATCCCAGTAAATTCTTGTCAGGTTGCGGTGCATACGTTCGCTGGCATCCGGGCTCACTGCTTTCCCTTCACGAATGCGTACCAGTAACTCACCCATTTCCCTTGGTGTAGTTTGCCCCCAGCCATATAGTTGTTGATTCGCCTGCCTGCCGGGTGTACGGGAATTTACCCTGGTATGTTGGAATCCATTGGTTTCAAGCCAGGTATTGATGGCCGTTCCTGTACCTGCCAGATACTGGCACCATAAACTTGCTGTATTGTCACTCGTAGTAATCATCAGCATGACAATTTTGCTGAGCGAAATAGATGCACTGTCTTTAAACGATCCTAAGATATCTTCCCCGGGATATAATAAAGAATCACGATATACCAATTTTGCATGATAATCCAGCTCTCCTGTTTTGATCTTATTAAATAAGCCGATCATAATGGGGATTTTAATCATACTGGCGGTAGGAAACAATGAATCTGCCTGGATAGCAGCTGTTTTTCCGCTTTTGAGGTGACGCACATATATACCAACCTCTCCTTTAAAATCTTTCACTATACTATTAAGCTTTTCCTGAAGCTGCCTGTCAGTGCGGCTACCAGGCAGGTTTGGCTGGGCATTGGTTATGGTAAGAATATAAAGAAACAGGTTTATAAACAGGAGAACGCTTTTTTTCATGGAAGAAGAATATGCCGGAAAGCTAAAAAAAGATACCTGCCCATTCAACAAATGAGTATAAAAATTGAAAAGTTCTCACAAGTAGCTTTAATGTATGATAGCGGGGGTAGAAGAATAGTGCAAAAAAAATATTGTATCGATAAGTGATTTTTTATTTTTTTTAATTTTGGTAAATCTGATATAACGTTTGAATCGTAGGTATTAGTATGATATATATTATAAATTTATTCATGCTAAACAGCAAAAAATAAAACTAATTCATTTAAAAAACAGTTAAAATGTTAGTAATAACTCAATAAAGTGTGGTATAATATTTGACAATATGCTACATGGATAAATACAATAATAACTTATATGCGAATATTTAAAAATCTTATATTATTGCTGTCAGTGGTCTGGTTAGGCGCCTGTACAGCTTCTTCGGTAGCGGTTCGCTCTGATTACGACCGTTCTGCTAATTTCAGAGAATATGCTACGTATGCTATTGTTGCTGATAAAGCAAGAAGCAACGATCCGGTACTGGGTAGCCAGTTGAATCAAAAACGCATGGCGCAGGCATTAGATATAGAAATGAAAGCCCGTGGATATGCATCAGTTTCTGCTGACGAAAATCCTGACTTGTTACTGAGCTTCCAAACAGATGCCAAAGACAAGCAGTATACAGTGAATAATAATACCTGGGGATACTGGCGCTGGTATGGTACTGGTCCACAAACCCGTCAATATGAAGAAAGCCGTATTATTCTGAATATGGTAGATGCCAGAACCAAAGAACTGGTTTGGCAAGGATGGGCTGTGGGTCAGTTAAATGAACGTAAAAAAGACCGTGATGCTATCTTTCGTGAGGCTGTATACAAAATTATGCAGGAATATCCTCACCGGGCGGGCGGTCAAGTAAGTAGAGAAGGTAATCGGTAATTTGGAATATACTTAATAAAAAAGCAGGCTATTAGCCTGCTTTTTTGTTTTGTGGTCTGTAAGTATGTCGTTGGTTATAAATAATCCTTAAGTGAACCCCATGCATTAAGGTTCTGCCAACTGTCTTTATGGCGTATTCTTTTTAATAAAATATTCTTGTCCATTGTGATATTTCTCACTTAATCTGGGTTCAAGCTTTTGCCAAACTGTGAGGATATTACCATCTTTATTTTTTTGTAAGCTAAACAAGTTTTCCCCTACCTTGAATTGATCACGTCCAGATTCATCCAGGCTTTGCACAAATTTTACCTGTATCTGATCTTGATCCCCCTCAATTCGAGTTTTTATTTTTAGTGCCGTTTGTTGCCCGTTTACCTCTAGATTACCCACAAACCCACCTTCTTCCTGAAAAACCTCTAAGCTCCATGTCATACCCATCGAATAGCCAGCAATAGCTTTTACAGGTTCTTCTTCATATACATAATTCCCTTCCCAATCTTTTAAGGAAGAACTGCTCTTACAACTTACTAATAGAATAAGGAGGATGAAGTGGCTTAATATTCTCATTTTAAGGGCTGGCAATGATCCCAATATATAAATTATTGCTTCTTTTTTGCTTTTGCCTGCCGGACCAGACTCACATTGGCATTTTCCAGGGTAATGTGTTCGTATTGTCCTTTGCCTTTTGTCGATAGTGATTGCAGAGAAGAGGCAGCCATTTTGTTGTTACCAAAGTTAAATACACTTAAGTATATATCTTTTTCAGCCTCCCGGGTAGCCAGTTCATAAACTTCTCCACTAATGGGAAACTCACCGTCACTGGCCAGAATAATGCGGTTGTTGCCCCCTTTTTTGTAGTTTTTACCGGCTACCTTATAGGCCATTTTTATTCCCTCATTCCCGTTTGTAGCCCCATCTGAGCGGAGTTTATCAATCACTTTAATGATTTTGTCGATGTCCTTGGCTGAAGTAGGTTGTAAGGCTACTTTTGCTTCGCCAGAATATACCACAATCCCAATTTCGTCCTCCGGACGCAGCATTTGCAGCAATAAACGGATGGATTGTTTGAGCAAAGGCAGTTTTTGAGGGGCAGCCATAGAACTGGATACATCCAGCAGCAATATCATATTATTGGTAGCATACCCTTTCATAGAGAAGAAATCTTTTTCGGTCTCTGTAATAAAAACGGTATCGACTTTAGCCCGTTCGATAAACACCGTATCCGTAACCAGTGTCTCAATGCGCTGCACATCGGTAACCTTTACGGTATCATGAATAATAATATTTTTATTGGTTTCAGGTTTGTCTTCTGGCTTGGGAGCAGGCTTTGTTTCTTCAGGTATTTTTTCACTAATTAACGGTTCTGCAGGGCTGCGGTAGGGCTGTTTAAATACAAATACATCCGGCTGCATAATGTTTTTGAGAATAGGTGTTTTTGCAAGCTCAGCGAACTTGTTGTATTCATACACTATATCATTATAGCGGTACATAAACCCATCGTATGGCCGGCGGCTATAGGAAGAAGCAGGTTTAGTTATTTTCTTAGCATCTTCGACCAGTGCGGCTGAAGCATCCGGGATGTCTTCATACGGATTATATGGGCATAGGCCATTATTGCGTCCAATCCGCTGAATGCCTTTCATATTGGTGTATTCGTTGGCAATAACAGAGCGGATGCTGGCTTCCAGTTTTTCGGTTTTGGGAATTACCTGGTTATTTCCCTTAATATAATCCCTTACTCCAAACAATATTTCTTTATCCAGATCAACGGTCTGTCGGAGGGCTTTTCCTGAAACATACCAGGAACCAGTAGGCTGTGTTGCCGGATAAGCTTCAAATATCTTTTGTACATCTGTATATAATTTTTCCTTGCGTTCGTCGAAGGTATTAAACAGCACCTGGTAGCGGTCACGGATCTGGCTTACTCTGAAAAAATCATCTCTTTGGTAATCTCCTTTCTGTGCATGCGTAGCCAGTTCTATGCCCAGTTGGTCCATTTCTTTGAGAATATTCAGCAGTACTTCTGCCTGTGTATTTATGGTTTTGCGGGTGCCTTCTGGAAAATCTCCGCCTGCATTGATAGCTGATTGATAAAAAGACAAGGGAATACTGAATTTTTCATGCAAATAATTAAGCTTCTTGCGGCCTTTAAAATCAGATTCGTGGATGTCGTAAAAGCGTAACTGGTTGATCAGATTGTTTACTGAGCGTACCGATTCGTTGATAAAATCAACATACAGATTCAAAGTAGAAAAGCTTTTCTGAATAATGGGAGCACTTTGTTTCTTAATAGCTAAACTTGCTTCCTGCTTATCGTCGAAAGGTTGTACTGTAACAGCTTCCTGCTGTTCTTGCTTTTGAATACGGAAAACCGGCAATAATTCAGGGTAAAGTAATAAGCGCTGTCCACTTTGACGGCTGTAATTCACAAATGAATTATAACTGGCGACCATATCATTGTTGTAATAATTAAACAGGTCGGCATATACCTGGTTGCTGTACTTATCCGATTGCCGGGCATCAAAACTATATTTATCAATCGCATCTTTTTTTACCTGCTGAATAGACTGGATGGCATTATCGAACGAACCGGCCGCACTGGAAGCCGGATACTGAATGCCTTTTTCTGCCGCTTTCTGGAAAGAATAATTCTTTTTATCAATGTCATTGATGCTTTGTACGAGGGTTTCCATAGGAAAACCAGTAGCTATTTTATCAGTAAAATGATACGTCCAGGGCTGTAATAGATTCCGGTCATTAGCTAATACAACCAGCATCTCTTTTTCCAGCCGGTGATAGGCATTATTGGCATTATAGGGTTGTAGTTGCCGGTATTGCCGGGTTACTTCATCTGTTAAGGCTTGCTGTTTCTCGCGGATGGTATCAAAATCCTTTTCCATTTGCCGGAGCAGTTCATCAAACTTAGCATAAGAATCTGATTTATAATCACCCAGGCGGATGTATACTTCCAGAGCTTTACAATGCTCATCCAGTTGCTGAAGGGCTTTCCATACTTCTCCGGATTTTGCCTCCAGCGTTTTCCCTTTCATCGCCCCTAACCCTGCACTTTTCTGTTGTATCTGTCCAAACTCATATTCCGGCAAATCACTCACACAGCGGTAAGGCCGCATATAATCCTTATTATTCTGCCGTATATACTGCACCTGTTCATAAAAATCTTTCAGTCCTTCCATCACCTTTTCAGACTGCCCGACAGAAGCGTTCATGAATATAATTGGGCTATTTAAGGCTTGTAACTGGGCATCTGTAAGGGTTTGGGCAGATAAAGAAACGCTAGCCAGCCAGGTAAATAGTATAACCAGCAGGTAGGGAAACGGAAGTAAACAGAAAGGTTTTTTCATTGCACTTATTCAACAAATATTTTCACTACAAAAAGAATAATAAATGTATACAAACTACTGGAGAAAAGTAATAACCAGCAGTGTATAAATGTTTTTTTGCAAAAATATGGCTTTATACTTTAATAAGTAAGGGAGGCATTTAAACGTTTCAGAGGGCTTAAACTACCGTTCAACCTCATCATTTGCCGCTATATGAAAATAACCTATAAATTGCAGCATTCAATTCTATTACAATGCGGATTCAGTTAAGCAGAATAATTATCTGTATTCTTTTTTGTTTAACAGGCACTTGTCCCTATCTGAAAGCTCAGATAGAGAAGCCAGAAACGGATACCTTATCACTGTCGGACTTTTACGACATGACCTTACAGCAACTGGATTCTGTAAAAGCTTCTGGTGTATCCAGCGAACTGGAAAAGTTTATCAACAGCCTTATATCTGTTGCCACGCAGAAGTCACTTTCTACCCGCAATACGCCTGGCATTATTACCCTCATTACCGAAGAAGAAATTAAAACCTCCGGAGCCAGAGATCTGATAGATGTACTGCGCCAAGTGCCCGGATTCGATTTCGCCTTAGATGGTGAAGGAAGGGTAGGAATAGGCATTCGTGGGAACTGGGCCAATGAGGGCAAAGTACTTCTGCTCATCGATGGACAGGAAATGAATGAAATCTATACAGCCAACCTGTTTTTTGGCAACCATTATCCGGTGGAGTTTATCAAACGTATTGAAATCATCCGGGGACCAGGTTCTGCCATTTATGGTGGTTTTGCTGAATTCGGGGTGATTAATATTATAACCAAAGGGGTAGAGGATTTAAACGGTATTTCGGTGAGCGCTGTGTATGGGCAGATGCAGAAAACCTACGGACGGCATAACCTGTATTTGTATGGAGGAAAAAAATGGAAGAACGCTGCTCTAAGTCTTTCCCTGTTTAATGGGGGAGGCCAGCGAAGTGACAGAGATCATTATGGATTTTACAATGATGAATGGGCAGATTCTTTAGGAGCAGGTGCCTATGCCTCCCTGGCTGGAAATTCAGAACTAAACCCTTCCTATTCTAATCTTTTATTTACCTGGAAAAAATTGAGTTTCCGTTCGGTGGGTGATTTTTATGATGTAACCGACATTACCCTGATTGATAATAACAAAAAAAGAAGATCACAATATGGCATCAACAATACGTATCATGAGCTGAAATATGACTTTAAAGTAAGTGAAAAGCTGAAGATCACACCCAAGCTCAACTTCATTCTGCAATTTCCTGTACGCAATAATGTGCCGGACTCTATTACCAGATATGATCAGAAAAACTTCATCAGCCGGTCGAAAGCCAATATTACAGCCTCCTATGATGCTTCTCACCGGACAAATTTTATCGGAGGTGTTGAATATTTCAATGACTTTGCCCGTGCCAGTTCTAATGGTGTTTTCCGGGTAGGAGACAAAAATGTTTCTTACCATAACATTGCTGCTTTCGGACAGGGGATATTCAATTTACCCTTTGTCAATATTACAGCCGGTATCCGCTATGACTGGAACTCTTCCTTTGGTTCTGCTTTTGTGCCCCGGCTGGGTTTAACCAAAAGATTGCCAGGCAATAAATGGCATTTTAAACTGTTGTTGAGCGATGTTTTCCGGGCACCCTCCATTGGTAATGTGGTAAATTCATTTAATGGCAATTACACCATTGTCAATCCGGGAAGGCCCGATCGCTATATACTTCCTGAGAAAGGAATTAAACCTGAGCGCACCTTTGTAGCAGAAGCAGAAGTAGGGTATCAGATCAATAGCCGCATGATCCTGACTGCTAATGTGTTTGATATGACGATACGTAATCCCATTGTATATTATTTTTACCAGGATGATGCCATCCGGGATGCATTCTATGAGAATGCGGGCATTAATGTCTTTAGTAATTTCAAACGTACCGGCACCAGAGGATATGAATTAGATTATCGCTTTAAGACCAAATGGGGCTCTGTTTCTGCTAATTATTCATTTTATTCCCTGGAATCTAAACCCAGGATCGCCGCTTATTCGGTGAGTACCTTCAACCGTAATCCAGAAAAAAGAGCAGAGGTGAACAATAATCAGGTTCTGGGTCTGGCCAATCATAAATTGAATGTAAATGCTACTTATTTTATCACCCAAAACTTTTCGGCCAATGTAACGGCAACGTTTTATGGCAAACGCTATGGCTACGATGTGCTGTTTACTGGTCCGGGTAAATTCGATGTAGATGGTCAACTCATCCGGCGTTCGCCAGTAGGCCTTGCTAACCTGTATTTCCATTATCAGAATTTATTTACCAAAGGTTTGGATGTTGGCATTGGGGCTTACAACCTATTTAACAGTAAATACGATTTTCTGCAGCCCAACTTTGCACTAAATACACCTGTTCCGGGTCCTTCGAGAGAAATTATAGTGAAAGCCGGTTACAGTTTTGAATTCAGGAAGAAGAAAAAGAAAGTGTAAAAGTGAAGAAAGGAAAGAAAATAATAGGCACCTCTGTTTTAAAATTGCTGCTGATAGCGGCAGGTGTCTGGCTATTTTCTCTTCCGGCGGTTGCACAGGATATTGATTATAAAACGCAGTCTTTGTTTATTTATAAGTTTACCAAATACATTACCTGGCCTCAGGCACTCAGCAGAAATGATTTTGTGATAGGCGTATATGGCAATTCACCCATTTCTGAAGAATTGCAGGTAATGGCATCGCTGAAAAAGGCTGGCGAAGGGCAAAGAATAGTTATAAAAAGAATAAACTCGGTAGATGAAATTGAAAACCTGCATATTTTGTATGTGGCTTCTTCCAAGAGCCGGGAATTGAGAAGCATATTAGATAAGATTGGAAAAAAACCTACTTTAGTGGTAGCAGAAAGAGATGGGCTGGCGAAAAAAGGAGCGTCTATTAACTTTCTGATTATGGAAAATAATACCCTGAAATTTGAAGTGAACCGTAGTGAACTGCAAAGCCGGGGCCTTTCCATCTCTGATGAATTGCTGAAGGTAGGCTTTATTGTAGGGTGATTTGCTAGTATAACTATGCTAATAATTCAGCCTTAACCTTCCTGTAATTTTTAATTCGTAATATTTAATTCATAATTCCCTTCCATGTTACTGGTTCGGTGGTTTTGTCTGGTGAATATCCTGTGGAGCGTAATAGCTATGCCTGCGTATGCCCAGGTAGCCAGGCAAACTTTCAAACATATTACCTCAGAACAAGGCTTACCACAAAGCGCCATCAATACTTTATTTCAGGACAGCCGGGGATTTATCTGGATTGGAACCCAGCAAGGATTGTTCAGATACGATGGATATACCTTTCTGGCATATCTGCATGAGGCGTCTAATACTAAGTCTCTTTCGGGAAACGCCATCCGTAGCTTATATGAGGATACAGAGGGGAATTTATGGATAGGCACAGAAGGTTATGGATTGAATCGGTTCAACCGGCAGTCGGAAAATTTTGTAAGAGTTGATGGAAAAAACAAACAGCTCTCAGGGATTGCTGAAAATACAGTTACAGCCATTTTAAAAGATAAACAAGGCGTATTGTGGATAGGCACACAAAGTGGCTTGCAAATGCTGGAAAAAGGTTCATTGCTGCCATTCCCTATATCAGCAGGTGCCCAAACGCAGGCTGTTCAGCACTTGCTGGAAGATAAGAAAGGGAATCTTTGGATAGGCACCGACCAGGGGCTTTTCCAGGTCAGTCAAAACCGCCAGCACCGGACACACTTTACCCATCAAGCGGCTGATTCTGCTAGCCTAAGCAGCAACCGGGTTCAATGCTTGTTTGAAGATAAACAAGGTACGCTGTGGATTGGTACTCATGCCGGCCTTAACCGTTTTAATCCGGTTAAGCAGAATTTTTCAAAAGTTGGTTTTCAGGCATCCAAAAATAATGAAGCCGGAGATACTGAAATTTACTCTCTTGCTCAGGATAAGGAAGGTAATATATGGATGGGTACTTTCGGGAACGGACTTGTGAAACTGAATCCCAAAACTCTGGCTACAACCGTACATAATCATATTCCGGAAGATAAAAGCAGCATCAGCAGCGATGTGATTTTATCTCTCCTGATCGACCGTTCTGGCTTGCTATGGGCGGGCACTTATGAAGGTATTCTGGATCAGTTAAACCTGCTGAAAACAGAATTCGGTAAACTTACCTATCAGCCAGTTGATACTAACTCTTTAGCCAGCAACGAAGTATATGCCATTCTCGAAGATCATAAAAAAAGGCTTTGGATAGGTACCGATAATGGGTTAAGTGTATACAACCAACAAACAAGTTCATTTACAAATCTGCATGCTTCTGCTGGCACTACCGGAAGCATGAGCAGCAATATTGTGTACAGCCTTTTACAGGATAAACAAAAAAATATGTGGATTGGCACTGCAGATGGCGGTCTGCTTAAATTATCTGCTCCGGATATAAACAAGGGTGTATTTAATTTTGAGCCATTTTTGCCAGCTCCAGGTAGTAACAATAAACTTGCCGATGATGAAATACTATCCTTGCTGGAAGATAAATCTGGATATATCTGGGTAGGTACAGCCAAAGGATTAAGCGTGATTGACAGTAAGAACAGAGTAGTAACTTATACGCATAGCTCTAACCGTAAACATTCCCTAAGCGATAACCAGGTGCTTTGTTTGTATGAAGATAGGTCTGGTAAAGTATGGGTAGGTACAAACAAAGGCTTGAATCAGTTTAATTCTAAAAAACGCAATTTTACCAGATTCGAAAAAGAAAAGAATGCGTTAAAAAGCCTGCCTTATAGCGCCATTTATGCTATACATGAAGATGCCATAGGTAACTTATGGCTTGGAACAGATGATGGCTTGTGCCGTTTGAATACCCGGCGGGATACAGCTACTTTATATACGGTGGAAAATGGCCTGCCAGATAATGTAGTGTATGGCATTATGGAAGATTCAGCCAAAAATCTTTGGGTGAGTACCAATAAGGGTATCAGCAAAATGAAAAAAAATGAAACTGGCAAACCTGCTTTTATTCAGTATAATTCTTCCAACTGGCTGCACTGCAATTCCTTTAACATTGGCGCTTACCACAAAAGTAAATCCGGAATGATGTATTTTGGATGTAATGAGGGATTAACCTATTTCAATCCGGCTGCAATTACTGGCAATACTTATGCGCCACTGGTTGTAATTACAGATTTCCAGTTATTCTTTGAGCCTGTAACAATTTCCAATAAAAAAGAGTCTCCTTTATCTAAAGCAATTACCGAAACTGAAAAATTGCTTCTCAAGTATAATCAGAATGTATTGTACTTTGAATTTGCGGCGCTCAACTTTATCGACCATGATAAAAATGAGTACGCTTTTTTTATGCAGGGTTTTGATAAAGACTGGAATTATGTAAAAAACAAACACAATGCTACCTATACCAATCTTGACCCAGGAACCTATGTGTTTAAGGTGAAAGCCTCAAATAATGATGGCGTATGGAATGAGGCAGGTGCTTCTATTGAGATTGTGATTAAACCTCCGTTTTACCGCGAAACCTGGTTTTATGTATTGTGTACCGCTGGATTAATTTTTAGTGTGGTGGGTTATGTACACATGCAAATGCGGGAAATGCAGGAAAATGAACGTTTGCTGGTACAAAAAGTAAAAGAGCGCACTGAAGAAGTAACTAAGCAGAAAGAAGAACTGGAAACAACCATTGAAAATCTGAAAGCGACCCAGGCTCAGTTAGTACAGGCCGAAAAAATGGCTTCGTTGGGTATTCTTACTGCAGGTGTAGCCCATGAGATTAATAATCCTATTAATTTTGTAAGTGCCAATGTAGAACCATTGAAAAGGGATATTGACGACATGCTGCAGGTGTTGGCAGGCTATGAAAACACCGTGAAGAAATATACCCTCTCCGAGGAGTTCAAAGAAGTAGAGAATTTAAAAAAAGAGTTAGATTTTGAAGTTCTTATCCGCGAAATCAACGATCTTCTGAAAGGGATTAAGGAAGGAGCCAGCCGTACTTCTGAAATTGTAAAAGGCCTGCGTAATTTCTCCAGGCTGGATGAAAATGAAATGAAGCCGGTACAGGTGAATGAAGGCATTGAATCTACCTTACTGGTGCTTTCCAACCAGTTGAAAAACAAGATAATTGTACATAAGGAATACGGCAAACTGGAAAACCTCGTTGGCTATCCAGGGAAACTGAACCAGGTATTTATGAACATCATTTCCAATGCCTGCCAGGCTATTCCGGAGAAAGGGGAAATTTATATCAAAACCTTTATGGACAAAAGAGAAGTTGTGATTCGGATTACAGATACTGGTATAGGCATGACGGAGGAAGTAAAAAAACGGATATTTGAGCCCTTTTTCACTACTAAAAAAGTAGGAGCTGGTACAGGACTGGGCTTGTTTATTGCCTACGGCATCATTAAAGACCATAATGGCAAAGTGTTCGTGGAAAGCACACCAGGAAAAGGCACTACCTTTACCATACGCTTGCCGGTCAATGCTTAGAAATTTGTCTGAAGACTGGATCATTAAGGATGATAATAGTTGTGTTGAACAGATATAATAACAACATTTGATATACAATTATCCTCAATCGTTGAAGTGCAGGTTAGCAAACAAGGAAAATGTTAAACAATTTTACTCTGATCTAAAGAGTGAGTTTTCTCAGATAAAAGATTTAAAATCGAGTTGTTTAAACATTATGTTTTCGCTCTCGCAAGAAAAATAACAGAGAAAGCAATACAATGCAAACTCATCCAATTTCTCACTAAGCATTCGCATATTCGATGGCAGAACGATCTCTATAAAGCAGCTCATCAAAGATTTGGCTTTCCGATAGATAGTGAGCTTATGAGTCTCTATGGTTAAGTTTGACACAAGCTATAATTTCCTCTTTTGCACACACCTGACGAAAGTGGACTGAGTCAACATGGGAATAAGCATTTTAAAATTAAGCCTTTCAGGTTAATACCGGCTTGTTTCAATATACGACAGAACTGCTCAAAAAGCACCTGAATGTCAACTAGGTCGTGATGCTGTCCAGCTTGAACAATTCTGGTGAACTGTTATCTTACTAATAGAGAGTTGAGTAATGACTTAGGCTGTCTTTACTTTTATTTTGCATGCCCAATATAGGGCAATGTGAGAGCTTGGAGACAGCTTTGTGTGCCAGGAACAAAACATTTATGAGGCGAGATCCGATGCAAAACAACGAAGTTGTGGCAAAATGAAAAGCGCTTCCTCGCTCATAGCCTTACACTCACCCCGCTTTACTTTTATCTCCTCGCATTGAATCTTGTTTAATTTATTGTTCAAGTTCCCCGCCTATCTTGCTGTATCTACAACCTCGCAAACTGATACAAATAAAAGCTAAACCAAAGAAATAAGGTTTATTAGTATAGTTCTGCTGGGATCCGAAGCCAGTCTCTCTGCCCAGACAAGGCTGCGCTCCAAACCAATTGAGTTAATAAAAAAACATGCTCTATTTAGAGCCATTTTTCCGGTTTTGAAAGCAGGGCAATAAGTTAATCTCAAAAATTATAATCGGCCTGACCAGGCTATGCCTTCCAGAATATGATTCCAGGAGGGCGCATCTGTAAATGTTTCCGGGGTATGACCTAAGGCAGTGTAAAACATTCTGCCTTTACCTGGCTGGTTAGTCCAGGAGATGGGATGGTCGCCACCCATGGCTTTCGGCATGCTGGCTTTGTAGGTAGATTCATTTACCGACAACAATACCTGAAACCCTTCTTTTCCCCGGATACTTTCGTTAAAATTATACCACTCCTCGCTTTTTTGCCAGCGTTCGGGCAAGTGTCTGGTAGTGGCATGATCCCGGACTTCTGTTACCAGTTCTGCTTCCGGCGTATGATCCGGATAAAGGGTATGATCCCGGAAATGAGTTCCCAGTAACTGATCGTACCATTGCCACTCATATTCGGTATCGCAGGCAGAATGAACGCCTACATATCCACCTCCGTTTTCAACAAATTTTTCAAAGCTTTTCTCCTGCTCCGGTGTCAGAATATCGCCGGTTGTAGACATAAATACTACTACTTTAAACCGATTCAGGTAGTCGTCATTAAAAAACGCCCCGTTTTCAGTCGCCGCCACCTTCCAGCCTCTTTCCTGTCCGGCTTTCTGAATGGCGGCAATACCCGGCTCAATAGACTCATGGCGGAATCCATTGGTTTTGGAAAAAACAAGCACCCCTTTTTCTCCGATAGTTCCCGGATCAGGTGGCCTTACGGTTTCAAATACCGGCTTTTGCCAGGGAAGTTTTTTCACCAGAGACATAGCGAATACAAAGAAACCGCCTGCAATTAACAGCAGTACCAGTACAATGCCCAGAAGGATTTTGCCGATTTTACGAAGCATGAAACAAGAGAGTATTAAGTATTGAGTAGTTAGTAAGAAGTTGTTTGAGTACCTGTTTTCTTAATATTTATCTCAGCAATACTACACAAGACTTGCCCCAACTTTTTCCAGCAGGCGTTTGGTGGCCATAATCCCTTCATACTCGTTTAAATAATTTCCTTTGCCGCCAGACATTTGCTTGATAAAAGCGCCTTCATATTCTATACCTATATAGCCCTTAAACCCAGATTCCTTAATGATTTTTAACATTCTGGTGAAATCGGTTTCCACATCATTACCTTTGTCGTCGAATACATGGGTTTTGGCACTGATTCCTTTGGTATAGGGCAGCAATTTTTCCACACCTTCATATTTATCATATTCGGCAATCACTTTGGTTTTCATAAAAGCTTCCATCGTTTGTGCTTCCGGCTCGGTTCTTCTGATGAAATTGCCAAAGTCTGGCAGTACGCCAGCATAGGAGTTTTTTACTTTTTTCATCACACCCACCAGCCAGTCGGGGTTGGTAGATGGGCCAAAGTGATTTTCGACGATAATGGCCATCTTATTCTTTTTGCCATAGTCTACCAGTTGTCCGTATCCTTCTATGGCGGCTTTGGCTACTTCTTCATCACTTCCTTTTCCATTCAGGTTCACCCGGATGGCATAACAGCCCAGGAATTTGGCAGCATCCACCCATTTGTAATGATTTTCAACCGCTTTTTTACGTTCGGCAGCATCCGGGCTGCCCAGGTCCCCTTCACTATCTACCATAATCAGCACATTCTTAACGCCCAGGTCATCGGTGCGTTGCTTGAGTTCTTTCAGATACGCCTGGTCTTTGGCTTTGTCCTGAAAAAACATGGATACATATTCCACATTGCTGATCTCGAAGTCATTTTTGGCCATAGCCGGAAACTCCATATTGGTCATTTTGCCGCCCATCAGCAAACCTGCCAGCGAAAACTCAGCCAGGGATATATCAAAAAACAGTTTCTTATCGGCACGCTGGGCATTCAGTAGTTCGGGCCAAAGGGCTGTAAGACTCAGGCTGGCTGCACCAACACCTACTTTTTGTAAAAATTCACGACGGGATGATTGCATGGTATACTAAGTTTAAAGATTAGGAAGAAGACAGAAAATTAGCCCTATTCCTGCTCCGGATGAAGCAGAAATAGGGCAGAGGATAAGCCTTTATTCACCTGCAGCAGCAGAGCCGTTAGGATTGTTATGATATTGAACCGTGTAGAGCACAAACAAAGGCTGATTTTTTACCTTATCGTTTTTGAATACATAGTATACATCATGTATGCCGCTAACATTATTTAATTTTGCTTTTACCTGTTGAGGCGGTGTACTCATGACTGGTGTATCGGTGGTAACAATCTGGGAGGTTTCCCCGATCAGCTGGCCGGTTGGGGAATCCAAGCGGATTTCTATGGTTCCACCGGCAGAATTAAGCTGGTCTTTCGGCGCTGCTACGGTAAACTCAATCTGATTGATATTCGTCAGGTCAGTTTTAGAGAAGCCAACATGTCCGCCTGCACCCATCACAATGACCATCTCGACAGGGAAACCAGGGATCTTAAATTTCTGAATGCCTTGTGTTTTATCTGCCGTAGCGGCTGTAACTTTCGGATTACGCAATACCAGTACTTCTTCCGCTTTGGCTGGTGGTACGCCATTGGCACCTTTATCAGTATAGGCGGCTCTTACAATAAATACACCCTGGTCACCGGAATTTTCAGGTACTTTGGTTGTATACGTGCCTTTCAAGGGCAGATTCACTACTGGTTTTTTCTCTGCATCCAGGCTCAGTACATATTGAATAATATCTTTGGCATCGCTGAGAGAAAGTTGCGGATGGGCTGTCATCACGGCATCGCCCCACACACCACCGCCGCCTTGTATTACCTTAGTAGCTAGTTTATTTACTGCCTCCGGATCATTTTTGTATTTTTTTGCCACCGATATATAGCTGGGTCCGGCAGATTTTTTATCCAGCATGTGGCAGGATTTACAATCGCTGGCATCCATGAGTTTTTTGCCAGAAGCAAAGGTTACAGAAGCATCTGCCGTGCGGTGTCCCTGGGCAATTTCTGCCTGATCGAAACCTTCTTTCAGGTAATCTATGGTGAGCACTACCTGTGATGGAGAGATTTTGCCATTTTCCAAGCTGCCATCTTCTTTGTCGTTCACCTTTACTGCATAGGTAAAAGATTGGTTGGGGAAGTAAAAGGTTTTATTACCCTTTCCCATTTCAAAAGATAAAGTAGGCGCTTCGTTTCCGGCTTTGATCTCAGTCTGAGCAGTCGTTTTTTCTCCCTGTGCATCTGTTACCGAGAGTGCCGTTTGGTAAACGCCTGGTTTATCGAAAGTAAAGGCAGGGCTAGCCTCCGTGAAAGTTTTAACCACCGCTCCACTCTTGTCTGTAATTTTCCATTCGTATGTAAGGGCATCTTTGTCAAAATCCTGGGTACCTTCGGAAGAGAACTGAACGGATAGTGGGGTAGCTCCTAAGTTTTTGTCTACAGACATCTGCACAATGGGTTTGCGGTTTCCGCCATTGTATTCAATCTGTACGAGCCTGGCATCATCATTTTCCTGGAACCAGCCGGTGCCATATTCCAGCATGTACATATCTCCTTCCGGGCCAAACTCCAGTTCAATAGGGTTACTAAACTTGTAGCTGGGCATAAAACGCTCCATGCGCAGATAATTGCCATCTGCATCCAGCGTAACAGCCATAATCCATCCTCTCATCCATTCATAAATGAATAATTTTCCATTGTAATAATCCGGGAAAGGACGTTTCGCATTCTTAAAATCTTCTTTATAATACACAGGTCCGGCCATGGCACTTCTGCCACCGGTTCCCAGCATTGGAAAAAGAATAGATTCAGTAGCCGGATACCATACCATCGCTCTCTGGGCCGGAGGCAGTTCATTTAGTCCGGTATTATTAGGGGAGTTATTGACTGGTTTGGCCGGATCGAACTGCGTACCTGGTTTGCCGGTAGCAAAATCAAAATCCCAGTAGGCTTTGTTATTTCCCACAAAATACGGCCAGCCAAAGTTACCAGCTTTTTTAGCCTGGTTAAATTCATCCACCGCCTGGGGTCCTCTGTTCAAAGAATCTACACCAGAATCCGGACCTACATCGCCCCAGTATACAAATCCTGTTTTTTTGTCTACAGAAATTCGGTAAGGGTTCCGGTGACCCATAGTAAATATTTCAGGACGGGTTTTAGGCGTGCCTTTCGGGAAAAGATTTCCTTCTGGAATGGTATAGGTGCCATCTGCTTCCGGATGAATACGGATAATTTTGCCTCTCAGGTCATTCGTATTTCCGGAAGATTTTTGTGCATCCCAGGGTCCTCTTTCCGGACGTTCATCCAAAGGGGCATAGCCAGTTGATCGGGGGCTGGTATTATCGCCGGTAGAAACATATAGATTTCCTTTGCCATCAAACGCAATAGATCCGCCGGTATGGCAGCATTGTTCCCGCTGCACAGGCACTTCTA
The DNA here is from genome assembly GCF_010119975.1 of Rhodocytophaga rosea. Taxonomy (GTDB): domain Bacteria; phylum Bacteroidota; class Bacteroidia; order Cytophagales; family 172606-1; genus Rhodocytophaga; species Rhodocytophaga rosea. Next base: position 6,609,311 of record NZ_CP048222.1, read on the forward strand.
AGATCACCTTTTTAGAATCCATTACCAGTTCATCGCCCCGGAATTCGTAGCGGGTGAGAATATTTTTAGGCTCATCTCCGGCAGGCGAATAATACAGGTAGATCCAGTTGTTTTTCTCATACTGAGGGTCTAAAGCCATTCCCAGTAAGCCATCTTCTGCTTCAGACTGGTTGCCATCTTTGAAAATGTATTTGGTGCTAACCGGAATTTTGGCAATCACTTTTACCTGCTCCGTTGTAGGGTTGTATAGTTTTACATTGCCTTTGCGCTCGATAAACAGCACCCGTCCATCTTTAAAAACAGCCAGTTCCATGGGTTCATCCAGTTTTTGGGCCAGTACTACTTTGGTAAACCGGTTTTCTTCCGGAACCTGTGGCGGTGTATCTGCCCGTTTGTACATGTACGACCACAGACCGAATGCTACAGTTAAGCAAAGCAGAAGCAAGACAGTCCTACGGAAATAATAAAAAGAATTACGCATGTTAATATATAATTATGAGATAAATTTTAGGAGTGCTGGTATAACCGGAAGCAGATAATAATGCATGAAAAAAGCGTATGGCAGATACAAAATTAAGAAAAATTTCTAATGTGTGTCAAGTACACAATAGATTATATTTATATTTGATCTATGAATGCTCCAACATCTATAAAAGAGTTTTTCGAGAGTGGCTACCGGCAGTTCCTGCCACATGTTTCCATTGATTGCGCCATTTTTGGTTTTCATGACAACCAGCTGAAAGTATTGTTATTAAAGATGAAAAATGTAGCAGGCTGGTGTTTACCCGGAGGTTTTATTCATTGGACAGAACCGGCCAATGAAGCTGCCCAGCGGATCCTGCAGGAACGGACTGGCATTAGCCAGGTATTTTTGCAGCAGTTCTACACGTTTGGTGAACCTGAGCGGAATAAAGAACCTAATTTAAAAGATTTAATAGATAGTCTTAACATTGAACATACTGAAGATAACTGGTTATTTCACAGAACCATATCCATAGGATATTATGCCCTGGTTGAGTTTTCAAAGGTGATTCCAACGGTTGACCTGCTTTCAGACGAGTGTTGCTGGTGGGATATGCATGAACTTCCAAAACTGCTGTTTGACCATAGCCTAATGATCGGACAAGCACTTCAGACACTTCGCATGCAGCTGAATTTCCACCCGGTAGGCTATAACCTGTTGCCGGAAAAATTTACAATGCCTGAGCTGCAGAAACTCTACGAAACCATTCTCGACCGCCCCTTAGACCGGCGCAACTTCCAGAAGAAGATGCTGTCTCTGGGTATTCTGGAACGTCTGGAAGAACGCAAGAGTGTAGGTCCGCACAAATCTCCCTACTACTACCGCTTCGATAAACAAAAATATGATCAGGCTTTACAGGCCGGAATTTCCTTCGGATTTTAGGACTATCATCTGTTGCAATTGGCAGGTATGGAATAGTGTTAAATTATTAGTTATGTTGAGCTTTTTTTGCTAGCCAGGCATGATCCGGATTGATAGACAATTTCATTTTTTGCATTACTATCCGATCAGAAGAATCGCTTAGATTGATAATTTTGCTATCAATAATCTTGTAGCTTAATGGATCAATTGGATAAGAGCCAGGTAGGTTTAGGTAGCCGACAGGAAGTGGCTTAAAGACCGTTAATATCTGGTTCTGATATTGATATTTTCCCCAACAGTACCGGCATTGATATAGATTGTCTCCTGTAAATTGCTTTTCATTTTCAATCAAATTTCTTCCAGCGAATAGGATAAGTCCATTACTGAATAATATTGTTAATCTGCCCATTCTGTCTTCTAAAACCAAACTTGAATCACCAGAGAGAAGACTGTTTGGCGTGGATTGGATTCTATTGATAGGATGTTTCAAGCAGCTTGTTAATAGGAGAGTAAATGTTAAAGCAAGTGAGCAGAGTGAACTTATTTTTAGCATGTGCAATATTGAAACAATTTGATTAAACTGAATTTACAAAAATATCAATCCATCTTCAATCTAATGTGCATTCATAAAGGTTGTGACACTTTATACTTAGATATAGTTGAAAGAAATTAAGAAGAATTTATAAAAAACCGGTTTTTTACTACCTTGTGGACTGTAATCACCTATGAGCCCGCATTATGAAATCTCTATCAATACTCATTATTTGCCTGTTTCTTACCTGCCAGACTTTCGCACAATTCTCAGCGGCACAGCTGCCAAAGAAACTCACAGATGAGGAATTACTGGAACTGGTACAAAAGCAAACCTTCCGGTATTTCTGGGAGTTTGGCCATCCGGTAAGTGGTATGGCCAGAGAGCGCAGCAATGAGTCCTTCGATTATGGCGGAGAAGTGGTAACCACTGGCGGAACTGGCTTTGGCCTGATGGCGATTATAGTAGCGGCTGAACGCAAATGGATTACCAGAGAGCAAGCTTCCGAACGGGTATTAAAGATTGTCAATTTCCTCTGGAAAGCAGACTTGTTTCATGGTGTATTTCCGCACTGGCTCAATGGGGAAACTGGTAAAGTGATCCGTTTCAGCTTGAAAGATGATGGGGGAGACCTGGTGGAAACTTCTTTTTTGTTTCAGGGACTCATTTGCGCCAGGCAGTATTTCACTGGGGATTCGCCCGCAGAAAAAGAATTACGTAATAAAATACTCTGGCTCTGGGAAGCTGTAGAATGGAACTGGCATACGCAAAACAACCAGAATGTACTCTACTGGCACTGGAGCCCGAATAATGGCTGGAGCATGAACCACCAGATCCGTGGCTGGAATGAATGTTTGATCACCTATGTGCTGGCGGCTTCTTCCCCCAGGTTTGCCATTGAACCCAATGTCTATCACCAGGGCTGGACAGCCAGTACACACTTTAAAAATGAAAAAGAATACCTCGGCATTAAACTTCCTTTGGGTTTTGAATACGGCGGCCCCCTGTTTTTTACGCACTACTCTTTCCTCGGACTGGACCCCAGAGGATTGAAAGACAACTATGCTGATTACTGGCAACAGAACCTGAATCACACCCTGATCAACCGGCAATATTGTATCACGAATCCTAAAAAATATAAGGGCTATGGCAAAAACAACTGGGGGCTTACGGCCAGCGACAGCCATGTGGGATATGCAGCGCACTCACCTTCTGAAGACCTGGGTGTGATTACGCCTACTGCCGCATTATCTGCTTTTCCGTATACGCCGGAACATTCCATGGAAGCTTTGAAACATTTTTATTTCGATCTGGGCGATAAACTCTGGTCTGAGTATGGATTTATTGATGCTTTCAGCGAACAGAATAACTGGTATGCCAACTCGCACTTAGCCATAGATCAGGGACCTATCATCGTGATGATTGAAAATTACCGTACCGGTTTGCTATGGAAATTGTTTATGAGTTCGCCGGATATTAAGCGTGGTTTGGACAAACTGGGTTTTACTTATTCTGGAAAGACAGAAAAGAAATAATAGAAAAGTCTTAGGTCACCGGTCTTTTGTCTTTAGTATAATGACTAAACAACCATCATATTTTAGACGGTAATTGTTTAATTATTGAGTTTTTTCTTATAATCTGGTTTGATTTTCTTCAGCGCATTTTTAATATCTATATATTCCTGAAGTTCTTTCAAAGAGATTACTTTATAGTGATTGTCCTTTAAATATTGCAGATAGGCTTTGAACTGTTCGGGAAGGGTAGTAACCCAGGGATGTTCATAATCTGGCACCCCATGAATGGTAAGCACCACAACTTGTCCATTTGTGGCCTGCCTGAGTGCTTCCATGATTTGAGTAGTATTTTTCTCATTGGTTGCCCAGCTGGGAATGAGGTAGGGATGATCTGTTTCAGGATTGTAGGCACGGCTGCCTCCGGCACGGGCAAACAAATATCCTTTTTCCTGCAGGGTTTCCAGCACCAGCGGACTTAAACTATACCCCGGATAAGCGAATGTTACTGGTTTGCCAATCTCTAAGGAATCGCATTTATCTTCGATGTAGGTCAGTTGCCGGATGATTTCTTCTTGAGAAAGGTTTCCTACTGGCGCATGGGTATGCGTATGATTGGCTACTTCAAAACCCATCTTGCCTAACGCCTGCATTTGTTTCCAGGACATGTATTTGGTGGTATCGGCATAGTTAGGAGGGAACTCACATACATAAAATGTGGCACCAAACCCATATTCTTTGAGTAAAGGTGCAACATACGTATAATGGGTTACGGGTGCATCGTCGAAAGTAAGCACAACCAGCTTATCCGGAATTTTCTTTTTGAGTACCTGCGATTCACTTGGGTAATGAATACCCATTACTAGCAGCAGCAGGAAAATAACTCTTTTCATGGGTTAGCCTATTTTGTTAAACTATAAGGTGAGTTCGGATGTATAATACTCAAAAACGTAAAAGAGTGAGATAAATCTGCCGATTTAGTGTACTCACGCCGTCTTTACTTTTATTTTGCTTGCCCAAAATAAAAGTAACAAAACAAAAGGGCAGCACCAACAAAGCCTGTTTTACGCCAGATAAAATCATCGCACAAACCTCCGGCTAACGCACAAGGCCAAAACCGGCCACACTGTTGCTGCACCATTTACCGCACTCTTTCAATATCTATAATTTTATGCAAATCAGATTAAGAATCTTTGTACTGACTTTAAACTATACTTCACAACAGATAAAAGCTTTGGTTTTATAGAGAGAAAGCAGGTGATGGAGACCTGTTTTAACCATATAGCCATCTAACAATTTAACCATTTTAAGCTATATATACTTATCAGGGATTGGTAGACCATATTCCGGCTTCCTTTACAAACACCCGGCGGTTGAGCTTTAATTGGGCAATAATGAGTTCGGCAAAATCTTCGGGTTGCATTACTTTTTCAGGATTGCCATCAGTTAACTTCAGGCTGGTAGCAAGCTCCGTAGCTACGGTACTGGGTGTCAAGGACGTAACCCGGATATTATGTTTCCGCACTTCCTGCATCAACGACTCAGAAAGCCCTATCAAAGCAAACTTGGAAGCACTATAAGCACTCGTCTGGGCCGAGCCTCTTTGTCCGGCGGTAGACGAAATGTTAATAATATCTCCCGTTTTCCGTTCGATCATCTGCGGAAGTACAGCCCTGGTTATATAGTACACGCCGAATACATTTACTTTCACAATTTGCTCCCACTGAGCAGGCTCCAGCTGTAAAAAACCTCCGAAAGCTGCTATACCGGCATTATTTACTAATATATCAATCGGTCCTAAGTCTTTTTGTACCTGGGCCACAGCTGCATTTACTGCTTCCATGTCTGCTATATCTGCTGTAGCAACCGAAGTTTTTACGCCTAAGCCTTGTATCTCTGTGGCAAGCTTTTCTAAGTCAGTAGCTGTTCTGGCCAGTAAACCGGTATGAACCCCTTCTCCGGCTAAAGCCAGGGCGATTGCCCGTCCTATCCCTTTTCCTGCCCCGGTAATAAGTGCTGTTTTACCTTTCAATGATTCCATGTTGTATACAAATTATTATTGTCAAATTTATTTCTTTTCCCTTACGAGTATGCAGGGTACAAACTAAAAAATAAACCCTAACCTGCAAGCCAGATTAGGGTTTATTTCTACACAAACCTATTATTTTTCAGTACTGCTTTTGTCGCTGGGTTCCATCTGCTTGCGCATATTCTCAGCAACAATATTATCCGGGATTACATTGCTAATGGCTACCTGCACTTTATTTAGTAAGCCAGATACTACTTTGTCTTTGCCTGACATAAGAGCCTCATATCCATCTTTGGCTACTTTAGCCGGATCTCCCAGGTTTCCTTCCCGTACCAGTTTGGCATCTTCCATATCTGCTTTGTTGAAAAAATCGGTTTCTGTAGCCCCTGGAAGCAAGGCAGTAATGGTAACTTGTGTATCTTTCACTTCATTGCGGATAGCTTCTGTAAAGGAAGTAACAAATGCCTTGGTGGCATGGTAAACAGCCTGTAAAGGTCCAGGGACTTCACCAGCTATGGATGATACATTCAGGATTTTCCCTTCGTTGCGGGCTACCATATCTTTGAGGAAACATTTGGTGAGTACGACATAGGCTACAATGTTCAGCTGAATAATATCCAGTTCGCGGTTGAGGTCATTTTCTATAAACTCTCCGTATTGTCCTTGTCCGGCATCATTTACTAATACATTCACCTGAATTCCTCTGGCTTTTACTTCTTCATATACTTCCAGGGGCGCTTCTTTTCTGAACAAATCTTTGGCAATGGTAATCACTTCAATGCCAGACTGGTGGCTGAGTTGAGAAGCAGTTTCATCTAATTCTTCCTGATTGCGCGCTACTATTACTAAATTATACTGGTCCTGGGCAAATAGTTTGGCTAATTCATAGCCAATGCCACTGGTAGCACCCGTAATGAGTGCATATTTTTGATTGTTTGGCATAGATGGTTGTTATTAATGGTTTAGCAAAGGTACGACACCAGAGGAGGTAGGGTTTAGTTATTCTTGCTGTTTATATTTATTAGGGAAAAGTTTAGCTAAGGCTGGGGTAAAATCTTCAAAGTATCCAACTAGTTTTTATATGGATGGGAAATAAGCTTTTAAGTATTCATACACACCTTCTGAGAATGAAAAATATTATTCTAAGCTCAGCAAAACTGTTTCTATGTAAGACAAAATAAATTCTAAGTCCGTTAAAACAATTTCTAAGCTCGTCGGATATGTTTTTATGAACGACAAAAGTATTTCTATGTGTGAGAATTATATTTCTAAGTGCGGCAAAAGTATTTCTAAGTCTGCAAAAAATATTTCTATGTGTGAGAAAAGTACTTCTAAGTCCGTAAAAAGTATTTTGAGGTGCGGAAAAAGATATTCTATGTCCGATATAACTCTTTCTATGAGTGCTATATAGTTATCTAAAGGCAGGAATAGTTTTTTTAAGAACAGACAATGAAATAAATACAACTGGAACTTTGACTTTCTGCAAATGACTTGTGTTTTGAAGCAACCATCATAGATTATGTAGTGTACTGGTAGTTTTTATTTTTCCCACTCTTTTAAAGCTCTGATTTTTCTTTTAATGTTTCTATCAATAAAATTATAACCTAAGTCTAGTTTGATCAAAGTATTATTGTTACTCATAAACTCGTAGAACCTGCCATCGGTATTGATAATAGTAACTTCCCTGTCCTTGCTTTCGTCTATATCAAATAAGTCATTAAAAGATACATGATACGTCGGGGAGAAATTTACATTCGTTGGTTTAGCAGTACCTAATTCCTGCCATAACAGAAAAGCTTCTGTTTGCTTCATATCTAAGATGGAATCTGTTTTAATAAAGTCAAAAAAGCGTAAGTGCTGGTAAAAGGGCAAACTTTCCTCAGTTATTTTCTCTATGTTGGTCGTTTGGTAAGCAAAGTAAGCAGGAATAAATGCCCATACTAAATGGGGAGGAGCAGACATTTCGCTATCTACAACAGTTTTATAAATACTTTCTTCTTTCATAAAACTGGTCGTATTGATGGTTGGATGGCTGGTTATATAATCCGGGTAATAGGAAGTCTGTAGATTCTTTGGGTCTGCTTTATTATATTTATGAAAAAGATAGGCTGTGAACTCTTTAGATAATTTACCCCGGTAAAAGCCTTGTTTCCCATTATTTCTATCTTCATAGAATAATATTTCTCCATTTGAATGAATACTCGTACTCTCGATTGGACACATATAACAGGAAGTAGAGAAAATAATCCTATCGAAGTTTGGTAAGCTATCCGGCTGAGAATGCAGTTTGCGAAAAGTTAATGGGATACTATCGTTATATAACAGAACTAAGGTATCTGGTACTAATTTCTTGATAAGAAAAGTTTGAAAAGTATCATTTACCTTATGAAATAGCCTAAGCGTATCATAATTAAGTGTATACTGAGTGAAGTTACCCAGATACTTTGCTGTATACCTTTCTTCTGAACGGTTAGGAGTTATTTCAACAAAGCCTTTAAAATAATCTAAGCTATCCGGGTAAATACCAAAGCCAAAAGGTTGCTGTAAACTGGCTAATGATTGTGGAGGAGGAGGAAGAGATGGTGGTATAGGTATTTCAAAACTGTCTTCTGAAAGCCAGATGGTATCATATTTATTCGTTAGTTGTTCTTCAGTCAGTCTTATCCAGTCTCCTAAAAGCAAATTATTAGTAGAAGGCTCAGGTTCCTGGCAAGAAAACAAAATGAAAACCAAGAATAGAATGCTGTATTTCATGCTTAATTGCCTGGGATGATTGATTATTATTTTAGTGAAGTATATGTAAGCGATTATTTGCCAAACTACATCTGCTCCTTTATACTTTACCCCAGCTCATCAGGCAGCTATTACATTGAAATTACCTTTGAAAATAGACCAGGTACGTAATTCCTACATCCACACCGCCAATGGTGAACAGATCTGCCCAGTTTTTTCTGCGGTTAAATGTTTCAACCGATACATCGCTTCCGGCAGCAACTATCTTGGCTTTATCTCCTTTGAATGGCATTGCATAGCCTACATGCAGCATCCAGGCTTTGCTGTTTTTGAGCCAGCGGAACCCGGTTTTTAGATGTATAGCCTGGTCGGAAGGGATACGGAATGTACTCACCCGGTCTGGATACAGCTGGGTGCCGGAATCATCTTTTTCACCCCCCATTTCAATTTTCATTCCCGAGGCCCAGGCATAGTTTATTTCAAAGAATGGTTTGTATCTTCTTCCATAATTAAGCAAAAAATACCGTGCGCCTATTCCGGCCTTAAATCCACTGGGCCCAAAACCAATACCTCCGTTAATATCCCATTGCGTACCGATATTGCGTAACAACTGGGTAGAAAACCAGCCATACGTATTTCCCCAGCCCAGTGAAAATCCGGCACCCCAGGCATCTTTAATGATCCGTTCCCGCTGCCGCAGGTATTTCTTTTCTGCCACAGCCGGAGGGAAATTTCCTTCCACTATCTGCAAACGTTCGATGAGCTGGGCAGCAAAATCTGAGTACTTCGGTTTCATGGCGGTTGCTTTGGCATTGGTACTGATGAGCGTAATCTGTCCGGCGGAGGCAATACCTAGCTGATTATTAAACAGTTCATAGTCAATGATGTGCCTTGTTTTGATAGAAGTAGAGTAAAAGACAGGTGGACTGTTGCGGAAAATATTATAGTAATTCAGGTTTAATATATAGTCAGCTGCATATTTCCGGATGAGGTCCCTGAAAAGGATATCCTGAAGCGAATCTGCATCTAAAGCGAGGTAAGGTTCTTTGTATTCATTCTTCCATTCTACATAATTACTCTTTCTCTGGATGGCTGCTGTTTCGATGGCATTGGCTAACACAAACTGATATTGTGTGGCGGAGTATTCTGTTAAGGTTTGCAGCAAGGTCTGGTTATAGAGGTCTACTACTTTGCTCTGGGCGGTATCGTTGAGGAAAGCTAATTCATTGATATAATATACATTGGAGTTAAACTGACTTGAGTTAAGGCCAAGTACCAGAATCCGTTTTGGGGCAGTTGCAGGCGTTTGTGCCGGTACAGTATAGGTCAGCAGTAGTGCTATAAATAAGCCAAAGTATTTGTAAGGCATAGGGTTGGGTAAAAAATAGTTTTTAAAACTTACATATCTGATAAAGTGCCTAATTTGTTTCAACAGGTTTATTCTTTCAAAAAAAAATATCAGCCAAGGGTTACAGAATATTTGTTTATGCACTAAACCTGTGCTTTACGCATTATTTACTATGTTATTATTTGTCATAATAAGAACGATTCGTCTTGAAAATGTCGTTGCCGCTTCTTATTATTACATATTCTTCGATTAATGCTATATAGAGAAGCACTCAAAATCAATTACATTTGTAGAATGTAAACCCTCCGGAATAATAAAGTATCCATTATTCTCTTCAATATATAGTGTAAAACAAGATATTTAAATTTATTACGCATGAAAAGTATACGCACACGTTTGACCAAAGAAAATGTTACCATCGGGGTAATCATTGTTTTAGTTACATTTATGATTGAATTCAGCAAGTTTATCATCCATTCTTAATGGCTTTGTAATTATTCATGGGTTTAACGTAGACTGTCTGTAAGCTGTTATGTACCCGGAAAATTTCTGAAATTAGCATACTTGTATAACAACCCCTGCAAAGAACACAAAAGCCCCGAAGCTACCTTCAGGGCTTTATTTGTTTATCTCATCCACCCTTCATACTAGCCTACCTATAAAGCAGGTAAGATTTGAGGGTGTACCACACAACAGGCAGATTAAGATGATTTACCGGAAGATTTTTTTTCCTGCTTGGCAGCCCTTTTTTCTTTTAAGGATTTCGTAGGCTCTTTCTTTTTTTCTTTTTTTGCATCTTGTGATTTAGCCATGACTTAACAATTAAATGTGAAACAAAATTAGCATTTCAGTATCTCTGCTAACGTTCTGCCAATATAATTCTTTATTCTATTGCACACATTTTTATGCAAAAATTTCTTTAGAAGACAGATTGTGGATAGGGGAGGAAAGAAGATGGAGATCAGTAATAAGGTAAGAGATTTCTTTTTCCAGGGACTACCTGACCTCTCATCTACTTAAAATCAAATTGAGACTTGTTTGCATCATAGGTGATGATTAGTCCTACTTTTTGCGGTGTAGCTGTGTTGCCTATGATACAGGGACTCCACTGAGGCATACTTTTGATCATTTCTTTTACCTTTTCATCCAAGATTGCCATATCTGGTGTGCTTTCACGTATCCTGACTCTTTGCTTGTTCACATTTCCCATTTCATCCACTTGAAATTGAACAACCGCTCTATAAGTAGAAAGAGTAAGAAGACTTTGATTTACACCTTTGGATGCTTCTTTTAAATGGGTATAAAGATATTCTTCTAAAGCTTCATCTCCTCCGGGATATACAGGGAATGAATCTATTTCAGATTCAGAAGGTCCCATTCCTTCAAATAAAAAGCCTTTTTGCAGAAATTGTCCATAACAAAGCGGTCCAGACAGTAACAAAAGGATGATACAACAAGAATGTAACAAAGAAGTTTTCATGGGGAATGAAGTTTAAGTGGGTTTATGATTAACGGTTTAATCAACTGTTTATTTTTTGCTCATAACAGAAGTCTGACTTCCTGTTTCCAGCCTCTAACTTCCCCATATTTCTGCTATCTTCGCATAAAAGTTAATAGTGCGCTATTTCATTGAGATTGCCTACAAAGGAACCAAATACCATGGCTGGCAGATACAAGCCAATGCCTATACTGTACAGGAAGCTTTTAACCGGGCACTAAGTACGTTATTGAAAGAAGATGCAGCAACCATTGGCAGTGGCCGTACAGATACGGGAGTTCATGCCAGCCAGCAGTATATACATGTGGATACAAGCAAGCCTTTACAAACCCATCCGCATCTGTATCAGTTGAATGCGCTTTTACCGGCAGATATTGTAGCGAAAAATATTATTCCAGTCGCAGCAAAGGCACATGCCCGTTTTGATGCCATTTCCCGGAGTTATGAGTACAGAATCAGCCTTCAGAAAAATCCTTTTCTGAAAGATATGTCTTACCTGTATACCAAGCCTCTGGATGTGGCCGCCATGAATGAGGCTGCAGGAATATTACTCAGATACGAAGATTTTACTTGTTTCAGCCGGGTAAAAACAGATGTAAATCATTTTCTTTGCACCATTCATGAAGCTTGCTGGAAAAATTCCGGTGACCTCCTCATTTTTTACATCCGGGCTAATCGTTTTTTACGAGGAATGGTGAGGGCCATTGTAGGCACATTGATGGAAGTAGGTTTACATAGATTATCGCTGGAAGGTTTTGAACAGGTACTTTTGAGCAAAAACCGCAGTGCCGCCGGAAGGTCTGTGCCGCCAGATGGCTTATTTCTGACAAGTGTTGTGTATGATGAGCGGATATTTGAGCGGAACGACAAGGGAGAATAGTCCATCGTTAATATAATTATTTCATAAAAACTCATTTGCCGGAAATGATCTGGCAAATAAAAACTTAAATGATCAGGGAACTGTTGTAAGAAAACCCACCTGAGCTATTAATTTCAAATCTTGTATGAACCAGGAACAAAAGAGCGGAAAAATATTCGACGTTGTTGTGATAAAAAGGCTGTTTGTGTTTATGAAACCCTATACCAGACAGTTTGTTTTACTAATCTTTCTCATCATTCTTCTGGCCGCTTTAGTACCTGCTACGCCGCTTCTCATTCAGTATACCATTGATAATTATATTGTACAGGCCAATTATAGCGGCCTTCACATTATGGTGGCTGTAATGATCGGCCTGCTGCTGATACAGTCGGTGATGCAGTATTACAACACCTATTTATCCGGGTGGCTGGGACAACATATAATCCGCGATATACGCATCGCCCTCTATAAACATTTGCTCCAGCTCCGGCTCAAATTCTACGACAATACCCCAATTGGCCGGCTGGTTACCCGTACGATTTCCGATATAGAAACGCTGTCGGATGTGTTCAGCGAAGGACTGGCGGCTATTGCCGGCGATATTCTGCAACTGATCGTTATTCTGGCGGTGATGTTTAGCATCGACTGGCGGCTTACCCTGATCAGTTTATGTATGCTTCCCCTGCTGCTGCTGAGTACCTATATTTTTAAGGAAAAAATTAAAGATTCCTTCAATGAAGTACGTACAGCCGTTTCCAACCTGAATTCATTTGTGCAGGAACACATCACCGGAATGAGCATTGTACAGATTTTTAATAGCGAGCAGGCAGAATTTAAAAAATTCAATGAGATCAACAGGGAACACAAACGGGCCAACCTGAAATCAGTTTTGTATTATTCGGTATATTATCCGGTAGCTGAGGTGATTTCAGCTGCTTGTACGGGTTTATTAGTGTGGTACGGCGCCAGAGGTATTTTAAATGAAGATATAACCGCCGGTACGCTTACGGCTTTCATTATGTTTATTTCCATGTTTTTCCGGCCCATCCGCATGATTGCCGACCGGTTTAACACCCTGCAATTAGGCATCGTAAGCACCGACCGTATTTTGAAACTACTGGACAGCAAAGAGTTTATCACTAATGAAGGTTCGTTCCGGCCCACAGATATGAAGGGAGAAGTTAAATTTGAGCATGTCTGGTTTGCCTATAACAATGAAGAGTATGTACTGAAAGATATTTCCTTGCATGTAAAAGCCGGTGAAACCTTAGCACTCGTGGGCGCAACTGGAGCCGGGAAATCTTCAGTGATTAACCTGCTGAGCCGTTTTTATGAAATTAACAAGGGACATATTTACATAGATAACGTAGACCTGCAGGAATATGAATTAAATGCCTTGCGGGATAAAATTGGCGTGGTATTACAAGACGTATTTCTGTTCTCAGATACCATTATGCAGAACATTACCCTCGGTAATCCGGCTATTACCAGGGAAAAAGTATTGGAAGCTGCCGAACTGGTAGGAGCCAGGAAATTTATCGAACGGCTGCCGGATGGCTTTGATTATAACGTGATGGAACGGGGGGCTACGCTTTCTGTAGGGCAAAGGCAATTGATTTCATTTGTGCGGGCGATGGTATACGACCCCAAAATTATTGTACTCGACGAGGCTACCTCCTCGGTGGATACCGAAACTGAAGAAATGATTCAGCAGGCCATCGAAAAGCTCATGCGTGGCCGGACTTCCATTGTGATTGCCCACCGCTTGTCTACGATTCAAAAAGCCAATAAAATTATTGTACTGGATAAAGGAGAGATCAAAGAACAAGGTACCCATGAGGAATTGCTGGCGAAAGAAGGCTTTTATACGCAGTTGTACCGGATGCAGTATAAGGAAGTAGTATGATTTGACTGAAAGGGAAGTATAGCCGAAAAAAATGCAGAAAACCTGTAAAATCGCTACTCCGGTTATTTTGTAAACAAAATATTTATTTTAGATTTGTGCTCCCTTAAGCCGAAGTGGCGGAATTGGTAGACGCACACGTTTCAGGGGCGTGCGAGCGCAAGCTTGTGCGAGTTCGACTCTCGCCTTCGGCACTTTATAACCGCTTAATTTTATAAATTAAGCGGTTTTTTGTTTTATTATCCCTAAATTATCACAACTTTATCACAAATCTACCCCTGAAATGAACCCAAAATATGATTCATATCATGAGCCTCGTCTATATGATGCTGATAGGTGATGTAAACAAAAGATGGTTTATAGATTTTAGAATCTGGGAGACAGACAAGTAAGCTTTTGTTCGCAAGAAATATACAGGAGTGAACAAATACCCGTCAAAAACTAAACGCAGACAATATAGCTTATTTTCTCAATTATAATTATGAAGCTTATGGATAATGAAGAGCATAACCTGGCAGAGAAATATAAGGATAGAATGGCGAGGGTTAGCGAAACACATTTCGATTCTATATAAATCTTAACAAAATCTTGTTTGAATGGTTACATGCAGAAGGTCAAATAATTGTGATCTTAGCTGATTATTCACATATATTATTTTCTCTAATCAGTAAATCCAGGTTCCAGAGTATCTTGCCTGTAATTTTTAATCTCATTAAGTACTTATAGAAAGAATGGGTATCGTATATTTGCAAAACATTATACTGACTACATCCGTCCTTACCAAAAATCTTCCGGAAAAGGCTTCTGGAAGCGCCGGGAATTTTTAAACATATTTTGCATGAAGAAAATTATTATCGCCATAGACGGATATTCAGCGTGTGGAAAGAGCACAACAGCCAAACTGGTAGCTAATAAATTAGGGTATATTTATATTGATACCGGAGCCATGTACCGGGCAGTAACCCTGTATTTTCTTGAAAATTATGTTTCTCTCACCGACCCACATGCGGTTGTTCAGGCACTGGCCAATATTCACATTACGTTTATACATAATCCGCATCTGCAAAAAAATGAAACTTACCTCAATGGTTTAAATGTTGAAGAAGAGATACGGAAAATGTACATTTCTGATAAAGTAAGTGAGGTAAGCACGATTTCAGAAGTGCGTAAGTGTATGGTGGAGCAACAGCAGAAAATGGGCAAAAAACGGGGACTTGTAATGGATGGCCGGGATATTGGTACTTGCGTATTTCCCGATGCAGAACTGAAAATATTTATGACGGCCGATATGATGATACGGGCTAAACGCAGACAGGAAGAGTTGCTGGAAAAAGATGATATGGTGCCTCTGGACGATATTATCAAAAACCTGCAAATGCGCGATCATATTGATACAACCCGTGCCCAGAGCCCCTTGCGGATGGCAGATGATGCGTATTTATTAGATAATACCCATATCACGATTGATGAACAAATTGATTTTGTAATTAACCTGGCTTCCAGCCGCATGATCCAAGACCGGGTGCAAATTACTTCCAATCAGTAGTGAAATTGCGTATATAAGGAACCAATTTAACAGACAGCCATGAAAGTAACGATTGATAAAAATTCAGGATATTGTTTCGGAGTGGAATATGCCATTCAAATGGCCGAAGATGAAATGGAACACAGCAATACGCTCTATTGCTTGGGTGATATTGTACACAATAGCATGGAAGTGAAACGGCTGCATGACAAAGGCCTACGAATCATCAGCCGGGAACAGTTAGAGGAATTGAGGGATTGTAAAGTGCTGATCCGGGCGCATGGCGAACCACCGGAAACTTACGAACTGGCCTTACGCAATAATATTGAATTAATAGATGCTTCCTGTCCGGTTGTATTAAAACTACAGAACCGGGTAAAACATGCTTTCGACAAAATACAGCCAGACAAAGGGCAGGTAGTGATTTATGGCCAAAAGGGACATGCCGAAGTAATTGGGCTTACCGGGCAAACCAATAATGAAGCCATTGTTGTAACTACAGAAGAAGATCTGGCGCAGGTAGATTTTTCCAGGCCTGTATCTTTTTTCAGCCAGACAACCAAAAGCACCAAAGGCTTTTACAAGATGAAAGCCCTCATCGAAGAGAAAATTAAAGAAGCCAATCCACAGGCACCGGCTGATTACCTGGATGCCAACGACAGCATTTGCCGGCAGGTTTCTAACCGGGAACCTCAACTGCAAAAATTCTCCCATGAACACGATGTTATTCTGTTTGTAAGTGGTAAAAAAAGTTCTAATGGGAAGGCATTGTATGGGGTATGTAAGATTGAAAACCCCAGAAGCTATTTTATTGAGAACGAACAGGAAATTGAACCGGCCTGGTTTGAAGGCGCAACAAGTGTAGGAATATGCGGAGCCACTTCTACGCCTATGTGGCTGATGGAACAAGTAGCCCGGCATGTAGAAAACATTGATTCGGTGGCTACATTTTAAGGTTGCCCTCCTTGATTTGTGCATGTAAGTTTATTGTCTGAAAAATGCAAATGAATAAAATAAATCAAATTGCGTTCTGATTTTATTTGTAGAAAAATGTTCTAATTTTGCATGGTTTTGTAAAATAACAAGGATATAGTTCTTACACACATGTCAAAAACAGTTAAGCTGAATAGAGGTCTGGATATAAAATTAGTTGGTAAAGCAGAAAAGAGAATCGCAGAAAGTCCGCAACCTGATACATTTGCCATCCGAACAGCAGATTTTATTGGGTTAAAACGATCAAAGTCCTTAGTAAACGAAGGCGATATTGTAAAAGCCGGAACACCTCTCTTTTACGACAAGAAAAATGAAAAAATCAAGTTTCCATCCCCGGTCAGTGGTGAAGTAGTAGAAGTTCTAAGGGGAGAAAAGCGCAAACTGTTACAAATAAAAATTCTGGCTGACAAAAAGATAGAATACCTGGAGTTTCCCAAATATTCAGCCTCCCAGATCGAGAGTTTATCCAGAGAATCTGTACTCGATGCCTTAACAACCAGTGGTGTATGGATTAATTTTATTCAGCGTCCATTTGCCATTGTTGCCAACCCGAACGATACGCCTAAACACATATTTATTTCTGCTTTCGATTCCAGTCCATTAGCGCCAGATTACAGCTTTATCTTTCAAGGTGAAGAATCCTATTTTTTAACCGGATTAAACGTGTTAAAAAAACTGACGCCAGGCAAAGTTCACCTCAATATTAAAGGAGATGCTGAATCTTCATCCGCAGTAGAGAAAGCAACTGGTATACAGGTAAATAAATTCTATGGTCCTCACCCGGCTGGTAACGTAGGAATTCAGATCCACCACATCAGCCCTATTAATAAAGGCGATACTGTCTGGACTTTAACTCCATATGGTGTAATCCAGATTGGAAAATTGTTCGCCGAAGGCCGTTATGATGCTTCAAAAATTGTTGCTTTGGCAGGTTCCGAAGTGAAAAGTCCGGCGTATTACCGAACCTATACCGGGGCAAATATTAAAAATATTGTAGCGAACAATATCAAAGGTACGAATGTTAGGTATATATCAGGTAATGTGCTGACAGGAGAAAAAATTGCCGCTGACGGATACCTGGGATTTTACCACAATATGATTACTGTGATTCCTGAAGGCAACTACTCAGAATTCTTAGGCTGGATTACGCCTGATCCGAAAAAATATAGTTTCCACAAAGCTTTTGGCTTATTCTCTTTCCTTTCTCCTAACAAAGAATATGTATTAGATACCAACCTGCATGGGGAGGAGCGCCCGTTTGTACAAACTGGTGCGATGGAAAAAGTATTGCCCATGGACATTTATCCAGTGTTGCTGTTAAAAGCAATTCTGGCTAATGATTATGATGGAATGGAAGCTCTGGGAATTTATGAAGTAGCGGAAGAAGATTTTGCCCTGTGTGAGTTTATTGATGTATCGAAAAATGATATTCAGGCCATGATCCGGGAAGGAATAAATATGATTCAACAAAGTTAGTTTTTATCCTATATTCAATGAAAGCGTTACGCAATCTGTTAGATAAACAAAAGCCCTTATTTGCAGAAGGAGGCAAATATGGGAAGTTCCATTACCTGTTCGAGGCAGCTGAAACCTTTATGTTTGTGCCTGCCCACACTGCTCCTGCCAAAGGCGTACAAGTACGTGATGCCATAGATCTGAAAAGGTATATGATGACCGTTGTAATTGCCATTCTGCCTACCTTGTTTTTCGGGATGTGGAATGTAGGCCACCAGCATTATTTAGCTACCGGTGAGCAAGCCGATTTTCTGACGAAATTTTTGCTAGGTGCTAAATTGACTCTGCCAATTGTTATTGTGGCCTATACTGCCGGGGGTATCGTGGAGGTTATTTTTGCCATCATGCGCAAACATGCTATCAACGAAGGCTTCCTGGTAACCGGTATCCTGATTCCGCTGATCATGCCGGTAACTATTCCCTTATGGCAGGTAGCCTTAGCCACCGTTTTTGCAGTATTGCTTGCAAAAGAAGTGTTTGGAGGAACCGGTATGAACGTACTGAATGTAGCTATGACGGCCCGTGCCTTCCTGTACTTTGCCTATCCTACAGAAATTTCCGGTAACATCTGGACGTATTTGCCAGAAGGTTCAAAAACCGTTGACGGCTATTCTGGTGCTACAGCTTTATCTATACTAAATGAAGCATCGGCTGCTGCAGTAGATGCACAATCCGGCGCTCTTAAAGCACTGGAGGCTTCCTGGTATCCTGACCTGTTCTCTTTCAAGAGTATGTTCCTGGGTACGATTCCAGGTTGTATCGGAGAAACTTCTACCCTGATGTGTTTAATTGGAGCTGCTATTTTGATTGCGACTGGTGTAGGAAACTGGAAAATTATATTCAGTGTATTTGCAGGTGCCTGGGTAATGGGCTTACTATTAAATGTATTAGCATCCAGTGGTATTGGTAATGCGTTTATGGGTGTACCTGCTCACTATCATCTGGTAATGGGGGGCCTTGCTTTTGGTGCTGTATATATGGCTACTGATCCTGTTTCTGCCTCACAAACTGAAACCGGAAAATGGTTTTATGGTGCATTAATCGGTATATTTACTGTACTGATCCGGGTATTTAACCCGGCTTATCCGGAGGGAATTATGTTGGCTGTATTGCTGATGAACGTATTTGCCCCTCTTATTGATTTCTTCGTAGTAGATGCTAACAAAAAAAGGAGATTAAAACGTGCGACAGTCTAATTTATATATCATTCTCTATACAGCCGGGCTTACCGTATTATGCGGGGTTTTACTGGCTGTGGCCGCTGAAGGTCTAAAACCGCAACAACAGGCTAATATCGCTCTGGAACAGAAAAGAAATATTCTGACTACCGTATTAACCCTGGATGAAAATGCTAATATCACTGAGTTGTATGAGAAACGGGTAAAAGCCTATGTGGTAAAACCAGATGGCAGTGTAGATGAAGGTAAAAAAGTAGAAGAGATAAGCATTGTGGATGAGTACAAAAAACCGGCTGATCAGCGTTTGCTTCCAATATATGAAGTAGTAAGTGAATCAGATCCGAATAAAGCCGAATTTTATGTATTGCCCGTATATGGCTATGGGTTATGGAATAACATCTGGGGATTTGTTTCTTTAAAAAGCGATCTTTCTACTATTAATGGGGTGAGCTATGCACATGCCGGTGAAACCCCTGGTCTGGGTGCCCGTATTACCACTGAGGAAATTCAGCAGCGGTATACAGGTAAAAAAATATTTGAAGGAAGTAACCTGGTATCTGTTCAGATGATGAAAGGCGAAGGAAACGATTATTCTGATAGTCCGCATAAAGTAGATGGCATGTCCGGGGCTACTCTTACAGCCAAAGGAATTAACAATATGCTCATGGATTATTTCAAGTCCTACGAAAATTTCTTCAAGGCTAAAATGAACAATAAACAAGCAATCAACTTAAAGTAATATATCATGAGTACACAAGTGGAAGAGAAAAAAGCAGCTCCGGCTGTGAAAGAAAAAAGCGAAGGCTTGTTTTCCCAAAAAAACCGCAAGCTGCTAGTTGATCCACTCAATTCCAATAATCCAATTACGGTACAGGTATTAGGTATATGTTCGGCTCTGGCTGTTACTATACAGATACAAACCGCGCTGGTAATGGCACTGGGATTAACATTTGTAACTGCTTTTTCAAACCTGTTTATATCTCTGATCAGAGATAGTATTCCGGCCCGGATTCGTATTATCGTGCAATTAGCTATCGTATCAGTTTGGGTAATTATATTAGACCAATTTTTACGGGCGTATATGTATGATGTGGCCAAAGGATTATCTGTATACGTAGGATTAATTATTACCAACTGTATTGTAATGGGCCGCCTGGAAGCTTATGCGATGGCAAATAAGCCGTGGCCTTCTTTTCTGGATGGAATTGGTAATGGACTGGGGTATGGAGCTATCTTATTAACAGTGGCTTTTTTCCGTGAATTATTTGGTTCAGGTTCTCTTCTGGGTTATAAAGTATTCGCGGCTGCTGGACTTCCTTTTCAGGGAAATGGATTAATGC
The DNA here is from genome assembly GCF_010119975.1 of Rhodocytophaga rosea. Lineage (GTDB taxonomy): Bacteria > Bacteroidota > Bacteroidia > Cytophagales > 172606-1 > Rhodocytophaga > Rhodocytophaga rosea. The sequence goes on from NZ_CP048222.1 coordinate 6,629,659, forward strand.
TTCTGCCTGCCGGAGCCTGTATCATTGTAGGGTTGATCATCTGGGCGCAACGGGCTTATAATAAACATTACGAAGAATAATTTTTAACCTTAAAATATACATTTCAGATGGAAGGTTTAATTAGTATTGGCGTTCGCTCTATTTTTATAGATAATATGATTTTTGCCTACTTCCTGGGTATGTGTTCATACCTGGCAGTATCCAAAAATGTAAAAACTGCTTTTGGCTTGGGAATGGCTGTTATATTCGTATTGGGTATGACTGTTCCCTTAAACTGGCTAATCTTGAATTATGTGCTGAATCCTGGCGTACTTGCCTGGACAGGCATATCAGCCCTGGCAACGGTAGACTTAAGTTTTCTAAGCTTCATTGTATTTATTTCAGTAATTGCCGCTTTTACACAGCTTACAGAAATGGCTGTAGAGAAATTCTCTCCGGCTTTATACGGTGCTTTAGGTATTTTCCTTCCATTGATCGCTGTAAACTGCTCTATTATGGGAGGTGCTCTTTTCATGCAAGGCCGCCCGTATAATTTTGCGGAAGCTACTGTGTTCGGATTTGGTTCTGGCATTGGCTGGATGCTGGCTATTGTTGCCTTAGCTGCTATCCGCGAAAAGCTGAAATATTCTAATGTGCCTAAACCCTTGAGAGGATTAGGAATTACGTTTATTATTGTAGGCTTGATGTCTCTTGGCTTTCTGAGCTTTATGGGCTTTGCCATATAGTTTTCTATAAATCATTTCAAAAGGGCTTTGCAATCGCAGGCCCTTTTTTATTTTTGCACCGGCATATTGAAATAAAGGATTCTGTATATGATTATTAAAAAGCGGATGAATAATGAATAGCCTCATAAAGTATTTTTTAAGAGGATTATTGTTTATAATACCCATCGGCGTTACTGTGTATATCTTGCTGGCTTCTATCCGTTGGCTGGATGGGTTATTAGCTCTGGATTTTCCGGGAGCTGGTCTGGTAATTATACTCGCCACTGTAACCATTATTGGTTATTTAGGTTCTACATTCATTGCACAGCCTGTATTTAATCTGTTTGAACGTTTGATGAACCGCCTTCCACTGGTTCGTATTATTTATTCTTCCCTAAAAGACCTGGTTTCGGCCTTTGTAGGCGATAAAAAAAAATTTAACCAGCCAGTACTGGTCACTATAAACAGAGAATCTAATCTGCAAAAGCTGGGCTTTATCACACAGGAGGATTTACATAACCTGGGTTTACATGAAAGATTGGCGGTATACTTGCCTCATTCATATAATTTCTCTGGCGACTTATATATCGTTCCTAAAGAAAACATAACTTTGATTGATGCAACAGGGGCAGATGTTATGAAGTTTATTGTTTCCGGTGGCGTAACCAAAGTCTGAGTGCGCTTCGTTCAATATTACATATTTAAATAGGGATATACCTGTTGCCGATTTCTTCAACCACGCTGATAACCAACCATACCTGATGATTGTACGCCTTGCACTTGTATTCTTCTGCTGTAGTATTTGTTTGAAGGGCGTAAGCCAGGACCAGAGATTCCTGATACTTGATAAGCCCGGGCATGTGAAACGACTCAGGTATTATGCAGGTGATGAACTTATTTTTAAGCTCAAGGGCGACCGGATGAAATACAAGGATGTGATAGAAGCAGTGGGAGACTCCACCATTAAAGTTAGGGGTGCAGATATACCTTTAAGAGATATTAAGTCGGTGATCCGCTACAAACAGGGAGGAATGCTCGATCAGGCTATTTATATTTTACCCAGAGCTGGTTTGCTTTACTTTCTGGCCGACACCTTTAACCCGGTTTTCAGAGGAAATGATCCGGATATATCCAGATCCGGAATAGTAGTGGGAAGTTCATTTATTGCTGGTGGATTATTATTGAAACTGGCCAAAAAGCGGAACTACCGTATCAATAATTTCAGAAGGCTACGAACGCTGGAAACATTCTAATTCTATACAGTTTTACAGCGCAAACGATAAAAATAATTTAACCATCCGGCTATACAGCCATTCCAGTTAAGATGATTGATTTACAACACATCACCCTCCACAAACCAGTTAGCGCCATTCAGGCAAGTATTCTTTTACCGGCATCCAAAAGTGAAAGTAACCGGGCATTGATTATAGATGCTTTAAGCGGCTATAAATGTACCTTACATAACTTATCTGAAGCCCGTGATACGCAAACCATGCAGCGCTTGCTACATAGTGCAGAACAGACGTTAGACGTAATTGATGCAGGAACCACCATGCGTTTTCTGACAGCTTATATTGCTGCCACCAACCAGGATAAAATATTAACCGGAACTGCCCGGATGTGTGAACGGCCCATTTCCATTCTGGTAGATGCCTTACAGAAATTAGGTGCAGAAATTACGTATCTGAAAAATGAAGGATTTCCTCCTATTCATATCAAGGGAATCCGTCCCTCGGGAGTACACCAGATTGAAATACGGGGAGATGTGAGCAGCCAGTATATTTCTGCCTTGCTGATGATAGCACCAGTATTGCCTCAGGGGTTAACTTTAATACTTACAGGAAACATTGGTTCCAGGCCATATATTGAAATGACTATCAAACAGATGGCTAATTTTGGAATTGATGTTTCCTGGGAGGGCAATACGATTCTTGTGAAAAAGCAAACCTATCAGCCAGCTACCTTCTGGGTAGAATCTGACTGGTCGGGGGCGAGTTACTGGTATAGTATTGCGGCACTCGCCCCACAGGCAGATATCGAATTGAAAGGATTGAAAAAAGATTCTCTGCAGGGAGATAGTGCCATTTCCGGAATTATGAAAAACTTAGGGGTTCATACTACCAATGTAGAAGGCGGTGTGCGCTTAACCAAAACACCATCTCAAAAAAGAGTGGCCGTTGATTTTACCCATTGTCCGGATCTTGCCCAGACAGTTGCCGTATTATGTGCGGCCAACCATATTCACCTTACCTTAACCGGTATTGAAAGCCTGAAAATAAAAGAGACAGACCGGGTAAAAGCACTGCAGCAGGAATTAAGCAAATTCGGAGCGACCTTACAGGAGGTAAAACCTGAAACCTATGAACTTACCCGTACTGCTGACTGGCAACAACCCGAATATCCAATTGAAATAGATACCTATGATGACCACCGGATGGCCATGGCTTTTGCACCACTGGCTTTATTGTATCCCATTATTATTCAGCATCCAAAAGTAGTAGTTAAATCTTATCCCAGGTTCTGGGATGATCTGAAAAAAGCAGGTTTTAGCATACAATAAAAAAGCCCGCAAGATTCTCTGATCTTGCGGGCTTTTTTGAGCAGCAGTCAATAGACAATTAATTGGGAACTAAATTAAAACTAATCTTTTTTAATCATACAGCCGATAGGTCTTTTTTCCATCAGGCTCAGGTTTTTCTTATTGATAATAGCAGTAATGGCATCTTTCAAATAAAAGGCAGAAACTACATCTGGTACCTGTGGATTATCGTCGATAGCTCCTCTATACTTGAGAATAAAAGTGCCATTTCCGGTATTTTGCAGTACAAATGCTTCGGGTGTTTTAGTAGCCCCCAGTTTAGCACGTACTGTATGTTCTTTATCTGCCAGATAGGGCATTTTTAATCCTTTCTCCCGGGCGTGCCTGGCCATTTCTTCAACAGTATCATCAATATTATCTACAGATGTATTGGAATTAATCAGCAGGAATTTAACTCCCTGCCCTTCAAACTGATTAGCCAGCTTAATAATTCTATCTTCGTATAATTTGGAATACGGGCAATAGTTGCTGGTAAATATAAGTACTACTCCTTTCTCACTGGCATAATCCGACAAAGATACCGGCTGTTTGCTGATGGCATTGGGCAAGGTAAAATTCTCTATTTTACCACCTGTCTGTACGCCATCCGGTACAGATAGTAGGGCTGATAAAAAGAGGAATAAGATTGTAAGTATTTTCATAAATGTATATTTATAATTGGTACTGATGAAAGCTTCTTTTATAAGGTTTTCACCAGAGATAGCATACAAACTAAATAAATTTATTCATAGCTGTAGGCCAGAATGTAATCAGAAAGCTTCATATATACAATGGTAGCAGGCTCCTTATAACCGTCAGGCATAATTTCTCCCCGCACCGGACCTGACTGTGTATGTTGAAAAGGATGAATGTATATTTCATCTTTCAGAGACAGATTTTTTTTGCCATATTTTTTATATAAGACTTCTTTGGCGCACCAGTACATACACAGCCGCTCCAGGTTAGTACCTGCATGGGTAATTTCGGCCGGTGATAGAAATTTTGGTGCCACTTTAATTAATTTCGTCTTTATTTGTTCAATATCTATACCAACTTTCCGGCTGCGATGTATGATAACTGCCGCATACAGGCTGGTATGACTTACAGATACAGAAAAGTCGTATCCGGCTAAATGAGGTTTGTCGCAGCCATCTTTTTGGATGCCCTTATAGGGCAATCGCCAGTTTCCAAGTAAGTATTGTGTAAGCACCCTAACGGCCATGGACTCTGTTTTTTTCCCTTCATGGGTTATACTCTGCAAATGACTGCTATCAAATACATTGTCGCCTAACATCTGACTCAATGCATGAATTGTTTCAGTAATTTCCCAAATGCCCCAGATGCAGTTTTCTTCAATAAGTTCCTTGTAAAATAATGGCATAAAGCAATCCGGATAGACAGCAAAGATGGCATCAATTTGTGATTTTACAGGTTTTAATCAAAATATTCTAACTACTTTTGTGTAAGGTGATAATCATGGATGTAAGAAAAAAGGTAAGGGTAGAAAAACTAAGCACTTTTACTGGACACCGGGATGCAGTATATGCCCTTGAACAGGCTCAGGAACCACATTTATTCTTTTCTGCATCGGCAGATGGCCTGGTGGCCAGCTGGAATCTGCTACAGCCAGATCAGGGTGAACTGCTGGCCAGAATTCCGGCTTCTGTATATGCCCTGCACTATCTGCGGGAACAAAACCAGTTGTGGATCGGGCAGAATTTCGACGGCATTCATGTGATTGATCTTGATTCTAAACAAGAAATTAAGTCTGTAAAACTCACCAATGCCGCTATTTTTGATATAAAAAACCAAGGGCAAGAGATATTTATAGCCACTGGCGATGGAACGGTGATTGTAATGGATACTATTACTTTTACGGTGCAAAACCACATCAAGGCTTCAGACAAGAGTGCCCGTAGCCTGGCAATCCATCCGCTGAAAAAAGAACTGGCCGTTGGCTATAGCGATCATACCATCCGGATTTTTGATTTGTACTCTTTGCTATTGAAACAGGAAATAGAAGCCCATCAGAATTCGGTTTTCTCTCTTACGTATTCTCCTGACTATAAGTATTTGCTCAGTGGAAGCCGGGATGCTCACCTGAAAGTATGGGATGTAAACAATGATTATCAGCTTAGCCAGTCAATAGTGGCGCATATGTATGCCATTAATCACATTGCTTTCAGCCAGGAGGGCGATTATTTTCTTACCTGTAGCATGGATAAATCGATTAAAGTTTGGGATGCCACTACCTGTAAGTTATTGAAAGTAATTGACCGGGCCCGTCATGCCGGACATGGTACTTCAGTAAATAAACTGCTCTGGACCAGCCATAAAGGACAAGTCATTTCTGCTAGTGACGACCGTACCATCTCTGTCTGGCAGCTTAATTTTGAGTGATAGCAAATAATCTTCTAGACGACTATTCACCAGTTAACCATTCAGCAATAAATCCTTGTTATAGGCGATAATTGATTTTTTCCTGGATAAAATGTACCTTACTACAAGCAATTTAAACGTATATTGCTGCATATCTTAGAATCCTTACAAAAATCCAGGCCAATTGAGAATCTATGCCTGGTTGACACCGATTATGAAAATTACACCCATCGAAATCAGGCAGAAAAGTTTTGAAAAAGTATTCAGGGGCTATGACAAGGAGGAAGTGGATGCTTTCCTGCAATCATTATCGCAGGAGTGGGAACGGGTGGTGGAAGAAAACAAAGAATACCGCATTAAGCTGGAGATAGCAGAAAGAGAAGTAAAAAAACTACGCGAAGTTGAAAATTCTTTATATAAAACCCTGAAAACAGCGGAAGATACCAGTGCGCATTTAGTAGAACAAGCCAACCGTTCGGCTGAAATGCAGATGAAAGAAGCCCAGGTAAAAGCCGATAGTTTGCTGAGAGAAGCCCGCAGCAAAGCACAATATATGGTACAGGAAGCCGATAATAAAGCCCGGCAAGCCCTGCAGGAAACCATTGCTGAATTGAAAGCGCTGGAGAAAGATGTACGGATTATTGAAGGTCAGAAAGATAACCTCATTGTAGAACTGAAGAGTATTGTAAGTGATATTTCTGAAAAAGTAAACCGCATTGAAGCCCGGAGTACCCGTATTTCTTTCGATTCAAAAGTAGATGAAGTACGCTCGTTTCTGGAACAGCGGAGCGAACCGCCCAGGTATATTTCCACAGATACAGATAATACGAGATCAGAATCAGATTCTTTTCATTCTACTTCTGAAACGACAAATAATTCGCATTCAAGCGGCACAAAGTCAGGTTCTGGTTCTTTTTTCGATGAGATCAGTACGTAATTTCTCATGGCTATCATATCTCTGGAAGGTGCTGAGTTTTTTGCCTATCATGGTTTTTATGAAGAGGAACGCAAGATTGGCAACAAATACCGGATAGACCTAAGTGTATCTGCGGATGTTTCGATGGCTGCAGCTGATGATGATCTGAACCAAACAGTGAATTATGGAGATTTATATGCCATTATTAGCCAGGAAATGCAAACGCCCTCGCAACTGCTGGAACACATTGCCCACCGCATCATCGAAGAAACCTATAAGAAATATCCACACATTGAGTGGGCCGAGGTGAGCGTATCTAAATACAATCCACCCATCGGAGGCATCTGTCACCGGGCTGTCATCACTATCCGGAAATAGAAATTTAAGATGTATTACTTCTCAAAAGATGAAGACGATACTGATATTTATAATTATAAACTTATTTCTCATCTCAACACTTTTAGGGTGTGGGTGCGAACGTGAGAAATTCTCCCAGGAAGCATATGAGAAATATGAGCTAATATTCATCGGTAGATTAATCGAAGATGAATATTACAACATAGATGGGTATCAAGGACTAGCTTTCGAAGTAATTGAAGTGCTAAAAGGTCAAACAACTAAAATTGTAAAAGGTAAAAATACAGCAGGATATTGCAGTAAGACATTCAGTAAAGACCAGGAATGGATCATTTATTCGATACCAGAGTATGGCTCTATCAATGACCAGTATGCTTGTAACTTGAGCACCCTTTTAAAAGATGAATTTGGTGAATCTGTCATAGGAAAACCAGATCAATTGACTGCACAAAAATTGAAATACGAATTAAACTATCTCAGAGAAAGAAAAAGCGAACAAGATAAAATTGTAAGCTTTCAACTTTTGAGCTTAGCACCACTTTTTCAGGTATCATTTCTTATTATTGCTCTTGTCAGTTCTATTATTATGGGTGAGCGAATAAGATTTTATACGCCAAGCATCCTGCCCGCCAGCATTGTTGCAGCTACGTTTGGAGCAATATTTCTATATTTTATTTTTCTTCCTGAGCAAAAAGGATTTAAGATTCCATTAATGATAGTCACTCTGTTTAGTTTTCTATCTTTAGCAAATACGATATATCTGAGATGGTATAAGGGACAACTCACCTATATAAAGTCATTCGTGTTATGCTATATCACATATATATTAATGATAATGATAGCTGTCCCTTTATTAATTTATAATAAATATCCTCTCGATAAGACACCATCAATTGATAATCCTACTTTACAAGATATTGTAATACCTCTATCTATACTTCTATCTATCGGTCTATCTTTTAGTATCATACTTTCCCTCTTTTATAATAATCTCTATAAAATAGGCAGAAGTAAAAATAATATGTAATAGCAGTTTTAAAAAATTGTTCAAACCAGTTGATCCATTGTTACCTCCGGAATATCTTTAGTAGCCAGATGCTGCAAAGGTTTTGATAACCCTTTGTTGTACTGATAGCCATTTTCTGATAAGGGCCAGAGCATTGGCGACAAGCTATAGATAGCACCTGTAAAACCCTGTACGATTGCCCCCATATTACCAGTGTCTTTTGAGTTTCTGGCTTCGTTTTCTATTTCAAATGGACCAGTAAAATTCTTTTCCTGCAAGGTTTCTACAAACTCACGCCAGTCCATGCTGTCGGAGCCGCCAAAGCCAGGGAGCATGGCTTCGTAGTTATGCCTGTCCCAGCTGTGGGCAGGAACCGGAATATTGGCTTTCTGGGCTAATTCTGCATTAACAGCTTGCATGGGATACATACCGCCCCAATACGTACGGGTACGGTTTTGCAGATTACGGGTGGCTTTCACATGAATACGGTGCAAACGGCTGCTATCTGTCTCACGGATCACTTCTGAAGGATCAGTGTGCTGCCACACATCATGCGAAGGGTCGTATATTTCTCCATGAGCCTGGCTAGGAATGAGTGCATACATCAGTTTACGGGCGGCCAACACGCCAGTCAGGTTGTTAAAAGTAGACGTATAGCCTGCCGGACGCCAGCCTTCCATGGGGCAGTTTTCATAAAGAACAGTTACACCCAAACTTTCAGCATAGTTAATAATAGGTTTGAAAACCTTTACATACTCATCGAGGTTTTTCTGGAAGCCATTTTCCTGCACACCCAGTTCGTGGTTGTAGCCTACAAACGTACCTACTTTTACATCGTTTTCGTTTCCTCCCAGCAAATGGGCAATGCGGATCAGTTTAAGTAAATGATTCTGGTTTTTGTTCCGTTCCCCGGCATCACCGCCGATCAGGTTTTCAAAAGCACCTACAGATAGTTTTAACTGAGCCTGGTTAAAGGTATCAATAATTTGTTTCGCTTGTTCGAGGGAGAAATTTTCATAATTAATATGAGTGGCTACATGGTCTTTGCGGGTGCCATCGCTGCGGAATACGCAGAGATCAATCCCTTGTGCGCCAATAGCCAGGGTTTTTTCTATAACTTGAGACAGAGTCAGCTTGTCGAAGGCTGAACTCATCACCCATATCGGATTATTCAGTGGTTTCATACAGGAAAAAGTAAAAGGAGGCGTAAATATAACAAAGGTTCTGGGTGGTTTTCAACCAAAAGAAGGGCTTCGGGCAAATGTTTTTCATATTCCCATAAAAAACTAGTATCATCGTTTTAAAACTAGTATACTTACTGCAAACCAAACCACCTGCCTTTTAACTATGATCAAATCGATGACCGGCTATGGAACGGCCAGATTAGCCAGTGAATCCCTGGAAGTAACCGTAGATATTAAGTCCCTGAATTCAAAATCGCTGGATGCTTCTATCCGGATGCCTAAAAATTTTTCTGACAAAGAGCCTGAGATCAGAGCCATTCTCAATCAACTCCTGGAAAGAGGCAAGGTAAATGTAAGTATTGAAGTGCAGGCAGTGGGGAGGTAAAGCCCAAAGTAAGCGTAAACCGACCGCTGGTGAAAGCATATTATAAAGAACTTTTCCAGGTTTCTGCTGACATTGGCGCTTCCCAGCAGGATATCTTCCGCATCATTTTGCAGATGCCGGATGTGTTTTCTTACGAAAGCAGCAGCGATGAATTATCCAGAGATTGGGAATTGATTAAAAAAGGAGTGCAGGAAGCCGTAGAAGCCTGTAATACTTTCAGAATACAGGAAGGGGCAGAACTGTCGAGAAGCCTAACATTATATATAGAAAAAATCCGTTCCTTGCTTACCCAGGTAAATGCCCATGACCCGGAACGTATAGAGAAAATCCGCAGCCGTATTTCTACACACATCAGCGAGATTGTAGCCGACGAACATTTTGATAAGAACCGCTTTGAACAGGAAATGATCTACTACATTGAAAAGTTAGACATCAGCGAAGAAAAAGTACGCTTACGCCTGCACCTGGATTATTTTATGGAAGTATTAACTAAAGAAGAGGCACCAGGCAAAAAACTGAATTTCATTTCCCAGGAAATAGGCCGGGAAATAAATACCATTGGTTCAAAGGCAAATGATGCCATTATTCAGCGCCATGTGATTGATATGAAGGAGGAACTGGAGAAAATCAAAGAACAATCGCTAAATATTTTATAAGCAGAATAATTCAGCTGCATACATTAAGAACTTCTATAAAAATAAACCAACTTCCGGATTTGCGAATTATTCTTAGTAAGAATAGCATTTTTAAGAAATGGACTAATTATTTCCCTGCATGGAGATCACTGCTTCAGCCCAGATCAGGTCTTCGGGAGTGGTGATTTTTATATTCCGGTAGGAGCCCTCAATCAGCGATATAGCATATCCGGCTGCTTCAGCCACACTGGCATCATCTGTAAAGCGGGAACTATCTGTTGCCTGGGCAAAACTTTGCCGGAGTATGGAAAGCCGGAAAGTTTGAGGCGTTTGTACCAGGCAAAAAGCCCTGCGGTCTTCTGAAAAATTATTCCCTGTTGGATCTATTCTCCGGATAGAATCTTTCAAGGGAACCATTGTAATGGCACATCCCTTTTCTTTGGCTACAGCAAAACTCTGGGAAATGGTCTCTATAGATACAAATGGCCGTACACCATCATGCACGGCTACAAGCCCTTCCTCTGCTGAAATAGCCGATAGTCCATTTTGTACGGAATGAAAGCGGGTTGGTCCTCCGGCAACTGTTTGTACCGGAATAGTAAAATTATATTGATCGCATAACTCTTCCCAGGTTTGAATTTCTTGTGAAGGCAAAACCAGAATAATGTGCAATTGCGGAGAATACTGGTGGAAACGCTCAATGGTATGCATTAAAACAGGTTTGCTGCCTATTTTAATAAATTGTTTGGGTAGGAAAGTCTGCATCCGGCTGCCACTGCCACCGGCTACAATAATGGCATAGTTGGAGTCCATATACTGGAATCTTTACTTAAAAGGGTATATAAAAACCTCATTTCCGGTTTTTAGTGAGAGACCTGAAATGAGGTTAAAATAATTAATCGTATATTTTTTCGCTTGATTATAAAATCAGCATAACATCGCCATAACTAAAGAAACGGTATTTCTCCTTTACAGCCGTAGTATAAGCCTGCATAATCAGGTCGTAGCCGCCAAATGCACAGGTCATCATCAGCAGTGTAGATTCAGGCATGTGGAAATTGGTTACAAGGGCATTGGGAATACGGAAATCATATGGCGGAAAGATAAATTTATCCGTCCAGCCCTGATTCGCTTTGAGGCGGCCATTGGCAGAAACAGACGATTCCAGGGCACGCATGGTAGTAGTACCGATGGCACATACTCTTTTGCGGGCATCCAGCGCACCATTTACTTTATCAGCAGTAAGATCTGATACAATAAAGTTTTCAGAATCCATCTTGTGCTTGGTCAGGTCTTCCACATCTACCGGGCGGAATGTTCCTAAGCCTACATGCAAAGTAATAGGTGTAATATCCACCCCTTTTATCTCCAGACGCTTCATAACCTGACGGGTAAAATGCAATCCGGCGGTAGGCGCGGCTACTGCACCGGTATGTTCGGCATAAATCGTTTGATAACGCTCCCGGTCGGCAGGTTCGGCTTTTCTTTTGATATACTTTGGTAAAGGCGTTTCGCCAAGCTCATCTATGGTTTTGTAGAAGTCAGCATCAGAGCCATCGTAGAGGAAGCGGATGGTACGGCCTCTGGAAGTAGTATTGTCAATTACCTCAGCGACCAGGTCGCCATCGCCAAAATAGAGTTTATTTCCAACCCTGATTTTCCGGGCGGGATCTACGAGTACGTCCCATAAATGCGCTTCTTTGTTGAGCTCACGCAATAGAAAAACCTCTATTTTAGCCCCGGTCTTTTCCTTATTGCCATACAGTCTGGCCGGAAAAACCTTTGTATTGTTAATCACCATTACATCCCCATCACCGAAGTAGTCGATAATGTCTTTGAAAACTTTGTGTTCAATCGTTTTAGCTTTCCGGTTTACCACCATCATTCTGGCTTCATCACGGTTTTCAGCAGGATACAGGGCTAATAGGTTGGCAGGCAGGTCGAATTTAAATTCTGATAATTTCATATTTAATCTTACGGTATTAAATAATTAACGCGTATGTTAAAAATTTGAGGTGCAAAGCTAATTATTTCTTGTAACTTTACTATAATTCCCCGGAATTTGTTTTTATAGGTAGCCATTCAAATACTTATATCTGGTATTCATCATATATTCTTTGTGAGTTACCGCTTCTCTGCGTATTTTAATGCGCCTGAAAATAGTATTTACACTCATATCTGGCTTTCCAATCTACATCGAAATATTGACTATATACCATGCTATTCCTTCAACTGACCTTTGAGAGTTTCCGTTTTGCCTGGCATGCCCTGAAAAGTAATCTGACCCGAACGATTCTTTCCTTGTTGGGAGTAACGGTGGGTATTTTTGCCATTATTGCGGTATTTACCATTATAGATTCCCTCGAAAAGAACATTCGTGATAGTATGGCTTTTTTAGGAGATAAGGTGATCTATGTACAAAAATTCCCCTGGGTATTTGGCCCTAATTATCCCTGGTGGAAATATGTGAACCGCCCTATGCCCAATGTACGGGAATTCCGCTTTCTGGAGCGGAACCTGGAGAACCGCCAGGGGGTAGCTATTTTCGATTTTAAAAGCAATGTTACCTTCAGAAGTGGTAATAATAGCATCGAAGGGTCTAATGTACAAGGCGTTTCGTATGATTACAGTATCGTTTCGGAAGTACCAATAGAAGAGGGCCGGTATTTTTCTATTCAGGAGGTAGATGCAGCAAGGGAAGTGGCTGTTATAGGTTTTAATATCGCTGAATCCTTATTTCCTAATACAGATCCGATTGGTAAAACCTTTAAAATAAAGGGTTTACCTTTTAAAGTGATCGCCGTGATGGAAAAGCAGGGTTCCAGTATTATGGGAGGGCCAGATTATGATAATACCAGCCTGATTCCGTATGGAGCTTTTAGTAAAATGTATACCACCAGATGGTCGCAGCCACTAATCGCTGTAAAAGGGCTGGAAACAGATGAAGGATTAATGGAACTTGAATCAGAGATAACCGGACTGATGCGTTCCAGAAGAGGCTTAAAACCTACTCAGGAAGATAATTTTGCATTGAATAGGCCTGAAATGGCAGGAAACGCCATAACTTCGGTTTTTGGTGTAATAAATTTTGCAGGAGGCTTTATTAGCTTTTTTTCTATATTAGTAGGTGGCTTTGGCATTGCCAATATCATGTTTGTATCTGTAAAAGAACGCACTAATATTATCGGGATACAAAAATCGCTGGGCGCTAAAAATTATTTTATTCTATTCCAGTTCCTGTTTGAAGCAGTGTTTTTATGTTTATTGGGAGGAGGGGTTGGCATTCTGATTGTATATCTACTCACATTTATTCCATTAGGAAGTCTGGAAGTTATTTTATCTTTTAAAAATATAATGATTGGGTTAGGCCTTTCAAGCATTATTGGTGTTTTAGCCGGTATTATTCCAGCTTTCGTAGCTGCTAGACTCGATCCGGTAATTGCCATCCGATCCAAATAACTAGCTTGTTGATAGTATTTTCTTAAAATTTATAAAACAAAACCCTCTTTTTACCGTAAAAAGAGGGTTTTGTTTTATAATGATTGATTTACTAATAGCTATTAACCATTAGCCAATGACTCATCTACCGGATATATTGATTGATGATATTTTCATACAATTCCTGTTTGCCACTGGTTTGTGCAGGCTCGCCATTGGAAGAAGCTAGTTTTGTCAGATCTTCCAGGCTCAGATTACCGTCTTCAAATTTTTTGCCATCGCCTTTGTCGTAGGAGGCATAGCGGTCTTTGCGGAGTTTTTTATAGGGAGATTTTTCCAGAATATCATTGGCGATCAGCAGCGCTCTGGCAAAGGCATCCATACCACCAATATGAGCAATAAATAAATCTTCCAGATCGGTGGAGTTACGACGGGTTTTGGCATCAAAGTTTATACCGCCATCAGTAAAACCTCCTGATTCCAGAAATACGAGCATGGCTTCCGTGAGTTCAAATAAATCAACTGGGAACTGGTCGGTATCCCAGCCGTTTTGTGCATCACCCCGGTTAGCATCCATACTACCCAGCAAGCCTGCATCTGCAGCTACCTGTAATTCGTGGGCAAAACTATGTCCGGCTAAAGTGGCATGGTTGGTTTCCAGGTTAAGTTTGAAATCTTTGTCGAGTCCATAATGCCGCAAGAACCCAATCACCGTAGCACTATCATAATCGTACTGGTGCTTGGTAGGCTCCATCGGTTTTGGTTCGATATAGAACGTTCCTTTGAATCCGGCTTTACGTCCGTAATCTCTGGCAACCGTCAGGAATTTAGCCAGATGTTCCTGTTCACGTTTCAGGTTAGTGTTCAGCAGAGACATATATCCTTCCCGTCCTCCCCAGAACGTATAACCGCTACCACCTAAGGCAATCGTAGCATCAATGGCATTTTTTACCTGAGCAGCCGCATAGGAAAGCACGTTGAAATCGGGATTCGTGGCGGCACCGTTCATATAGCGCGGATGGGAAAACAAATTGGCCGTACCCCAGAGTAATTTCACACCGGAAGCCTTCTGTTTTTGTTTGGCATAGTCCACAATAGCTTGCAGATTTTTCTCTGACTCGGCCAACGTTGCACCTTCGCCCACTAGGTCGAAATCATGGAAACAGTAAAAGCCAGCACCCAGCTTGGTGATAAATTCAAAAGCAGCATCCATTTTTTCTTTGGCGCAGGCAATAGTATCCGGATTTTGCATCCAGGGAAAAGTTTTGGTTCCTGGTCCGAAGGGATCGCCGCCGGTATTTACGAAAGTATGCCAGTAAGCCACAGCAAACCGGAAATGATCTTTCAAGGATTTTCCGGCAACTATCCGGTTCTCATCATAATATTTGAAGGCCAGATAATTATCTGAATCCTTTCCTTCATACTGGATTTTCTTGATTCCGGGAAAATATTCCTTGTCTCCGGTAGTTAGGGTAATAGGCATAGGTTTAAGGTTTAAAAACAGCGTTTATAAAATTGATTTGTAAATAGTTTAAAAAGAAGAGCTAAGCCATCTCTTTGTTCAGATAAGATAACCATTTCTGATAGGCGTCCTGGTAGGCAGCTGAAGCTTTTACATCCGGTTCCACCGTTCTTACTGTGTGTAAACCTACAAAGGCATCGGGCATTTGTTTATAAATTCCTGCTCCCACACCGGCCCCTCTGGCAGCCCCTTGAGCACCATCCGTATTGTATAGTTCAACGGTAGCTCCGGTTATGGTCGCAAAAGCTTGACTGAATAAAGGGCTCAAAAACATATTTGCATCTCCGGCACGTACTTTCTGTGGCTGTACGCCTAAACCCCGCATTACATCCAGTCCTAAGTTGAGGGCAAATACGATCCCTTCCTGTGCCGAACGCAGGTAATGGGCTTTATTGTGTGTATTAAAATCCAGGCCGTGAATAGAAGAACCCAGCTGTTTGTTTTCCAGAGAGCGTTCTGCCCCGTTTCCATAGGGAATTGTTACTAATCCTTGCGAACCAATTGGTGCTTGTGCAGCCAGATTATTCATTTGTGCATAGGCAGAGCCATTGGCATTTTCACCCATCACCAGGTTTTTCATCCAGCGGTTTAGAATTCCAGTTCCGTTTACACATAGCAGAATGCCATATCTGGGTGCAGTAGCCGTATGATTTACATGTAGAAAGGTGTTTACCCTGGATTTGAGGTCGTAATTTTTCTGATCGGTAATACCATATATCACGCCGGAAGTTCCTGCTGTGGCCGCCAGTTCACCTGGTTGCAGTACATTCAGGGAAAATGCATTATTTGGCTGGTCGCCTGCCCGGTAAGAAACTGGGGTACCTTCTTGTAAACCTAATTCAGTAGCTATCTGACTTGTTACCTGGCCTTGCACACTAAAAGTATCCTTTACAGTTGGGAGTAATTCAGGTGAAATACCATAATAATTGAGCAGTAAACCGGCAGGCGAATTAGACTGATAATCCCATAAAATTCCCTCCGATAAACCAGAAGCCGTTGTAGTAATTTCGCCGGTAAGACGCATGGCAATGTAATCGCCGGGAAGCATGCATTTGTAAATCTGCTTATATAGCTCTGGCTCGTTTTCTTTTACCCATTTAAGTTTGGATGCTGTAAAATTTCCGGGCGAATTAAGCAGGTGAGATAAGGATTTTTCTTCGCCAATCTCCTCGAATGCTTTATCGCCGGTTTCAACCGCACGGCTATCACACCAGATAATGGAAGGCCGAAGTACCTGTTGATTTTTATCTACCACAACCAGGCCATGCATCTGGTAAGAAATACCAATAGCTTTTACCTGCCGCAGGTCTACGCCGGATTTCTGGTGCAATTGTAAAGTGGCTGATTTTACGTTTTCCCACCAGAGTTCCGGGTGTTGTTCTGCCCATCCGGCTTGCAGGGAAATCATATCCATTTCCTTTTCCGGTGCACTGGCAGAGGCGATCAGCTTGCCGGTGGCCGATTCCAGTATAGATGCTTTTATAAAGGAACTTCCAATATCATATCCAAGGATGTACATATATGTCTGAAAAAATAAAGGCGCTAATATGCAGATGGATTTGTATAAATGAAAGATATAGTGCTATATTTTTTATAGGTTGTATGAAATAAAAGCTACTCATGTACCTATTAGAGATAGTCAAAAGCCTGGAAGGCCGTTCTACCAGAGAGAGGTTTGAACTCATAACACAGATGCTTAATCAATGGCATATTCCTCATAAAATTCAGTCTTATGCAAGCGGTAGAAATATTCTGGTGCAAAGTTATCACAAAAAATGGATTGGCATTGGTTCGCATATAGATGCAGTGAGAAATTCTCCGGGTGCCAACGACAATGCATCGGCCATAGCTGTTTGCCTGGAAATTTTGCATAGGATGCAGGAAAATGCTGTTAAACATACAGGTGTTTCTGTATTCTTCTTTGACGAAGAGGAAACCGGTTTGAAAGGCTCTAAAGCCTATGTAGGCGAATATGGCATTAAAAATATGATGGGTTTGATCAATCTGGAAATGGTGGGAATGGGCGATAGATTTGCCTTATGGCCATTGGATGCGTTATCTCAGGGAAAAGTATTGCAAACATTCGAACAAGTGGCAGCAGATAGAAACATTTTTACCAGGCGTTTTGATAAAATTGTGACCAATACTGCTGATCATGTAAGCTTTGCCAACGCAGGCAGTAAGGATGTGTTTTCACTTACCTGTATTTCTGAAAAAGATGTAGACGTAGCCTATCATTATTATAAAGCGCAGGAATTTGACGTAGATATGGAAACCCTACGGGATATTATGAAACAGGCACCTATTTTTCAACATTATCACCAGCCTACAGATTTGAGTATATACCTCAGTGAAGAGAGCCTGCAATTAACAGCCAATACCCTCTGGCAGACTTTACTCGCCCTGGATCGCAGGTAAATTGCTTACAGATATGAACTCAATTTTGAACCTAACAACTTACAAATCTATGATTCTCTGGACTGTTGGTATAGTGTTGGCCTTGTATATAATAATATGTGTGTTTTTCTACTTCTTTCAGGAGAAACTGATCTTCTATCCCACTCAACTTGAAAAAGCATATCAGTTTGGATTTCGCGAGCAATTTCGGGAAGTGAACATACCGACAACAGATGGAACCAATCTGCATGGATTATTATTTAAAGCCCCTGCTTCCAAAGGACTTGTTTTTTACCTGCATGGCAATGCCGGGGCAGTGAGCAGCTGGGGGCAAATGGCCTATGTATATACTTCGCTTCAATACGATGTGTTTATACTCGATTACAGGGGGTTTGGCAAAAGTGAGGGAAGTATTGTAAGTGAAGCCCAGTTTTATGAAGATGTTCAGACAGCATATGATCAGGTTAAAAAGAACTATTCTGAACAACACATTATTATCATTGGCTTCTCCATCGGAAGTGCTTCGGCTGCCAGGCTAGCTGCCAGAAACAATCCTGGCATGTTGATTTTGCAGGCTCCCTATTACAGCCTCACCAACCTGATGCAGCATATTTCTCCGGCTGCATATGCCATTTTACCGCCTTTTGTGTTTAAATATAAGTTTATTACCTATCAGTTTGTAGAAGAGACAAAAGCACCCATCGTCATTTTTCATGGAGATAAAGATGAAGTGATATACTACGGTTCTTCGCTTAAATTAAAAGAACACTTAAAACCGATAGATGAGCTGGTGACACTGACTGGCCAGCGGCACAATGGTATTAACGAAAATGCAGAATATATCCGGAGGCTGCGTTCATTGCTGGCGGGGGATTAAGCATATTGCATCAGTTGCTTTTCCAGTTGTATTTCCGCCTCAGAAAATATAGTTTTCAGTTCTACACATAGCCGGGATATTTCTTCAGGATTTATAGCTGTTTTGCTTTGTTGTTCCAGCTTTTCTAACACTTCCCGGTAATTATCCATTCCTACCAGATATAAGCAGGGTTTTAGTTTATGGGCAGAAGTAGCAAGCTTTACATGATTCTGGTGTATGAGCCATTCATTCAATGCAGCCATAAATTCCTTTTCTACTACTATCACAGCTTCCAGCATTTCTTTCATTTCATCTACCATGCCACCGGTTAGTTCTTCCATTTGTTTTAGGTTGATATAATTGTGAGAACTGCTGGTAGAAACTGATGTAGAAGACGCAGGTATTTCCTCAAGCGTACCAGGGTTGTCAATCCATCTTTGTAGTTTCTGAATTAATTTCTGGGCACTGTAAGGTTTACTCAAATAATCATTCATGCCTACCTGAAAACACTGTTCAATGTCCTCCTTGTACACATTAGCAGAAAGACCGATAATAGGAATATCCTGATTGATCATACGAATTTGCCTGGTAGCGGTGTACCCATCCATTACCGGCATTTGCAGGTCCATAAATACTACATCGAAAACCTGTTTTTGTATAGCAATAAGTGCTTCCTGTCCGTTTTCGGCGATGGTGACTACACAACCTGCTTCCTGTAAGATAAGATTTGCCAGACGTTGATTTACGGCATTGTCTTCTGCCATCAACACATGTACTTTACCTTCGAAGTTTATTTTTTTAGGAATCTTAGCAGTTGTCCGGACCGGTACAGCTTGTTGAGGTGCTTTCCTCAAAGGCAAGGTAAACCAGAACGTGCTTCCAATGCCACCCTGATCCTGAAGATTTGTGTGCATAGCCGGACTAATCACACCCAGATCGCCTCCCATCAGCAATACCATTTCTTTTATAATAGAAAGCCCCAGACCTGAACCGCCATATTTACGGTTGATGGAAGCATCGGCTTGTGTAAAGCTCTGAAAGATAATCTCCTGGTTTTCTTTAGCGATTCCAATACCAGAATCAGACACCATTACTTTCAGCAGTATGTCCTCCTGGGAGGCCGATACATCTGCTACCTGTGTAAATTCTAAACGTATGCCGCCGGTTTTAGTAAATTTTAGTGCATTCCCAATGAGATTTATCACTACCTGGCAGATTTTCCCAGGGTCGCCTTGCAGGTATACAGGCAGGTTGGGATCATACTCAACCTGAAAATACAAACCATTTTCCTGGGCACGGAATTTATAAGGATCAATAGCCAGACCAAGCACTTCCTGTAGATGAAAGTTTTCTTTCTCCAGGATCATTTTGCCCTGTTCTATTTTCGTAAGATCCAGTACATCTCCAATCAGTTTCAGCAGGGTATCACCGGCAGTAAGGATATAATCGAGGTATTCTTGTTGTTCCGGATTCAGGGTTTGTTTTTTTAGAATCTCACTGAACCCAGAATGGCATTGATAGGCGTGCGGATTTCGTGGGTAATATTAGCCAGAAAACGGGTTTTAAATTGATTGGCATTTTCTGCAGCCGTTCTGGCTAGTTTGATTTCATTTTCTGCTTCCTTACGCTGGGTAATATTGCGGCTGAACACAGTAATTCCCTCTACTTTTCCTGTTAAATTGCGGATTGGGTTGAGCGAACATTCAAAAGTTTGTAAGGCATTCTCTACTTTTATCAGGGTTTCTACGGTAAAAGCTTGTCCCTGCCATGCCCGGTCATAGAAATATTTCCATAAAGCAGCCTGCTGAGAATGAAGTTTTTGCAAATTCAGTACGTCGCCTATCTCAGGGGCTTTATCACCGGATGGACTATATACTTTTTTAAAGGCAGAATTGATAGTCATAAATTGATAGTTGCTATCAATGGACCAGATCAGGTCAGAAGTATTCTCAATCAGGGCAGAAAGGTTAGCCTGGTTGTGCTGAAGTAATTGTTCTGCTTTTTTGCGCTCCGAAATATTGGTAAAAGTAATCGTAATCCCATCTTCCAGCTTAACAGCCGTTATCTGGAGCCAGAGCAGTTGTTTTCTGTGCAGAAAATGTACTTCCCTTTCCATCGGCCTGCCGGTTTCAACCACTTGTACATAAGCTGTAAAAAAGCCATTTTCTCTGAGCAGTGGAACTTCCTCCAGCATAAAGGTGCCCACCAGATCATGCCCTGCCGGATCAAAAATGTATTTGGCCCGCTCATTACAGGCAATACAGGTAAAGTCTGTAATCTGTTGCTGCGCATCTCTTACTGAGCGGAAAGCCATTACCCCTGAAAGTGAGCTATTGAGAACGCCAGCCAGCAATTGATAAGCGGCCTTTGCCTGCTTTTCTGCCTGTTTGCGGGCTGTAATATCCCTAACCAGAAGCAGTAATCCCGTATTGTGGGTAGGATGCTTTAAAAAAACAGTACTTTCCACTTCCAGGTATTTTACCTGCGAATGAGTGACTACTTCTGTACACAATTCAAACTCAACTGTCCGGCTATCACGTTCTTTAATCAGCTGATTTAATTCAGTAGCTTGAGGTAATATATCAAAAATGCTTTTTCCTACAATCTGGCTCATTTCCCAGTTGAGTAATTTTCTAAGCCATGTATTACAATCAATAATGCGGTTTTCTGCATCTAACACCAGTACACCTTCCTGCATAGCTTCAATCACTTTTTCTCTGGCTACCGGAACAAGGTCGAGTAACTTCAGTTTTAACAGTCCGAAACTGATCACAAAGCCAGTAACCATCAACCCATATGGGGTAAGATCGATATGTTTGTACGGTCTTATCTCAAAAAGATAGAATAGATTAATAATCCAGGGAGTGAAGGCGCCAATCAGAATAATTACGTTTTGTTTCCGGTACAGGGAATGAGCTTTTCTGAAAGTATACAGCATGATCAGGCTGCCCAGAATTAGCATGAGATAGAAGTAAAAAGTAAATACCCAGTACCATATGCCATGTTTCATGGCCAGCAGTGGGAAAGGACCACTTGTATCCATACTAATTGCTACATATTGAAGGTGATGCCATGGATTAGTCCAGATCAGTAGCAGGGTGCATATGGGAATCAGCAGAATCGGAATTAACGTTATTGGTTTGAGCCATTTATCTTTACCGGTAAATCTTAGTACAAAAATTATCCAGTTGGCTGGCAGGGTAGCAATCCCTATGTACTCCATATTTAGCCATAAGACCATATCATTGAAAGAGGTACAGGCAAGTTCCAATCCATAAAAAAAAGTCCATATGGAAATGCTTGCCATAATCCACACAAATCCGTTGCAGGTGCCACTCAACCGCTGAAAGATGAATAAAGCCATAATAGCCATTACAACTCCAGAAGTTAGCAGCGTGATAGAAAAAAGATTGTATTGCAATTCCATGAAAATACTTGTATATCAAACCTATCAAAAGCGCCGCGAACCATAAAAAGCTGAAAAGTAAGGTCTTATATTATCTGTTGGATCAATTTTACCGGCACAGCTACATATATAAAATATAATTTAATCTGGTCCAAAATCACGACTGAAGGGCAAAGTAAGAATAGGTATGAAATATGATATTTTGACCGGGTTTGTGTAGGCTTGATGTAGGCAATATAAATCTATTACACCACGGTATTTACCCTGAAAAATATAGAAATAATTAAAGATTAACTGAGAGTGTACAGGCATATCCCAATAAAAAAGCCATGAAGAAACAGGGGGCTTCTTCATGGCAAAAAATATAGTTTCCTGTAGCGAGAATTTTACTACAGGATAGCGAAAAACCTAAGGAACCAGCTCTTTTGCAGCTGTAGCATGATTATATACCAGTTCCTGAGGCTGGTTGAGTTTCTGGCCGGTTGCTGCAATAAATATGTTCCGGCTGGCCAGTTCGGCTTTGATATGAGTCAGATGTTTCAGCGACACAATACCAATTACATAATTAAAATTCTTTCCGGAATACTTCTCAGATATTTCTGTAAAACGCAGCAGTTCCAAATCTTCTTCATCATGGTAACGCAGATATACCTCCAGTTGGTGCTCAGTAGTATAACGAATGTTATGGTGCTGGGCTAGTTTTTTATACTCATATTTATACTGATACCTGGAGGCTGAAATATCTGATAAAACGGCAGATCCGGTAGGATGTCCGCCTGCTCCCTTGCCCATAAAAAACTGCCTGTCGGCAAAAGCGGCTTCTACCGTTACGCCGTTGTACTCATTTTCTACATTGTAGAGATAGTCCTCTTTTTTAATGAACTGGGGAATAACAAAAGCAGTAATGGCATTTTCCTGGGTTTTCCGCACCGAAGCCAGCAACTTTATCTTATACCCTTTTTCTTTGGCAAACTGTATATCATGCACTGAAAGGCTCTGAATGCCATAATTAAATGCATCTTCCGGCCGGATAAGCGTTCCATACGCATGCACTGCCAGAATACATAATTTGTTAAGCGCATCAAACCCTCCTACATCAAGGGTAGGATCTGTTTCGGCAAAACCCAGATCCTGGGCTTGTTTAAGGGCGGTATGATAGCTTAAATTTTCGTTAAATATCTTGGAAAGAATATAATTGGAAGATCCATTCATAATGCCGCTTACCGCAAATAAGAGCTCATTATCATAATATTCTTCCAGGTTGCGGATGATGGGAATACTTCCACAAGCAGAGGCTTCGTACAACAGAGCAGTATCGTATTGTTCCTGTAAGGCTACCAGCTCAGCCAGGTGTTCAGCCAGCATTTTTTTGTTGGCCGTTACTACGATTTTTCCTTTTTTGAGGGCAGTAGTTACAATATGGTAGGCTTCGTCGGCATCGTTAATGAGTTCCACTACCAGGTTTATCTCCGGATTTTCCAGAATATCTTCTTTATCAAAAGTAAAATACCTGGAAGGCAACTTTCTTGGTTTTGTTCTATCCTTTACACAAATCTTTACCAGTTCAGCCCGAAAACCTTCGTTGTTTTCCAGAATATCATAGAGGCCTTGTCCTACACAGCCAAAGCCAAACATACCAATTTTTAAACTACGGTTCATTGTTAATTTTTAAGTGTGTTCGATCAAAATTTCTTTCTAACCTGCTGATTTGCGCAAAATTACATAATATTTACTGCTAGCCCTACCGTTGCCTGTAAAATAATGGAAAGCCTGCAATAGTTCATTCTTACATTAATATCTCCGCTATATTATACAAGCGATGTATGTTCATAAAGTTCTTGTATTTGCTTCACAATTTCCTGCGTAGTGACTACGGTTGCATATTCTCCCTGCAAGTTGGCCAGTGAAATGTTGTGCACCAGTTGACTATCAAATATTTCCCCATTCAACCCTCTTAGATTAAATGCCGCACAGGCATCGCTTATTACAAAAGTATGAAAGCCCAGGTTGCCGGCCATTCTTGCGGTTGCTTCCACAGAATTATTGGTAACAAAACCAGCAATAACAAGCGTTTGTATACCTTGTTCAGCCAGGATAGATTGCAAAGGAGTATGAACAAAGGCACTGGTAACGCCTGTCTTCTGAATTATAATTTCGCCTGGAAGTGGTCTTGCAAACTCTTTTATTTCATTTCCCGGCTGACCTGGCAATAGGGGAGATGTATGATTTACTGATAGATGTTGTATATGAAACAGCGGTAATTGCCACTTCCGCCAGTGTTGTAATAATATTTCTATATTTTTCTCTGCTTCCGGATTGTTTCTGTTACCGCCCCAGTACTCAGATTCATCTATTCCCTTCTGGCAATCTATAATAAGCAGGGCTATTTTTTTGTCAGTATCACGCATAGGCAAGTTATCCGGTCAATACTGGCTGATCCGGAATGTATCGTTTACAAATTCATTGTATCGTTGGGAGATCTGATCTGCTTCGATGAGAAAGCCATCATGGCCATACAAGGATTCTATTTCTTCATAATGTGCATCCGGAATGTGTGTGGCAAGGAATTTTTGCTCTTCTACCGGAAACAAAATATCTGTGCGGATACCCAACACCAGGGTTTTTGATTTCACCTGCTGTAGGGCTTGAACTACACTTCCCCGGCCTCTGCCCACATGATGCGAATCCATGGCTTTGGATAGTATCCAGTAAGAAAAAGCGTTAAAGCGTTTCACTAATTTATCACCCTGGTATTGCTGGTAAGATGAAGCCGGAAAATTATCAGTCTGGTCGGTATCTTTACTTGACTGGGTTTTCATATAGGTTTCGTAATTCCGGTACGACAACAGGGCGATTGATCTGGCTGTTTTCATCCCGGCATGACCAGCATCCGGACGTCTTTCTTTCCAGGTGGGATCAGTTTGAATGGCCATTCGTTGCGATTCATTAAAAGCAATTCCCCAGGCCGAATGCTGTGCATTGGTAGCAATTAATACTAAATTTTCAATCAGATGTGGTTGTATCAATGCCCATTCCAGCGCTTGCTGACCACCTAATGACCCACCGATACAGGTGTGAATTTTACGGATGCCTAAATGTTTGCGCAGCAACTCATGTACACCCACCATATCCCGGACACTCACCGCCGGAAAGTTATGATAATACCGTTCCTGAGTAGCAAGGTCCATTGCCAGAGGGCCGGTAGTGCCATAATGTGAACCTAAAATGTTGGCGCAAATGATGCAATGTCGGTCTGGGTCGAAGAGCTTGCCTTCACCTACCAGGCCACTCCACCAGTCGGCTACATTGGAATTGGCTGTTAAAGCATGGCATATCCATATTATATTGTCCTGTGCGGCTGTAGGCGTTCCTGCAATACTGTAAACGATTTGTACTCTAGACAACACTTGACCGGATTCCAGTAGAAAGGGTTGCTCAACATTTAACTGTTTATGTTCCAATTGAAAATTTAATTTATGGTTAAAGTTGAGCCTGTACAGCAATGAACTTTCCGCTGCACAGGCTCAACCTATACTAAACGGCTAGTGCCGACTTTGACACCAGTTGTTCAAAAGCCTGCTGAAGATCAGCTTTGATGTCATCAATATGTTCAATTCCTGCCGAAATGCGTAGTAAGTTTGGATCTACCCCCGCGGCAGTCTGCTCTTGTTCAGACAATTGCTGGTGAGTAGTAGAAGCCGGGTGAATAATTAGTGTTTTGGCATCACCCACATTAGCCAGATGACTTACTAACTTCAGGCTGTTTACAAATTGTTCGGCTTGTGCCTTGCCGCCTTTAATTTTGAAAGATAACACGCCGCCATACCCTCTTTTCAGGTATTTCTTGGCCAGGGAGTAATAAGGACTACTTGACAAACCGGGATAATTTACACCTTCTACCTCTTCATGTTTTTCCAGCCACTGGGCTAATGCCAGGGCATTCTGTACATGGCGGTCTACCCGCAGAGAAAGAGTTTCCAGGCCTTGCAGCAAAAGGAAGGAGTTAAAGGGACTCAATGCTGGTCCGAAATCACGCAAGCCTTCTACCCGTGCCCGGATGATAAAGGCAATGTTTCCGAATGGGCCATTGGTACCGAAAATATCCCAGAATTTCATACCATGATATCCTTCGGCAGGTTCTGTGAATTGCGGGAATTTTCCATTGCCCCAGTTGAAATTACCTGCATCTACTATTACTCCACCAATGCTGGTGCCATGTCCACCGATCCATTTGGTAGCAGATTCTACCACCACGTTTGCCCCATGTTCGATAGGCCGGAAGAGATAGCCACAAGCACCGAATGTATTGTCTACGATCAGTGGAATATCATATTTACGAGCTATAGCAGCAATGGCTTCAAAATCAGGAATGTTAAATTCGGGATTACCAATAGTTTCCAGGTAAAGCGCTTTGGTTTTTTCATCTATTAACTTTTCAAAGCTTTCTGCTTTATCTCCATCCGCAAAGCGTACATCTATGCCTAAACGTTTGAAAGAAACTTTGAACTGGTTGTAAGTGCCTCCATATAAAAATGAAGTAGATACAAAATTATCGCCTGCCTGCATAATATTATTAAGGGCAATAAACTGTGAGGCTTGTCCGGAAGCTACCGCTAAGGCAGCAGCACCACCTTCCAGAGCCGCTACTCTTTTTTCAAATACATCCGTAGTAGGGTTCATAATACGGGTATAAATATTGCCAAACTCTTTCAGGGCAAATAAATTAGCTCCATGTTCGGAATTTTTGAACACATAAGAAGTAGTCTGATAAATCGGTACTGCCCTTGACATAGTAGTTCCTTCTACTTCTTGCCCGGCGTGTATCTGCAAAGTTTCAAATTGGTGTGGAGAAGCCATAATTTAATGTGTTTAGTGTGAATTTGTTAAAAATAACTTAGGTATTAGTATTGAATTTATTTAAAGGTAAGCATAAAATGTAGGTGCTTTTTACCTGATTTACTGCCAAAGCTCCCGCTAAATCCTTTGTTAAAGATTTTAGTGGCAACAACATATAATGCTTACTGATAAAAAATAAGATAAATCATCCAGACTGTTTCCGGATATGCACACGACTGACTGGGAAGATAAAGAATATAAGGTTTCCATCTTGTAATTAATTTATATTTCCTAAAAAATGCTTAGGTAGGAATTAGCACCTTTCTTATGGGTAAGTAGGTTGCCAGAAGTTCACAGAGCCTATTCTCTCCCTTCTTCTGTATAAACCAATTACTGGTTGAGGGTAATTGATTTTGCGAGGGGCAATATTATAAACGTATTTTTATATTTCAAAATATTTGACTGTAATTTTGAACAGTAGTCAGTTTTAATGTTGATTATGATGCACTACTGCCAATACATACTTCAGTTCAATAGTTAGATACTCATCAATAGGTTGAATTCAAGATATATGGCAAGATAGTATTTGGAAAGAAATTTTCAGATACCTTTCTTTGTTACTCCACATATGAAAAATCTATCTATTTTATTTTTATTGCTGATTCTTTGCAGTTTTGACGGAGTTAAGCTAAAGAAGACAAAGATTACCAAAGAAGTAAGCATTTCCCTACCTGCTGATTTCGTGCCCATGACCGACGATGATATGGCCAACAAATATTTTACACCTCAGAAGCCAACAGCGATGTATACCAATCCTGACCGGGTAGTAGACTTTGGATTCAATCAGACACAAACCCGCTGGCGGCCAGAAGATTTGCCTTTGCTTCAGAAATTCTATAAATCCAGTATCGTCTCTTTGTATTCTAAAGTTAATTTTATTCAGGAAACCACCACAATCGTGAATAAGCGCAATTTTGTGGTATTTGAATTTATATCTGAGCTGGTAGATGAAGATCCGAATTCGCTCAAAAAAGGATCGGTAGTAAAGCAGTATTCCTACATGCAGTATACCATTGAAAATAACAAGGTGCTTGTATTTAACTTTACCTGTCCGGCAAACCTGCAACCCAGATGGCAGGAAATAGCCCGGCAAGTAATGGGGACAGTAAAGATAAATGGATAAAAATCAAAAGCCCTGATACTAGATATCAGGGCTTTTGATTTTTAAAGGGAAGATGAATTGAGTAACTTGATACTAAACTTAGTACCGGACCCCCATTTAGACTTCAGACGTATACTTCCTTTTAATTTAGCTATCGCTTCTTTTACAATAAATAAGCCCAAACCAGAACCTTTGGTATCTTCCGAAGCACGGTAGAACATATCAAAGATTTTTTCCTGATGTTCCTTTTTAATACCACGGCCATTATCAAGTACTTCAATAATAGCAAATTTATTCCGGATGGTTGCCTGCACTTTGATGAAGGGATCGTCCTGGTTAAAATTATGATAGGTAACTGCATTAGCGATCAGGTTGTTGAGTATAATTCGCAGACGGCTTTCATCTGAGTTAAACTCCGCATTCTGATCTACTTCTACAGAGAACTGTATTTTTTCGGCGCCAGGAATAAACCGCAGACTTTCAAAGGTTTCGGATACTAATGCAGGAAAATCTACTTTTTCTATCTTTACATCCTGCATTGAATTTCTCGATAACTCCACTATCTCTTTTATAAATGCATCCATGCGGTTTACACTGCTGCGCATCATTTCCAGATAGGTTTTCTGTGCAACAGGATCGGCTTCATGTTGCATGATATAAATGAGACCTAAAATAGACCGAAGAGGTGCCCTTAAATCGTGTGAAGTACTGTATACAAACCGGTCAAGTTCCTGGTTGGCTTTCTCCAGTTGCTCATTTCTTTTCTGTAGGAGTTCTTCAAATTCTTTTCTATCGCTGATATCTACAAACTGAAGAATCAATTTGTGAGGTTCTCCGGAATGATTTTTAAATACCGTAGTTTTTACTAAAACGCACAGCGTATTCCCATCTTTGGTTGTCAGCTTTTTTTCGAGAGAAGAACCTTCCGAATTGATAATACTATGCAATACAGAATATTCACTGTCTGTAACCGTTTCAGAAGATAAAAGATCAATAATATTTTTCTCAGTAAGTTCTTCTTGAGTATATCCACTTAATTGAAGAAATGCCTCATTGGTGGCTTCAATATTTCCTGAAGAAGTAATAATGGCCATTCCAAATGGCAATGCATTGAAAAAACTAGTAGGGTCACCTTCCTTATGCGTAAAAAACATTGTGTTTTCTTTTGAATCCAGATTAAGGAGAGTGGGTAAACGAGCTTCCTGAGAAGGAGAAATTGCTTGTTTGAGTCCTTCTTTCTCTGGCTGGATATTGGAGAAACCATCCTGCTGCTCCCGCTGATATTTTGAAACAGGATTCTTTGCCGGATCATCTCCCTTTAAAGATTGATTATAAACTGGAGTATCTTTATATATAGTATTTATGAAGTTCATGTGAATATGTGCTATGTTGAATAAAATTTACCCTGTGGGGGTTAGTTTCAATAAATAATACAATTTATATCCTTTCAACGCTATAATGATACCTACGTTACAGATAGAATTCTCCCCCTTGATTTTTAGCTGTATGGAATCAGATTTTATAAGGAAATTATTATCAAATAATTAATTATTACCCCATTTAATACATTCATACGGTTGCCTGGTATTTGAAAGCAATTTTTAAATCACCAAAAGTAAAAAGGGAATTTTGCTAAAGGACTTCTACTATGGCATAGGTAAGCAGTTGTAAATCATCGCTAGACCTGGTAGAATTTAATTATAAAAAATAAATGTTGACTGGCTTGGTAAAGAATAAAATAATTAACGGAATCTCTAAAATTCTTACATGAAACAGATTAAATATAAAAATCGAACAAGTTGTTCTGCCAAGTATCGCTTACTATATACCATCTTAAAGGAAAGATTCATCTGTTCATAAGAAGAATATTTGTAAGCTGCTTTAGTATTTAAATAGCTAATTGTCAGTATATTACGTTTCTGCATAAATACTAAAGAATTATCTGAATAAAGTTTTAAAATATAATCTTCTATACGAGCCTGCCATTATTTTTATAATTTATATAAATATTCTAACTTGTACGGCAAATTACGATCTATTATTAAGTTCGGTTCATTTGAAATGAAAATAGCCTATTGTTTTCTTTATACTTATGCTGCTAAGACCATAGCTGCCTGTGGTATATTTATGAGTATAAGCACTTGTTTATTAGCACAAAGCAGCACTAAACCACAACCAGCGAAAAGCGCAGATTTTGCTGCTTATACTGAGCAAATTCCCGGCACAAAAATCTCTTTTGATATGGTGCCCATACAAGGCGGAGAATACCTGATGGGAAGCCCTGCTACAGAAGCCAGCCGGAAGGAAGATGAAGGCCCTCAGCATACAGTGAAAATTGAGCCTTTCTGGATGGGTAAACATGAAATCACCTGGGATGAATACGAGCTGTTTATGTATCAGGAAAAAACTGGCAATCCGGCTGTTTCAGCCGCTGATACCAAAGCTAAAACGGCAGATACCGGCACCGATGCGATCAGTACACCCAGTCCGCCTTATGTAGATATGAGTTTTGGCATGGGTAAATATGGTTTTCCGGCTGTAAATATGACTCAGTATGCGGCCAGAATGTATTGTAAGTGGCTTTCCGCTAAAACCGGCCATTTTTACCGCCTGCCTACAGAAGCCGAATGGGAATATGCCTGCCGGGCCAATACCAAAACAGCTTACCATTTCGGAGATGATCCGGCGCAACTCAATGAATATGCTTGGCATTATGAAAATAGCAATAGCGCCTATAAGAAGGTAGGTACTAAAAAGCCAAATCCCTGGGGCTTATACGACATGCATGGAAATGTTGCCGAAATGACTTTAGACCAGTATCTGCCAGATTTTTATGCGAAGAGTAAACAAGGGGCCGTTAATCCATGGTCTATTCCTAAAGATTTATATCCTCATACTTCCAGAGGTGGTTCCTGGGATGATGATAAGGATAGGCTCAGAAGTGCAGCCCGTATTCCATCCAAACCAACCTGGAAAAAGCGTGATCCGCAAATTCCCAGAAGCGACTGGTGGTTTACCGATGCTTCTTTTTCCGGGTTCCGGATTATTCGCCCGGTAAAACAGCCTACAAAAGCCGAAATGGAGGCATATTATACCAAGCCGCCGGAAGATATATAAGTAATTATTAGCTTATTAGCGCTAACTATGTATTAACACAGATATTATCTATCAATTTATATTTATTTTAATTAAATCAGGAGGGATTTTAACATGTCCGAAAAACCAGAAAACCATAAACTAAGCGGATTTACACGCCGTGATTTTGTAAAAAGTTCCGCTATCCTTGCCGGAGGTACGCTGCTGAGCCAGTTGCCGGTAGGAGCCAGTGCCTATGTTGCAGGCGATGATACAATAAAGGTAGCCGTTATCGGTTGCGGGGGTAGAGGTACCGGAGCAGCTGCCCAGGCCTTGAGCACGAAAGGTAAAGTAAAAATTGTAGCCATGGCTGATGCTTTTCGCGACCGTCTGGATGATAGTTTTGCCAACCTGTCTAAAAAATATGGCAAGGATAAACTGGACGTGCCGGATAAAAATAAGTTTGTTGGGTTTGATGGATACAAACAAGCCATTGCGTTGGCCGATGTAGTAATACTGGCAACCCCTCCTGGTTTTCGCCCCATTCATTTTGAAGAAGCAGTAAAAGCTGGCAAACACATATTTATGGAAAAACCGGTGGCTACTGATGTACCTGGCGTACAAAGGGTGTTGGCTGCTGCTGAAGAGGCCAAAAAGAAGAATCTGAATGTAGTAGTAGGCTTACAACGCCATTACCAGAATAATTACCGGGAAGTACTCAAACGCATCAAAGATGGAGCAGTTGGCGATATTATGTCAGGGCAGGTATACTGGAATGGAGCAGGTGTATGGGTAAAACCACGCCAGGCCAATCAAACAGAAATGGAATATCAGATGCGTAACTGGTATTATTTTAACTGGCTCTGCGGCGATCATATTCTCGAGCAACACATTCATAATATTGATGTAGCCAACTGGTTTAAAGGTGCCTATCCGGTAAGCGCCCAGGGGATGGGTGGTCGCCAAGTTCGTACCGGTAAAGAATACGGGGAAATCTTCGATCACCACTTTGTGGAATTTGTATATGCCGACGGAACGGTTATTTCCAGCCAGTGCCGTCATATTGAGGGATGTATGAACCGGGTTTCCGAAACTTTCCAGGGAACCAAAGGCCGCATAAATATCTCTGGTGATGGGGATGGAGTGATCACTGACCTGAAAGGTGGCAGTATTTATAGTCACCGGGGAAAAGAAGATCCTGATCCGTATCAGACGGAGCACGACGAATTATTTGCCGCCATCCGCAATGGTAAAACCATAAATGATGCCGAATATGGTGCAAAAAGCACGATGACAGCTATCATGGGGAGAATGGCGACTTATTCCGGGCAAGTAATTAAATGGGATGAAGCAATGGCTTCTAATTTAAGTCTGATGCCGGAACGGTTTGCTTTTGATGCCCAGCCTCCGGTACTTCCGGACAAAGATGGATTTTATCCAATACCTGTTCCAGGGAAAACCAAAGTGATGTAAGCCTTATTGGATTATAGAAATGTATAAAGATAAATGCCTGATTTTCAGTCAGGCATTTTATTTTCTGTTTATTACAGAATTTCTGCTTTTGACAATCCAGATTAACCACCGATATGTCATTTGAAAACAAAGTCGCTTTAATAACCGGAGGTGCTTCAGGTATTGGCAAAGCCACCGCCCATACTTTTGCTGAAAAAGGCGTTCATGTCATGATAGCAGATATTATGGAGGATGCAGGCTTTTTGCTGGCCAGGGAATTAAAGGCAAAAGGCGTTAAAGCTGGTTTTGTGAAAGTAGATGTGTGCCAGGCCAGTGAAGTTGAAAACATGGTGGACATTACCTTTAATACATTTGGCAGACTAGATTTTTGTGTGAATAGTGCTGGAATTGAGGGCAGCCGGACAAGAATAGACCAATATCCGGAAGCATCTTTTGAACAGGTAATGGACGTAAATGTAACTGGTTTGTGGCGCTGTATGAAAGCACAATTGCCTTTTCTCATGAAAGGGCAAAGCGGATGTATCGTGAATATTGCTTCTGTAGCCGGACTCAAAGGTTTTCCGGGGCATTGCGCCTATGCGGCCAGTAAGCATGCCGTTATTGGCCTGACTAAAACAGCGGCTATGGAATTTGTTAGATATAATATCCGCATTAATGCCGTATGCCCTGGGTTTACAGATACGCCTATGGTTGAACAAGTATTACAAACCGACCCTGCCTATATGGATAAAATACTCAAATCCATTCCCATGCGCCGTCTGGCAAATGCCCGGGAAATAGCTGATATGGTGGTCTATTTATGCTCAGCACAAGCTACTTTTATTACCGGGCAAGCCTTCGCTGTAGATGGAGGTATTACCGCCATGTAGTTTGTTTGCAATGATACGAATGCAGCAATAACTAAGTGATAGTTAATTATACGAAACCTTTATACAATGAATCAGCCTACATTTACTCTGACAGGGAAAGTTGCTTTAATAACTGGAGCAAGTAAAGGAATTGGCGAAAGTATGGCACGGCTTATGGCCGCAGCAGGCGCACAAGTGGTGGTAAGCAGCCGTAAACAGGAAGCTGTGGATGCGCTTGCAGGCAACATTCAGGCCGATGGGGGAAAAGCTACCGGAATAGCGGCTCATATGGGAAATATGGCACAAGTAAAAACTTTGCTGGATAGGACGGTGGAAATATATGGTGGGGTAGATATTATAGTAAACAATGCAGCAACCAATCCAGTATTCGGCCCGGTAGTAGATTGTGATACGGCAGCTTTTGATAAAATAATGGAAGTAAATGTAAAGGCCCCTTTGAATTGAGTAAACTGGCGTATCCCATTATGAAAAAACGGGGCGGAGGTTCCGTGATCAATATCAGCAGTATAGGTGGTATTTCGCCAGAACCTAATCTGGGCATATATAGTGTAAGCAAAGCCGCGCTCATTATGCTCACCAAAGTAATGGCCAAAGAATGGGGAAAAGACAATATCCGGGTGAATGCCATTTGCCCTGGCCTGATCCAGACAAAATTTAGTCAGGCTTTGTGGCAGAACGAACAGATCTTGCAACGGTTTCTAAAAGAAACGCCTTTGAACCGGGTAGGCCAGCCGGACGAAATAGCATCACTGGGTTTATTTTTAGCTTCTGATTTATCCGCATATTGCACCGGAGCAGTGTTCATGGCAGATGGGGGTCTTACTGCATAACTATTCTATATTTAGTTTTATATAATTAATAATCCATTTTCTATGTTTCATCGTATGCGATTACTTCTGTTTTTGATGCTATCCAGCCTGACGATTAGTTATGCTCAGGTCAAAAAAACAACTACTGGAACTAAGTCTGGTTATGAAAAATGGGTATTACAACCCTTTATTAAGCAGGATGCAGATAATCCTTGTTTAGAGCCACTGGCTACTACTACGTTTGATTGTCCGGTGCGGAAAGAAACCGTCACCTGGGAGGAAAAAGATGTATTTAACCCGGCCGCCATAGTACGGAATGGAAAAGTATACCTATTATACAGGGCTGAAGATAAAGTAGGGAAACATGCAGGTACTTCCCGCATAGGATTGGCCGTAAGCGAAGATGGTGTGCATTTTACCAGAGAACCTAAGCCTGTATTTTATCCGGATAATGATGCCATGAAAGTCTATGAATGGGAGGGAGGATGTGAAGATCCCCGGGTAATAGAAGATGAAAAGGGAACTTATTATATGACCTATACTGCCTATGATGGTACATTGGCCCGGCTTTGTGTGGCTTCTTCCCCAGATCTGGTTCGCTGGACAAAGCACGGACTTGCATTTGCCCAGGCAGGAGAATCTTATAAAGACTTATGGTCAAAATCAGGTTCTATTGTGTGCCGCAGGGTAGGCAACCGGATAATAGCTACCAAACTAAATGGCTTATATTATATGTATTGGGGAGATACTAAATTATTTGTAGCTACTTCCAAAGACCTCATCCACTGGACACCGCTTAAAAAATCAAATGGGGAACTGGCCTTTGCCCTAGAACCCAGACCTGGAAAATTTGATAGTGATCTGGTAGAGCCTGGTCCACCGGCTTTACTTACTGCTGATGGTATTCTTCTGTTGTATAACAGCCGGAATAAAGAAACTGGCGGCGATCCAGATTTGCCATCCTTCACATATGCGGCTGGCCAAGTGCTGTTTGATCCAAAAAATCCGGAGAAGGTGTTACAACGATCTGATAGGCATTTTATGCACCCGGATAAAGATTATGAAATTAATGGGCAGGTAGGAAACGTTTGCTTTGTGGAAGGAATGGTATATCATAAAAACAAGTGGTTTTTATATTATGGTACCGCTGATTCTAAGATTGCAGTAGCCGTTCATGAACCTTCCAAACTGAAATAAATCTTTTAATAACTTCTATCAATTATTGAATATACCTGGTAACTGATTTTATGAACTAAGAGCAATTTCATGCTTATCCCAAGAGAAATTTTTAGATTTTGTTGAATTACAGTTGCTTATCAATTTAGCCCTAATTTATATAAATATATTTATTGTAAAATAAACATATGGAATAGAATTTGCTATAATATAAAGTATTATGTAGGCGATTACATAATGCAAAAAGTGTATATCATAAAGGCCTCTGCTGGTAGTAGGGGCTTTTATTTTTTATATCCTTTAGATTTTTTGCAAAGAAAAAAGCCCCAATGAATAAAAGGGGCCTTAATGAAAGTGACATGTTATTAGCGAAGTCTGCAAATATAGAGAAGCTATGGGTGTCGCAGGTTAAGAAAGCATTATCAAAATGTGAATATTTACTTTTTTAGCAATTTATTCTCCATGTAGCCAGGCTTTCTTAGCTAGTAGTTCATCTTCAGATTCTCTTACATCTGGGTCATCTACACAGCAATCTACCGGACAAACCGCTGCGCACTGAGGTTCTTCATGAAAACCCATACACTCCGTACATTTGTCAGAGACAATATAATAAAATTCGTCAGACACAGGTGTCTGAGAAGCTTTGCCACTGATTACTGTTCCATCTTCCAGTTGTACTTCAGTAAGACTTGTGCCTCCTCCCCATGTCCATTCAATACCGCCTTCATATATGGCAGTATTAGGGCATTCGGGCTCGCAAGCGCCACAGTTGATGCACTCGTCGGTTATCATGATTGCCATTATGTATTCCTCCTTTTTTGTATATATTTAATATAATGCTACTATAACAAAAATGCCTGCCAGATGTTCTGCATTTCTTACTAGTTCAGGTTGCAAACAATAATTGATGAGCAGACAATTCTACAAACCCTACGAATGGTATGCCATCCGGGTTTTATAGCAGGTTTCATTTACAGCCTGCAAATATAGAGCATTATAAAAAACAATACAATAAATGACCGGAATCGTTTTGTTATCAAACTTAGCATAGGAGATTGCCAGGGAAGGATAAGTGCTCAATAAGTGGGTATATATGAAGATATCTACATCTAAAAAATACCTATTTTTAGGTATTTTTTTTTAAATATATGCTTCTCATCTTTGTGCAGTATAGCTATCAGATTTATTATGAAAATTAAATATATACAGCCTGTGAAAGATCATTTGGTGTATGCATTATTGTTGATCTTATCATTGATTATGTTAGGTATGGTTACTTCATAAATATGAGCTGTGCTATAATAGTATTTTATTTATTTTAATTTGTACTGATTCTAGTACTTTTTTAATTTATGTATTGCTTAGCATGGCAACATAGATTGATTGTCATCGTAACTCATTTCCTTCAATTCAGCTAAAAAAGAGGTATTAGGTTTAAAAATAGTTTAAAAGGTGTCATATAGGTGTTAGTTATTAAATAGGATTCTTTTACCAGTATTGGTAACTACAGTGCTGGTAAAAGGCTTATTTTCAGCAGGAAAGGTCTGGCTGTCATTAAAATTTTTTAATAGCGGGAGTTTACCAGAATGGTGTTCCTCCATTAAAGCCAAAGAGAATTTACACCACTATGAAACCTATAAAAATAATTGTCGCCCATTCTCATCCTGATTTTGTTAGAAAGTATCCTTTATGGATTCATTCACCAGACCAAGCCGAAATCTCAGCTGTTACTTTTTGTGTCACCGATTTACTTCAATACCTGGCCAAACAGGATTTTACTATTGTAGTCCTCGACGCCAATCTGTCTGGAACCGACTATGTGGAGCTTACAAAACAGATTAAACGTAAACATCCAAGGTTGCATATACTTTTACTGGCAGACACACTAAAAACCAGCTTGCTGATGGATGCATTTCAGGCAGGCATTTCGGGTTATTTGCAGCGGACTTGTACCTCACAGCAGATAGGAGAGGCGATTAGCGCACTCTCAAAAGGAGAAAATTATATTGACGATTATTTTGCCAGTGAACTTACCCGGCAATACCGCTCTTTTTTTAATAAGCTCTCTACTGCCCGTATGCATATGGAATCTGGCTTTCTGAGCGATCGGGAGAAAGAAGTACTCACCTTGATTGCCGAGGAATACTCTAACAGTGAAATTGCTGAAAAACTGTTTATAAGCACCAATACCGTAGAAACCCACCGGAAAAACCTGATCAGAAAGTTAGGCGTACGTAATTCTCTGGGATTGGTAAAACATGCTTTTCGCAATGGCCTGATTGACCTGAATTAAAGTTTTGAAAGATAGGTTAATTACCAGATCTTCCATTGGTAGGGTTCATGCCGGTCTAACCGTAATTCATGTGTAATGCCTATATCTTTCAGAAAATCCTGGTCATGCGAAACCACTATAATAGAGCCATGAAATTGCGTCAAAGCGCTCACAAGTTCATGAATACTGGATATATCGAGGTTATTGGTAGGTTCATCCAGAATCAGTAAGTCCGGGGAAGCACCAGTTACCAGCAGGCATGCCAGGGCAGCACGCATTTTTTCGCCCCCGCTCAATACATCTGCTTTTTTAAAAACGGTTTCATGATA
This sequence comes from Rhodocytophaga rosea, assembly GCF_010119975.1. Taxonomy (GTDB): domain Bacteria; phylum Bacteroidota; class Bacteroidia; order Cytophagales; family 172606-1; genus Rhodocytophaga; species Rhodocytophaga rosea. Next base: position 6,667,423 of record NZ_CP048222.1, read on the forward strand.
GAATAAAAATCTGCCCAGGCGGATGCGGAGTTCATGTTCAGGCAAACCATCAGGCGCGAACCGGCGCACATTCTCCAGCAGCGTAAGTTCATTATCCAGCAAAGCTAGCTTCTGATCGAGAATGCCTATCCGTTGGGTTCCTACATATATATTTCCCTGCGTAGGCTGAAGCTGGCCTGTAATTAAATGAAGGAGAGTAGACTTACCAGAACCATTATTCCCACTCAGGCAAAGCCGTTGCCCACCTGATAATTCAAAATCTAAAGCTTCTGCCCATAAGGTTTGCTGTTGTTCAGGAAACTCATAGTTCAGCTGGCTTGCAATAATTAATTTTTTACCGGCAGGTATCTGATGTGTTTCCAGATCAATGGTAATGGTATGTGTTTGAGGTAAGCGTTCTTTGGCTGCTGTTACTTTTGTCTCCAGTTCTTTCATCCGGCTTGCCTGTACAGACTTTGTGAATGACATAGTTTTCTCAGAGGCATCTCTCATATAGTTCAATGCCATTTTGTCCATCCCTTTCTGAATATTCTGTTTTTCACCTCGCGCGCTCCTTTTTTCCTGCTTTTCAAGCATTTGACGTTGTTGGCATATGCTTTTCTTCAGGTCAGCCCGGGCATTGGCATATTGCTGTGCAGCAGCAGCCTGCTCTATTTCTTTTTGCGCCTGATAAAAATCATAATTACCGCCATAGAGCTTGAGCCCTTGTGTGGAAAGTTCCAGGGTTTTATCCATAATCCGGAGCAATTGCCGGTCGTGGCTTACCACCAGCATACCTCTTTTATAGGTACTGATCATCTGGTAGAATGCCTCTCGCGAAGGAGTGTCTAAATGATTAGTAGGCTCATCCAGCAGGATAAAATCGGGTTCTTTCCATAGCAGGCTGGCAAATAATAATCTTGACATTTCGCCACCACTCAGGCTGTAAAACGCTTTTTGCAGGCTAATGTGGGAAAGGTTTGCTTGTTGTAGCAGGTTTTCGATTCTTTCTTCCAGATCCCAGGCATCGTCCAATATGAAATAATCTTGTTCTGTACCCAAGCCAGAAAGAATATGATGCAGCGCTTCTAATTGTTTATCCACACCAAGTACCTGAGCAACAGAATGCGCACTAAAAAGGGAAAAATCCTGTGGAAGGGCAGCTATATTTCCTTCGATAGTAATGGTTCCAATAGTTGGTTGCAGATTTCTGGAAATCAGTTGCAGCAACGTAGATTTGCCGGTGCCATTATCACCAGTAAGACCGGTTTTTCCGGCAGCAATCGTAAAAGTTAAATTATGAAACAGCGTTTGTCCGCTGGGGAGCTGATAGGAGAGTTGTTGAACGGTAATACACATACAATCATCGAATTTAGAGTGGAGAATACTTTAGATGCAGATGATGTTGTGATTTTCATTGGAGTAAACTTAGGTTCAACAAGGACACAAAGTTAATATAGGAATAAGCATATAAAGAAGCATTGACCGGAAAATTTTACAAAAGGCGAATTATCCGGTTAATATACGGCTGTACTATATCACCGGTAGGACGAATGAGTTACGGGTATTTTTGTTGATAATTGATTAAAATATGTACTATCTCGCTTTATATCCAGTAGCAAAGTAAAAGGGTGCATGGTCATTAAATGAACAGATTACTGAATTACCTTAAAATCTTGCCAATAAACTTTAGAATAACTGAATGGAATTCTTTCTAAAATATTTCTACACCCATTCCTTCGGCACCTGTAGGGCAGTCATTATTAAAAGTCGGATTAAATTCCTGAAAGTATTTCTGGGCAGCTAAGGAGTCAGGAATATAGTGTATAGATTTCCGGCCGATATGGTAGATAAACATTTTATCATTGTATGGATGGTGTGTAAAATTAGCACCTGCATACAAATACGCATTCAAGCCATCTTTCCGCACTTTCAGGTTGGGCGTTACAATATTGGCGTTCAAATCGAATTTATTATAGAGAATCATTAGTGATCCACACAAATCCCAGCTGGATTCATATACCACTGCTGGTCCGGAATAAGGACAAATTCCGTCCAGGATTAGCGTACTTCCATCAGGCAAAGTAGGAAACTGTTTACTTATATCTGCTATGATTTGTTCTTGCTTCCTGGTAGAATCCACCCAGAAAGAGGCAATCGTGTTGGAGGCAATAAATGAGCCTGTACCTAGCAAGGCAATAAGCATACTGTATACAATTCTAAACAGCTTTGCAGAAGAAAGAAAGGTGCTCAACCATCCGATCATGCCCACAAAAGAGATGGCCACTCCCACCGATGCTGCCAGGACAATACGATTACCAATTCCGGTAGGCGTGATGGATGCATTCTGGTTAGAAAGGAAAATACCGTATCCGGCACCGAATACCAGGAAACCTGCACATAATACAATAAGAAATGGCAAAGTACTCTCCTTATACTTTTCAATCTTACGTATAGCCTGATATATATAGCCAAAAATCAATAAGCCCACCACCATACTCATGAGTAAGATGGGCGTACTTGGATATTTACTCACAGAAGTTGCGACTACCCTTGGTAAAGCTATGCCGTACTCTCCATAACTTACCATCACTGCTTTAGCTATCAGTTTAGCGAACCATTTTATATGTGCAAATAAACCACCGTGAATTCCCATTCTGGAAGCAGTAGTCACTTTATATACAACAACCATAAACATAGCCAGCAAATTGAGCAGAAACAGCAGCGACCATTTTTTGGTTGAGGCCACCTGGCCTTTTTCCGAATTTTTTAACTGATATGCACTTAACCATACTAGAAATGGATTGATAAAAAAGAGAGGCATAAATACTTCATAACTTAAAGAACTGCATACCAGGCCAAAAATGCTAAGTGCCTTCCAGAAGTAAATCCGTATACTTTTGCTTTGTAAGACCTGCAAATCTGCATATAGGCTTATAAAATACAGGGTCATGCTTAGGCTAACCATAAAGGCCGAAAACCAGAGGCGGTCTGTCGAATAATGAGGCAGCAAAATGAATATAGCTGCAATACTTAAAGCTACGGTTCGACCGATTTGAAGCTTCCGTAAAATAAAATAGAATATAAGTACACCTGTTAAAATGATACCTGAATTCATCAGGTGATGCCCTAGGGGTTCCATGCCAAAGAGCCAGTATGATAAGGCTTGCAGGAAGGCTTGTACCGGACGGGAGGTTATATTGGGAGATACGATGAGTACGTCATAAAATCCTTTTAGCGATTGTTTGGCCACTGTTTTATAATAGGCCAGATAAATCCAGTCATCACTGTAAAAGCCAATTTTATCAATATACAGGATGATGGAAAAAAGCATGATCAGGCTCAGAAATGCAACATCCATCCATACCGTTCTGGAACGAAAGGAAAAGAAATAATCTTCCATAAAGGATTTTTCTTTTATCCGTTGTAATGTGCTCAGATTCATTCGTGATGCGCTTAATTAATTCTAAATACAAGTAACAAATAATATTTGGTACAGAATGGCGAGATCCTCTATTGCTATGTATGATATGCAATTAAACTGGTGTGAATGAGCTTAGAATGTGAAATTTCTATCTTCTCTTCATTATAGGCCTTTCATTGGATGCAATATAATTTTACCTGGTTGCTAATGGATAGTTGATTTAATAAAAGATAACAGAAGCTATTTACCAATGAAGGCAATCGTCTCGAAATAACTGTGTACAGGTTTATTGTAGTACTTCCAGAATAGCCTTTGCTTTAAGCAGGCATTCATCATATTCCTGTTCAGCCACAGCATCGTAGGTAATAGCGCTACCTACCTGAAAAGACAAATATTTATTTTGAGCGTTATAGAGAATACTACGGATTACAACGTTAAAGTCGAAATCTCCTTCTGGCGTAATAAAACCGATAGCACCAGAATATAATCCCCGTCTGGCTTGCTCATACTGCTCAATTAATTCCATAGCTTTTATCTTAGGAGCGCCAGTCATACTGCCCATAGGAAAGGCATTCCGGATGGCTTTTGTAAAAGGGGTTTCTGGTTTAAGCGTAGCCGAAACAGTAGAGATCATCTGATGTAATTGAGGGAAGGTGTAAATGCCAAACATTTCTTCTACGGTTACACTCCCCGTCAGGGCACTTCTGGCCAGGTCATTGCGTACCAGGTCTACAATCATCATATTTTCGGCCATCTCTTTTTCATTATGCCGCAACTGCAGTTTGATATGCTCATCTTCTGCAGGCGTTTTTCCACGTCCGGCTGTTCCTTTGATGGGTTGAGAGAGTAAGCGGCTGCCTTGTTTTTTTAGAAAACGTTCCGGTGACGCACACAAAATATACTGGTTACCGATACGCTGGAAAACAGAAAAAGGCATGGGAGATTTCTGGTTGAGTGCCAGATAGGTTTGCCAGGGTTGTAGTGCTGCATCTTGCGCAAAAAACTCCATACAATAATTAATTTCATATACATCTCCCTCCAGAATATGATTTTTTAGCTCATTTACATGCTGAATATATAGTTCTTTCGAGGTGCGCTGTTGTATAGGTACTTCAATAACCGGAGTTGAAATACTTGTATCGCTGTAGGAGAGGATTTGCTTGTATATGTCGGCAGGTTCTTCCAGAGATTCTATCCAGATATGATCTTCTGCAAAGCGAATAATATGCTGGGGAATATAAAAATAAGCGAGTGGGAAGGATAAATAATCGGGGTGGAGGCTACTTAATGCCTCAATTTCGTTTTTTAAATCATAGGAAAAATAACCTACAAGCCAGTCCTGGTGTTGCTGATGAAATTGCTGTAATGTTTCAAACGTCTGCTGTCCCGAAAAGTGGCACTGTCTGGCAGAGCCAATCGCCAGCATGTTGGGAAAAGCGCCAAAAGGAAAGGAGTACTGGTTATTATTAAAATAATGAATGTGCTGGAAATGTTGTGCCCAGGAAAATGTGCTACGCTTAAAATCTTCAATATTGTCTGTTAAGAATCTCCCTTTCTTTCTTGCATGCATGGACAAATCAAAAAAGCAAAGGTAGGAATCTGACAGAACTTAGTCTGTAGCCTCTGGTATTTTGTTTTTAATGAATGAAGATCGGAGCTACAAACTTACTATTTGGACTTCGGGTTATTCTTTGATGCTGCTCTGGCCATAATAATCGTCAGTATAGCGGATACCAATGGCTTCAACTTTTGGGAAGGAACTTCCTAATTTGCCATTCCCAAACATTTGCCGGTAGAATTTTACTTGTACCAGGGCTTCGCAACCATCTTTACGGGCTCTCTTTTTAACCCGTTTTAACACATGTTCAAAGGAGGAAATATTGCTGCCAATGGCCTCATACCGCATGGTTTCCTGATAGGCTCTCGCAGTGGGCTGCGTTACAAACACGTGTACTTCATTAATATAATTGCTTTCTTCTTCTAGTTGCTGCTGTGATACAATCTCTTCGCTACGCTGCAACTGCACACAGGAACAGAGGCTACTTATTAATGCAACGAAAAGGATAGATACCCTTTTGCTGCGTATACTTACGTTCATACTGGGATTAATTTACTTACACATTAAAATTAAATTAAAGGGAGGGATAAAAATCGTCACTTTCCGGGGATTGATAACAGGTGTAACATAATTGCCAAAAATTAAGGGTTACCCGGAATTTATCAGAGTTTTTGTTGCTTTTTCTCTATTTTTGCGGCTGTCTACCAATCATCATCCCGTATACATTCATGCATCCATCCACCGAAGCACACCTCCCAACCGTAGAAACAGCCCGGAAATTAGGCTTATTAACTGAGGAATTTGAGAAAATCAATCAGATACTGGGGCGTACTCCTAATTTCACTGAACTGAGCATCTTCTCCGTCATGTGGTCAGAACATTGTTCCTATAAAAATTCTATTGTCTGGCTGAAAACATTGCCTAAGGATTCTCCCAGAATGCTGGCAAAAGCCGGGGAAGAAAATGCAGGACTGGTGGATATCGGCGATGGACTGGCTTGCAGCTTTAAAATAGAATCACACAACCACCCTTCTGCCATCGAACCTTATCAGGGAGCAGCTACGGGCGTTGGCGGAATTAACCGGGATATTTTTACGATGGGTGCCCGTCCGATTGCCCAGCTGAATTCACTGCGTTTTGGCAATTTAAAACTTGACAAAACCCGGCGTTTGTTAAAAGGAGTAGTCAGAGGAATCGGCAATTATGGCAATGCATTTGGAATTCCTACGGTAGGAGGCGAAGTGTTTTTTGATGATTCCTTTAATGTGAATCCACTTGTAAATGCCTTCTCTGCCGGCATTGTCAAAACAGATCAGGTGGCCAAAGCTATTTCTTATGGGGTAGGTAATCCAGTGTTTATTGTGGGATCGGCTACCGGAAAAGATGGGATACATGGCGCTACTTTCGCTTCCGAAGATATTGGCGAACACTCCGCTGAAAAATTGCCTGCTGTACAGGTAGGCGATCCTTTCCAGGAAAAACTCTTGCTGGAAGCTACCCTGGAAGTGATTGCCAGCGGTAATGTAATTGGTATCCAGGATATGGGTGCTGCCGGGATTATCTGTTCAACTTCAGAAATGAGTGCCAAAGGCGAACATGGCATGGAAATACATTTAGATAAAGTTCCTACCAGGCAGGCGAACATGGTGCCGTTTGAGATATTATTATCTGAATCGCAGGAGCGGATGCTGATCGTAGTGAAAAAGGGCAAGGAAGCAGAAACGCAGGCTATATTTGATAAGTGGGATTTGAACTGCGCTCAGATCGGAACCGTAACCGATACCAAACGTCTCCATTTTTACATGCATGGCGAACTTGCCGCTGATGTTCCAGCTGATGATTTAGTACTTGGTGGAGGCGCCCCGGTATATCACCGGGAATACAGAGAACCTGCCTACTACAAAAAATACCAGCAATTCGATATACAGTCGGTTAAAGATTTTGAAAATACAGAAGCCATCAGTGAAGCAGCGAAACACATCTTATCTCATACCAATATAGCTTCCAAAAAGTGGGTATACGAGCAATATGATTCTATGGTAGGCATCGCTAACCGGAGTACCAATGCGCCTTCTGATGCTGCCATTGTGCGGGTGCTTGGTTCTGATAAATCCATTGTAATTACTGTCGATTGTAATTCCCGGTATGTACAGGCCGATCCGGAACAGGGCTGTGCCATTGCTGTAGCCGAAGCAGCCAGGAATATTGTATGCAGTGGCGGAGAGCCTGTTGCCATTACCAATTGCCTTAATTTTGGAAATCCGTATGTGCCTGAAGTATACTGGCAGTTTGTAGGTGCTATCAAAGGAATGAAAAAAGCCTGTGAGAAGTTTTCAACGCCTGTAACCGGAGGAAACGTGAGCTTTTATAATCAGTCATCTGACGAAGGGCCTGTATTTCCAACGCCAACTATTGGAATGCTGGGTTTGATGGAAAACCCTGCTAACCAGATGACACTCGATTTTAAAAAGGCTGGAGATCTGATCTATCTGGTCGGAGCGTCGAGAAATGACCTGGCAAGTTCGCAATATTTGTATTCTTACCTGGGCGTAAAAGAATCGCCAGCACCACATTTTGACCTGGAAGACGAATTTGCTGTTCAGGCAGTAATTAAAGATTTAGTTACTAAACGGATGATCGAATCGGCGCATGATGTATCAGATGGTGGTTTGTTTGCAGCATTGGCAGAATCGGCGATGCCCCGTGGATTAGGATTTAATATCAACCCTGATAAGAATATACGCCTGGATGCTTTTCTATTTGGTGAAAGCCAAAGCCGGGTAGTGGTTTCTGTAACACCAGAAGGGAATGATGCTTTTGTTAAAGCGATGCAGGCCACACAGGTTAAATTCAGCTTGCTGGGTAAGGTACATGCAGCAGATTTCCGCCTGGAAGAAAAACCATTGCTCACTTCTGCTGGTGCAAAGGAATTGTATGATAATGCGCTTGGAAAAATTATGGAAGCATAATTCGAAGAAAGCGGATAGCTTGCTTATACCTGGAAAATATGAATCTGGTTTTACCGATAGCCACTTCCGTTAAGAAGTGGCTATTATTTGTGATGTGCGATGGGCGTATTTTTCATAGTTAGCTCTCAAGCCATACACCAGCAAAGCCAGTACAGCCATACTACTTTCAATAAGGAGCCATTGCTGCCCAAATTCACCCAGATTTCCTTCTGCAAAAATCGTAATGAGCCTCGAAATGGCATATAAACTGCACAGCAAGGCCATACACAGTAAACCTTGTTTTGAGTTTTTTATGGCCAGATATACCAGAATGATACAAATGGTAAGACCAGCACCACCATATACGCCCCGTATCGAACTGTAAGCATCTGTATTGGGTAACGAAACGCCTACCAGAGCCATTACAGACTGAGGATTGATAAAGGCCATGATGCTTACCATCAGAATGCCGCTGGCACACAGGCCAATCAGGCATAGGGACAAAACGTGCAATATTTTTTTAGTAGTCATAAGTGTTATATTTATATGCACAAAATAAGCCTACATGGAAACAACACGCTTTTCTTATTGCGACACAGAGATAGCCATTTTACGACATGCAGGTACACAATGAAATTCTCCGGACCATCGCCCGGAATTGCACCTATTTTAGCATAAGGGAGGAAGAAGTATATCGTCATGCAGGAATTTCTGTTGATTCCATTCTGCTGCCAGATGGTATGCAGCCCTGGGAAACGGGCATTAAATTATGGGAGAGTGCGCTGGCACTTACCGGATACCGGCTGATTAGTTTGAGCTTTGGTAAGAATATTACCTTCTCTGTGCTTGGATGGATTGCTCCCCTTACCTCCAGCAGTCCGAATTTAAAGTTAGCTTGGAAGAGTTTTACAGAGTTTTTTCCCTTAATGGGCGATATGTTCAGCTATGCAATCCAGGAAAATGCCGAGGGAGAAGTAAGCGTATTGTACCAGCCGGCTGCCAGCTGGGTTGAATCTAGTCCGTTAACGGCTGCATTAGCTACCGAACATGCCATGAGCTTGACGCTCTCTTTATCAGGATATTTAAGCGGAAAGTTTATTAAACCTATGCGTACTACTTTTTCCCATCCGGTTGAAAATCAATACCAGCCAGCTTATCAAGAGTTTTTCGGCGCCGTACAATTCAATCAGCCGGAGAATGCGCTTATATTTGACAAAGCTACCGCTCAGCTTCCTTTAATTTCGGCCAATCCACTTATGTATGAAAATATGCTGCAAGTATGCAGGGAGAAGCTTCGGCAACTGGAAGGAAAATCAGGATATGCCAGTAAGGTGCTTCGGATTCTTCATAGCAAACAAGCCTATTATAATCCTAAACTGGAGGAAGTAGCGGCTATGTTGAATATGAGTGCCCGCACTTTACAACGGAAGTTGAAAGATGAAAATCAAACCTATCAGCAATTGCTGGAACAATACCAGATCGAAATGGCCTCACAACTGCTTTCCCGTCCTGGCATGCAAATTCAGGAAGTAGCCTTTTTACTCGGATTTACCAGTCTGCAAAATTTCAGCCGGGCATTCAAGCGAAAAACCGGAATCAGCCCAACAAAGGTCAGGCAAACTAAATAAAATGAGTAGCCAGTTTACAAACAAAGTAGGTAGGATACAATCTTTGATTATCGGATGTCTTCCCGGCTGACTTCGTTGATTTCATATTCAGTGGCGTACTCTTTTGGAATAATAGGCTTGCCTGAAAATATAGAATACGATTTAGCGAAAGAAGCTCCATAAAATAAGATCATGGAGGAATAAAAAATAAATAAAAGCATGATCACTATAGAACCGGCTGCTCCATACACTGAGGTCACCCCACTATTTACCAGCAGTTTTCCCAGAATCATTTTACCTATTTCAAACAGCAGTGCTGTTAACCCGGCACTCAGCCATATTACTCTCCAGGGAGTATCGGCATCTGGCAGGTATTTAAAGATGATGGCAAACCAGATCATAGCGATCAGCGCAGTAATCAAGTGATTTCCCCCATGTACTAAGGATACATAATATTCAGGAATGAGCTTTACCAGATATTTACCCATCAATACCAGGCTTGTATCCCAGATAAGGGAAGATAAAACAAGTAAACCTGTACAAATAATAATCAGCAGTGCCATGAGCCGGTTTTTGATCATACGGGAAAGACGGCTTCTTCTGCTGGTATGTTTTAGTTGAATGTCCCACAATTCATTAATAGACTGCTGCACAATCATAAAAAGCGTAGTCGATACAAAACAAAGGAAAAGTACACCCATGGCAGTAAACAAATAGGAACCACTTTTTACCTCAATGTTGTGGAAAATTACCTGTAATTGCCTGGCAGTCGCTTTTCCAAAAGCTTCACTTAATTCTTCGAAGAATTCGCCACTCACAATTTCTTCACTAAACACAAAGCCCAATAGATGGATCAACAGAATGAGAATAGGAGGGAGGGCAAAAATGGTGAAAAATGCGACAGATGAAGATAAACGCAAAGGATCATTTCTTTTAAATCTGGCAAAAGCATCTATAAAAACCGGAATGATTTTCCTGACGGAAACAAGTATTTTTTCCATGAATGCTGCGCAGCCATATAAAAAGCCTGAAGGATATACGCATAAGAAATCATTCCGTTGGAATCCCGGTCATTTTTGCAAAAAGTTAATTTTAGGTATTATAGTATTGCAGGGCAGCGACTTACCCTTTCCAGCCCAGCAGATGTACCTTACCATTGTAAAAAATAGCACCTCTGCATTTTTGACACTCTATTAAAACTATGGTGAGATTATTCCTGGAAAAGATATGTGCTATTGCTAAATAATTTTATCAATTTATTTAGAATGCCTTGTATAGAAGGGATATTTACAGATAGAAGACAAATCCTATGCATAGGGTGTTGCTTTTCCTGAAGAAAACCTTACACAGATGATGTAGGGCATTTTTTAACATAAATAGTTTTTTAAACAATCGTTCTTTTGCGATGCAATGATTGGGTGGATGCTATATTGGAATCAGAGAGCATAATCCTCAATAATTATTTTTTTAACCCGGTCAGGTTTTTATTTTTTAACCAATAAACATATTTCTATTCTTAATTAGCTATGAATTTCATCTATAAATTCCAGATCTGGAAACGGCTCTATTTTGTTTTTGGCTTGATTATCTTGCTGAGTGTGGTGAACCTGGTATATAACTTAGATAGCCTGCGTTCATCAGAAGCATCTGTGGTAAAGATGAATGCATCTTTACTAAGTATCGATTACCTGATTGAAGCTGACCGGGATGCCTATCAATCCAGTATTGCCATCAGCCAGTGTTTGCAAAAAGATATATATGAGAATGGAGAATTATTCAATCAACTGCTTGGCGAAATCGAGGAGAATAAGCAGCAGGTAAAAGAACGGTATACACAGTTTTCTGAAACCTTCGATCTGGAAGCCAAAGAAGAATTTACCGCTACAAATGCCACTTTCTGGGACAATTATACCAAGCTGGCTTCCCTTACCGACAAAATTACACGGTATCTGCAGCAGAAGGATTTTGAAAAGGCATCTCTGCTGTATTTTGGAGAATATAAAGATACCTTCAAACCTATGCGGGCAGCCATGAATACATTCACCGAGATACACTTGAAAGAATCGCAGAATTCTTATGAAAACAGTATGGTGATTGGTGAAAAAATCAAGCTTAACTCGATCAGCATTTTTATTGCCATAGTATTTATTTTCATTGTAAGCGGATTTGTACTCACCAGAAGTATTTCCGTTCCTTTATCAGAATCTGTGGATATTACCCAGAAAATCTCATCTGGTGATCTTACCAGGGAAATTGCTGTGCAGGGCAAAGATGAAACCAGCCTCGTATTAGCTGCTCTAAAAACCATGGTTGAGCGTATGGCCACCATTGTAAATGGGATTAAGTCAAGTGCTGATAATTTTCTTTCCAGTAGTACTCAAATCAGTGTATCAGCCCAGCAGATCTCAAATGGAGTAAATGAGCAGGCAGCTGCCAGTGAAGAAATATCTTATTCTATTAAGCAAATAGCCAACAGTATTAATCATAATACCACCAACGCCCGTGAAACGGAAAGTTTAGCCAATAAAGCGGTGGAAAATATTAAAGTGGCCAATGAATCGGTGGAACAAACCATTGATGCCATGCAAGCGATTTTACAAAAAATATCTATTATTAAAGAAATAGCCGGTAAAACCAATTTTCTGGCTATAAATGCGGCCATTGAAGCCGCACATGCCGGTGATGCAGGAAAAGGCTTTGCGGTAGTAGCCAATGAAGTAAAAAAACTTGCCGAACATACCCAAAAAGCAGCCAAAGAAATAGATGCGATCTCGGTAACCAGTGTGGCTGTAGCCGAAGCATCGGGTAAGAAACTAGCCGATCTGATTCCGCAGATCCAGGCAACCGCCAGTTTAGTACAGCAGATCGCACTTTCCAGTACAGAACAGAACTCCGCCGTTGATCAGATCGATACCGCCGTAGACAAACTAACAAAAGTAGTACAGGAAAATGCGGCACTCGCTGAAGAATTAGCTTCCAGTGCAGAAGAACTCACCGGTCAGGCACATAGCCTGATAGAGTCGGTATCCATTTTTAAAACCAATGCAGATACCTATTCAAAAGAAAACAAAAAGTATATCGCTCATTGATCTGCTGCAACCTGATTTTTTACAGAATTACATTTTTATATTAACACTAATGAGAAAGTTTTTACAAACATTTATCTGTATACTATTACCAGCCATCAGTTTTGCCCAGGAAACTTGGTGGGTCAAGCCTGATAGTTTATTTAAGTATGTTCAGCCGATGGCATCTATCCAACTGTGGAGCATTTATACCATGAACGAAAAAGAACGTTTAGTGGCAAATGGACCTCTGGAGCCAGTAAGCAACCGCCTGAATTTTTCCGCACGCAGAGCCAGATTAGGATTTAAAGGAAACCCTTATAAAAACTTCAGTTATTTTCTGATGTTGCATTACGATAACCTGGGCCGGGATAGGTTTAGTGCCACCAGAGCTGGTGTAAATGATGGACAAGTAGGAGTGATCGATGCCTATATGGGCTGGAAAATTTCTAAAAAAAGTGATAAAGCTATTCTCACCTTTGGCTATTTCCGTCCGCAGATCAGCCGGGAAAGTATTACAGGTGATCTGATTGCCAATTCCTTCGACAAATCGCTGGCACAGTCCTATATCAGGCAGCATATGGTTGGCAAGAGTTTTGGCCGGGCTTTGGGCCTCAACCTGGGCGGACAAAAAACCGAAGGTAAATTTGGGGTAAACTATAATGTGGGGATATTTAATAATAATACTACCGGACCTTCTACCGAAACGGCCGGAAAATACTGGAGCCCTTTACTGGCTGGCAGACTTGCCCTTACTTTTGGCGATCCGGAAATGGACAAATATAGCATCAACTATAATGTTAATTTTTTTAACAAACGTAAAGGTATCACGGTTGCCCTGAATGGTACCTCACAGGCCAGAACAGATGTTTTTAAATATAACCATATCACTGGTATAGATGTGTTGCTCAATTATAATAATCTCAATATTGACGGAGAGTGGTTCTGGCTGGACCGGAATCTGGAGGGTACCAAGTTTCAGGCACAAACCGGGCATATCCGGCTGGGTTACAACTTGATTGTGAAGCGAAAAATATTTCTGGAGCCTGTGCTGATGACTTCAGTTTTTTATGGCGATACCGGCGGACAGTTTAAAGGAGAAGATAAAGAATACAATGCAGGTATCAACTGGTACCTGAATAAAAACAATTTAAAACTAAGCCTTCATTATGTATGGCAGGATGGACATGGCAAAAATGGGTTTACAGATGGAGTAAGCTTTCAGAAAGGCAACTATGCCGGTCTGGGATTTTTGCTGATGCTATAAACGGCAAATATTTTTACTACTTATGAAAAAGCCTCTGCCTAAGTTCAAAGCTTAGATAGAGGCTTTTTATTTACATTATTTATATGGTTTGGTCTATATAACTGATAACTAGTGCACTAATAACCAATAAGTTTTAATGACGTTTGCTGATTCTATTTAAGGAAACACTTTTTTGTCGGCTGCATTTAAATCTATCTACTTCTTCTAACCGTTTGCCCAGATGCTTGGTTACCCTGCCTTGTACCCGGCTTCGCCACATTCTCCAGGATGACGGCTTTAAATGCTTGCGCATCAGCACAATTACTTCCTGTTCACTTAAACCAAACTGAAATTCAATTGCCTCAAAAGGCGTTCGGTCTTCCCAGGCCATTTCAATAATACGGTCCATATCGGATGAAGTAAGTCGATGTATTTGCTTGTCTGACATAGAGGATCTGATTTGTTAACACGATTATATATTTCAAACAATGGCAACTATGCTTTGTTTAATAAAAAGTTATAAAATTGCCCAGTGAATACATAAAATGCACAAAAAAGCTTACCTACCGGAAAAAATTTGTGAAGTTTGTAACCGTCCGTTTACCTGGCGGAAAAAATGGAAAAACTGCTGGGAGGCCGTAAAATATTGCAGCGATAAGTGCCGGAGCCTGAAAACCATGCCAGCAGAATCCCGTACAGATAAGAAGCCTGCATAATAGTAATATAATATGAATCTGGAAGAAATTGCTGCTAATTTTCGTGCACAATGGGGTCAGGTGGGTACAATTGCCTTGCTGATTATTGCCATCATTGTTGCCCTGATTGCCCATAAAGTCTTATTTAAGTTCCTTGAGAACTGGAGCCGCCGCTCAGAGATGTACTTTGGTCACCTGTTGAATGAATATCTGTATCAGCCGACCAGGTATATATTAATTCTGTTGGCGATCGTAATTATTTCGCCCGCTTTAGGTATAGAGTTGGATCATGTGATCGGGCATATTCTTACCGTATTGCTGATTGCAGCCGTAGCTAATTTGTGTATCCGGATCATAGGAATGATCCGGGAAATACTGGTGAAGAATTATGATGTAAAGGCAGAAAATAACCTTCATGCCAGGAAAATGTTTACGCAATTCCGCATTATCGAACGCCTCGCAGTTTTCCTGATCGTGATTTTTGCCATTGCTATCGCGCTGATGACCTTTGAAAAGATCCGGGAAGTGGGCGTAAGTCTGCTGGCTTCGGCTGGTATTGTAGGTATTATTGTGGGTTTTGCTGCCCAGAAAAGTCTGGGTACTATCCTGGCTGGTATCCAGATTGCTATTGCACAGCCCATCCGTATTGATGATGTAGTGGTAATAGAGGGAGAATGGGGCCGGGTAGAAGAAATTATGCTTACCTATGTAGTACTGAAACTGTGGGATGAACGCCGCCTGATTGTGCCTATCAACTATTTTCTGGAAAAACCCTTTCAAAACTGGACAAGAACGTCCACTGAACTGATTGGAACGGTGTTTCTATTTACAGATTACTCAACGCCGGTAGAGAAGCTAAGGGAGGAATTCAACCGGATTTTGAATGAAACGCCATTGTGGGATAAACGTACCGCTGCCTTACAGGTAACCAATGCTACCGAGAAAACGATAGAGATCCGGATGATAGCCAGCGCAAGCAATTCGGGAAACTCTTTTGATTTACGCTGTCTGATACGTGAAAAGATGATTCAATTTCTAAAAAAAAACTATCCCAATAGTCTGCCACATACCAGAATGGAACTGAATCCGGTAGCTGAAAATAAGACTGCTGAGTCCATTTCAGACCTTTCTATACAGCAAGCCAGAGGATAAACAGACTATGGCCGATAAGGATTAGTTCCAAGATATAGGTCAGTGTAAATGAGTTGATTTATTATCTTCCCATCACCCCTGGCCAACGACTATTGATTGTTGAAAATGAAATAGGCAGACTATAAAAAAACAACTATTTTATATGTTTTTTCTTTGTTTTCTTTAAAAGAATGTATATTGTACTATAAATTTTTGAATCTTCACCAAACGACACACCTATGCCCCGCCTGATAACCATATCTAACAGATTGCCTATATCGGTAAAACTTGTAGATGATAATTTTGTGTATACCACGAGTGTAGGCGGCTTAGCTACCGGCTTAAGCTCTACTGATACTGTTAAAGAAAATTACTGGGTAGGCTGGCCCGGCAGTACCATAGAAGCACCTAAAGATCAGGCTGAACTTAAGCAGAAACTCAATGCGGACAATATGCAGCCCGTATTTCTGACCGATCATGAGTATGATAACTTCTATGAAGGATTCAGCAATAAAACCATCTGGCCGCTTTTTCACTATTTTACCCAGTATACCACCTACAAAAAGTCGTATTGGGAATATTACCGGAAAGTAAACCAGCTTTTCTGTGATGAAATTAAAAAGATCGCCCAGCCAGATGATGTGTTCTGGGTACACGATTACCAGTTGATGTTGTTGCCAGGTATGCTGCGTGAAATCTTTCCGGATGCAACCATTGGTTTCTTCCTGCATATTCCTTTTCCTTCCTACGAGATATTCCGGACACTTCCCTGGCGGAAAGAAGTGTTACAAGGCATTCTGGGTTCTGACCTGGTAGGTTTTCATACCTTCGATTATATGCGCCATTTCCTGAGTGCAGCCACCCGTATTCTGGACCTGAACCACCATTTAGGCAGAATTAATATGGCAAACCGGGTAGTAGAAGTAGATTCTTTCCCGATGGGTATTGATTATGATAAATTTGCCAATGCCGTATATGAGAAAGAAACCATTAAAGAGATTATTGAGCTACGGCAGCAATTGGGGAAAGATAAAATAATATTATCGGTAGACCGCCTGGATTACTCAAAAGGTATTCTGGAGCGTATTATTGCTTTTGAACGTTTTCTGGGCAAATATCCCGAATACCAGGGACAAGTTACATTGCTGGTGATTCTGGTGCCTTCCCGTGCGGGGGTAGATCAGTATCAGAACCTGAAAGAGCAGATCGACGAAGCTGTAGGACGGATTAACGGAAAATATAATACCCTGCGCTGGTCACCTATTCACTATTTCTACCGGGCTTTACCTTTCCATACCTTAGCCGCTATTTACTACATGTCGGATGTGGCACTGATTACGCCGCTTCGGGATGGGATGAACCTGATTGCCAAGGAATACATTGCTTCTAAAACCGACCAGACCGGCGTATTGATTCTAAGCGAAATGGCTGGTGCTGCCAAAGAATTGACTGAGGCTATTCATGTAAATCCCAGCGACTGGCACGACATTGTACGGGCTATTCATACGGCACTTACTATGCCGCAACAGGAACAGATCAAGCGCAATGCAGCCATGCAGCAAACCCTGAAACGTTATAATGTGAAACGCTGGTCGCAGGTATTTATGGACAGGCTCCGGGAAGTAAGGCTGGCAACTGAAAAAATAAAGCAAAAGCAGTTTAACGATGAAATTCTGGCCCGCTTGACAAAATCGTATAACGAATCTGATAAACGCCTTTTCTTGCTTGATTATGATGGTACACTAGTTGATTTCCAGGATGATCCTCAAAAAGTTTCTCCGGATGAATACCTTTATAACTTGCTCAAAAAACTCAGCGACCATCCAGAGAATTCAGTGGTAGTGATCAGCGGCCGTGATAAAAATTCGCTTGAGCGCTGGCTGGGAAAACTCAATATTGGCATTATTGCTGAGCATGGCGTATGGTCTAAAGAGCCTAGTGGCGAATGGACGAGGGCAGATATGATCGATCAGGAATGGAAGCAGGAGCTAAAAGGCGTAATGGAAACATTTGTCGATCGTACACCAGGTACGTTCATTGAAGTGAAAGATTATTCCCTCGTATGGCATTACCGCAAGGCAGATCAGGGTCTGGCCGAAATACGGGTGCATGAGTTACTCGAAACCTTATCCCAGTATACTTCCCGTATGCGTCTTCAGATTCTGGAGGGAAATAAAGTAATAGAAGTTAAAAATGCTGGTATCAATAAAGGACATGCTGCCGAAGGATGGGCACAGCGCAATCCGGAAGGCTTTATTCTGGCGATTGGCGACGATTATACAGATGAAGATACCTTTAAAGCCGTAGGTTCATATACCAATGCTTTTACCATTAAAGTAGGCCATAACCAGACAGCGGCTCATTATAATATTGATTCCAACCGGGATGTGCTACGTATTCTGCACGTGCTGAGCGAACAACAAGGAATTGCCTCTGATTATAAAAAGGTAGATATGACAGCCTGATAACCGGTCATTCGGTAATAAAAATAGAGAAAAGACAGCTGCTTTGGCTGTCTTTTCTCTTAACAAGCCTGTAAAGAATTCTTATCTTTGACGCTTAAATTTTAATTCAATGCCTAATACTGAGAAAATGCAGCAACAAGTAATACAACTCATTCAGGGAGACATAACCAAGGTAGAAACAGATGCCATTGTAAATGCTGCTAATTCATCTCTCTTGGGAGGAGGAGGGGTAGACGGTGCCATTCACCGGGCAGGAGGGAGGCAGATTTTGGAAGAATGTATGCAAATACGGGCCAGGCAGGGCGGGTGTGCAACCGGAGAAGCCGTAATTACTACAGCAGGGAAACTACCAGCCAGATTTGTGATTCATACGGTGGGGCCAGTGTGGCAGGGAGGCAACCGCAACGAACCTCAGTTATTGGCCAATGCCTACCGGAACAGTCTGCAACTGGCTCTGGAAAATGATTGCCGCACCATTGCCTTTCCAAATATCAGTACAGGTATTTATGGCTATCCGAAAGAATTAGCGGCTGATGTTGCCATTGCCACTGTAAATCAATATCTTAAAGATCACCCCGGTAGTTTTGATACTATTCTTTTTGTCTGCTTCGATGATGAGAATTTTACTATTTACCAGAAAGCCATTACCGGTTAAGCGCTAATTTTCCGGATACTACCTTTAACTGATAAAAATCATCAGGTGAGCTTGTTTTTGTCATCCTCCGGCAGAAAATCGAAGTCTATATTTACGGTAATCAAATGATGTCTATTCATCCCATGAGGGAAACATAGATATACTTTTCATTTGGTTTAAGTAATAGTAAACCCAGTATGAAACTCACCAAAGAAGAACTGATTCTACAATACAATGTACCAGCGCCTAGATATACCAGTTATCCTACGGTACCCTGCTGGGAGCCACAAACACCAGAACAATTTCAATGGATGCAGGTAGTGGAGCGTACCTTCCAGGAAACCAATGCAGAAAAGGGAATCAGTTTGTACATTCACCTGCCTTTCTGCGAAAGCTTATGTACCTATTGCGGCTGTAATACACGCATTACCAGAAATCACGGTGTTGAACTAGGGTATTTGGAGGCTGTACTTAAAGAATGGGCCATCTATCTGCAAAGTTTTGGTGAAATACCTATCATACGGGAATTGCATCTGGGAGGTGGTACTCCTACTTTCTTCAGTCCTGAAAATCTCAGTCTATTGATAGAGGGGATTTTCAGAAATGCCAGTATTCATCCCGAACATGAATTTAGTTTTGAAGGGCATCCCAATAATACGACTACCTCTCATTTGCAGGTATTATACGACCTGGGCTTCCGAAGGGTGAGTTTTGGCATACAGGATTTTGATAAGAAAGTACAGAGAACTATTAACCGCATTCAGCCTTTCGAAAATGTGCAGCGTGTGACAGAGGCTGCCAGAAAAATCGGATATGCTTCCGTAAATTTCGATCTTATCTACGGCCTTCCTTTTCAGACATTGGCAAGTATTGAAGATACCATCAATAAAGTGGCCTTATTAATGCCCGACCGGATTGCTTTTTATTCCTATGCACATGTACCATGGATTAAACCCGGACAACGGAGCTATACAGAAAAAGATCTTCCAGATGATGTAAAAAAACGGGCTTTATATGAGCTGGGCCTGGAAAAATTCAAGGCTTTGGGTTATGCCGATATTGGAATGGACCATTTTGCACTTCCTGGTGACGCTCTACATCTGGCTATGTTGAACAAGTCTTTGCATCGCAATTTTATGGGCTATACTACCTGCCAGACAGATTTACTTCTGGGACTTGGTACTTCTTCTATCAGCGATGCGAAATATGCCTATTTGCAAAATCACAAGAAAGTGGAAGATTTTAAAAATAGCATTTCGGATGGGCATCTGGCAATACACAAAGGACATTTTCTTTCAGAAGAAGACCTGCTTATTAAAGAATGTATTCTGAGTATTATTTGTAGGGGTGAGGTTTTATGGACACCTCAGTTAAAAGAAGTATTACCTTTTGAATCACACTATCAACTATTACAGATGGAGCAGGAGGGCTTAATAATAGTATCTGCAAAAAGTTTGCAGGTTACTGAGTTGGGTAAAGCGTTTGTGCGGAATATATGTATGGTTTTCGACCGCAGACATCAGGAGATGAATTATCATAAAGAGCAGGTTTTCAGCAAAGCCATTTGATGTTTTCTTTTTCAAAAAAAGAAAATAGTATCGAGAAAAAATAGTCTAAAGAGGCGTTAATTGAATTCAGGATTTTTGATGTGGAAAAGAAGTAAAAGTTAATATTTCTACCTTTCCTTACTAATCACTGATGTAATTATCAAAAAAGTAACACTTTCTCACCTCATTAAAAACCAAGTAGAATTCCTTATAAAAATTTACAAAAGAAAAAGGTAACCAGGGTTACCTTTGTATAATAAGTACAAAAATTAGCATAAAATGAAAAACAGGCCTTTTTTGAGATAGAATAAGCATTCCGGCAAATCCCCTGTATTCAATTAAGAGTAATAATCGGGGTCATAACAGAGGTGAAATACATGAATTATTTGCAATTTTTCCGATTAACTAATACATGTATGGTAAGCGCAGAAAAGTGAATTTCTATTCTAAAAGATTAAATTAGTTTTGTAATGTAAACGACAGAGAAACAGCAGGAAGGAAAGGAGAAAAGACCATTCGTTTGCAATATCAAATAGGTACAAGATCATAGTCATATAAGTTTAGGTTTTAGGTGGTTTGTTTTAACGAAGTCCTCCGGTGGTTTCTGCCGGCGGACTTTTATTTTTAAGCCTTCAAAAGTAAAACGTATATTTGCATCTGTTTTAGTAGTTGCTGATATGAAATAATGTGTGGATAGACTGCTGAGCGCATGTGGCAAAGAATCTTTTACCTCCTAAAAATTAAAGATAATTGTATGATCCGGATAGACACATCTTTACTCGACCAGGTATCTGTTAAAGCCAAAGATTCAGCACGTAAACGCATGAATCATAATTTTCACCAGACTGCTGACGATCTGCTCAACCGGATGCTGAATGCCATGGAACCTGGCACGTATGTATGTCCGCACAAACACGAAAATCCTGATAAACGGGAAGCTTTTATTATTCTCAGGGGTTCGTTTTTGATTGTAGAATTTGATAATGAAGGTACAATTACAGACTATACATTATTAAGCCGTAGCCATGGAGTGTTTGGACTGGAAATTTCTCCCCGGGTATATCATACATTGATTTGCCTGGAACCTGGTTCGGTATTATATGAGTTGAAAGATGGCCCCTATATTCCGGCAAGTGATAAACATTTCGCACCTTGGGCTCCGGCAGAAGGCTCCCCAGAAGCGGCTGCTTATAATCAAAGTATTCTGGAGAAATTACAACCTTCTTTTGCGGGAAGAGAGTAATCAATCGTATGATCCACAGTTAACTGAGATACATTGCATCGGTTGAAAAAATGCCGTTTATAGATTTTACGATTAATTTTAAGTCTATCGTGTATTAATTTTAGCTATTTCCTTGCAATAATGAATGAAATTTCTTCATTTATAAATACAATAAAAATTAAAGTTTTGAGTTAAAATAACAAATTATCTTAGTAGAAACCATTTATACTGAAGTACTTATTTTTAGCACAAATATTCAATATCTAACGTTTAACCTTATTTGAATCATTCAGTTTCCCTGAATGAAAACCTTATTTTTTATGAAATGGCTCGTTTTAACCTTAGTAATTCTTACTTGTTCTCAGCAGGCGATTCTTGCTCAGAATGTAACTGATTCTCTTTCACAGCAAAAAACTGCTCCAAAACCTAAGGTAGAATATGCTCCTACTGGTGGCAATAATAGTCTGGCCAAACAGTTTTTTAGTCTCAGAGATAAATCGAATTCTTACCAGGAGTATAAAGTAATTAAACAAACCAGTTTAAATACGTTCTGGAAAAATGTGCAGGATACGCTGACACAAGCCAGAAAACAATTGCAGGCCATACAAGGCAATACCAATAGCCAGTTACAGGCTGTACAAGCCAAAATGGATGGGCAGCAGGCTGAGTTAACCAGACTCAAGTCTAGTGTAGCTGAAAGGGATGAGAAACTCAAAACCATTGCCTACAATACCGACCGCATTAACGTGTTTGGCCTTAATTTGCTTAAAGACACGTATATTTATCTGAATATAGCTATTATCTCTATACTGGTGCTATTACTGGGAGGAGCCATCTATAAATACAAAGACAGCAATAAAGTAGCTGTATCGAAAGTAAATGAGTTTGAAACTGTGAAGTCGGAATTGAACGGATGCAGACAAAAATTGCGTGAAAGGGAAACAGTTATGGGCCGGGAATTGCAGACAGAGCGCAATAAAATAGAAGAACTTAATCAGACAATTGCTTCCCTTAAAAAGAAAGTCCATTGATTTTATAGTTATTCGATCTAAAATGGAAAAGCCGGTGAATAGCCGGCTTTTCCATTTTAGTACATTTTTATAGTAAAATTTTATCCATCAGGCTTGTATATTGCTTAAGCTATTGTAGCTTTGCAGCCTCATGAACAGAGTTGCTCGCAATATTTCCTTTTCCCCATTAGGCATTCACAGCCTGCACCATTCCTCGTAAGGAGGAGAAAATAGCTACATCATTCACTATCCGTGTGCATACCAATGCATGTATAATTCAGCAGAAGATTTATTCTCTTGCAAATAAGCTATACATTCGCATAAAATTCAGGCTTGCGCACATACAGAGCTTTTCAAACATTCTCAATCAACAAAAAGTAACTTATTTCGGAGGCAGTAACAGCCAAAGAATGAGGTTATGCTAACATAGAATTCATTGCAAGAATATGGAAGATAAAATCCGGATTGCCATTCAAAAATCAGGCAGGCTCAGTGAAGATTCCCTGAAGCTGGTAAAAGAATGCGGCATTCAGTTTAATAATGGGACAGGTAAATTAAAATCAGAAGCAGATAATTTTCCGGCTGAGTTTCTGTTTCTCAGAGATGATGATATTCCTGGCTATGTAGCTGACGGCGTAGCAGATATAGGGATTGTAGGCGAAAATGTAGCCGTAGAAAAAGACAAAAATACAGTGACAGTCCATCGACTGGGTTTTTCCAAGTGCCGCTTATCTCTGGCCATTCCCAGAGCCGGTGAATACACTGGAATAGAATGGCTGCGTAATACCAATATTGCTACTTCTTACCCAAAAATACTTTCATCTTTTCTGGAAAAACACCAGATACAGGCACAAATCCATGAGATCAGTGGTTCGGTGGAAATTGCGCCCAGTATTGGTCTGGCCGATGCCGTGTGTGACATTGTAAGTTCTGGCAGCACCCTGATGAGCAATGGACTGAAAGAAGTAGAAGTGATTTTCAAATCCGAAGCTATACTCATTGCTCATCCGCAATTGAATGCAGCCCGGCAACGCATCCTCGACCAGTTCCTGTTCAGAATCAAATCGGTACAAGCAGCTAAAAATAATAAATATATTCTGCTGAATGCGCCTAATGAATCTATTCCCAGGATTATAGATATTCTGCCTGGCATGAAAAGTCCGACGATTGTACCGCTGGCGATGTCTGGGTGGAGTTCTATTCATTCGGTAATCAATGAAAATGAATTCTGGCAGATCATTGAGAATCTCCGGGATGCTGGCGCACAAGGAATACTGGTAGTTCCCATAGAAAAAATGATTTTATAATCCTACAAACCGAACATACATGCGTATTATTAAATATCCGCAAGCCTCCGAATGGCCGCAGCTTTTAGCCAGGCCAGTAATGGATATAAGTAAGATAGAGGCTATTGTAGCGCCTATTTTAGAGCAAGTGAAAAACGGCGGAGATGAAGCCTTGCGGAAATTAACCCTGCAGATTGATAAGGTAGTCTTAGAACATCTACAGGTTACGCCGGCAGAAATTGCGGAAGCGCACAAGCAGGTGAGTGTAGCATTGAAAAATGCCATTGCAAGCGCTAAAAGCAATATAGAAAGATTTCATCAGGCTCAGCAGCCCCAGACCATAGAAAAAATAGAAACACAGCCTGGCGTAGTGTGCTGGCGCAAAAATGTAGGGATACAAAAAGTAGGCTTATATATTCCTGGAGGAACCGCTCCTTTATTTTCAACGGTACTGATGCTGGGAATTCCGGCGGCCATTGCCGGTTGCCAGGAAATTGCACTTTGTACTCCTGCTAACCGTTCCGGGCAGGTACATCCAGCCATTTTATATGCAGCAGACATCGTAGGCATCCGGAAGATTTATAAGATCGGTGGCGCTCAAGCTATTGCTGCCATGGCCTATGGGACAGAAAGTATTTCTAAAGTATTTAAAATATTTGGCCCTGGCAATCAGTACGTAACAGCTGCCAAACAATTAATTAACAAAGAAGGTATCGCCATAGATATGCCAGCTGGTCCTTCAGAAGTAGCCGTTTATGCTGATGATTCTGCTCATGCGGGCTTTATTGCGGCTGATTTACTTTCACAGGCTGAACATGGCACAGATAGCCAGGTGATACTGGTGTCTGCCTGCGAACAATTAATTAATCAGGTAAAAGAGGAAGTAGATACACAATTGAAGGTGCTTCCGAGAGCCAATCTGGCGGAACAGGCATTAGCCAACAGCAAGGCTTTTCTGGTACATACGCAGGAAGAAGCGATTGATTTACTGAATGAATATGCAGCCGAACACCTTATTCTGGCTACAGCCGATGCAGAGATTGTAGGGGAAAAGATTGTGAATGCCGGCTCTGTTTTTCTGGGAAATTATACACCCGAATCTTGCGGAGATTATGCTTCTGGTACCAATCATACCTTACCAACCAATGGTTTCGCTAAAGCATACAGTGGCGTTTCGGTGGATAGTTTTGTAAAGAAAATTACGTTTCAGCATATTAGCCCGGAGGGATTGCTGCAACTGGGACCGGCTGTGGAAGAAATGGCGGCTGCGGAAGAACTACTGGCACATAAAAATGCCGTGAGCATCCGGTTAAAACAGCTGGCAACTAGCTGATTTTATATTGAATATACCCAAAAGCCTTACAAATTTTATGGATAAAATACCTGTTTTCAAACCTTACTTTTAAATACTTAAGGACATGTTTGACCTGAAAAAAATACTTCGTCCCCACATACTTACCTTAACGCCTTATGCTTCTGCCAGAGATGAGTATGCAGGCACTGAAGGCATTTTTCTGGATGCCAATGAGAATCCTTTGGGTTCGGTAACGCCACAGCCATACAACCGTTATCCTGACCCTTATCAGTGGAGCCTGAAAGAAAAGATTTCTTCCATCCGGAATGTGCCGGCTAAACAAATTTTTCTGGGAAACGGAAGCGACGAAGCCATAGATCTGATCATTCGTGCCACCTGTACACCAGCTCAGGATGAAGTAATTTTGCTGCCGCCTACCTATGGCATGTATGAGGTGAGTGCCAATATTCATGAGGTGCGTCTGGTAAAAGTGCCACTAACTCCGCAATTTCAGATTGATGTGCCAGCTGTACTGAAAGCCATTACGCCCAGAACTAAACTTATTTTCCTGTGTTCCCCCAATAATCCAACCGGTAATCTGCTTCGCAAAGAAGATATGCAGCAGATTATTAAGCAATTTAATGGACTCGTAGTAGTAGATGAGGCATATATTGATTTTGCACCGGAACATACATTTGTGAGTAAATTACAGGAATATGAAAATCTGGTAGTACTGCAAACTTTCTCAAAAGCCTGGGGATTGGCTGGCTTGCGGCTGGGAATGGCCTTTGCCTCGGAGGAAATTGTGCAGGTATTGAATAAATTGAAGCCACCCTATAATATCAGTATTCTCACCCAGGAAGTAGTAGAAAAGTATATTGACAATATTGCGGCAAAAGATAGAATGGTAACGCAAATTCTTAGTGATAAGCAGTTACTTATTCAACATTTACAACAACTTCCTATTGTTGAGAAAATTCACCCTTCTGATGCTAACTTTCTGCTCGTAAAGGTATCGGATGCCAGTTCCGTTTATCGCCATCTAGTTAACGACCGGATTATTGTGAGAGACCGTTCTAAAGTTATTCTATGCGAAGGTTGTTTGCGGATTTCCGTTGGCAATGGAGAAGAAAACAATCAACTGGTAACAAGCCTCAAATCCTTTTCTAAGATGGTATCTGTATAGCAGATTCCGGAGTTTTCCTGGTATATCATACATTAGTTGAGGCATACATCTGTTTATGGGTACTGTATTATACTTTTAATCCCTAGAAATCCTTTTATTTTTGTTCGGGCTGCATACAGGTCAGCCTATTACTAAATAAGTGTTTCTTTTTATAAAGTATTAACAGGTAACTAATCAACCAGATGAAACAATTAATTGTACTTTTCGCTTGTATATTCACTTTAGGAATAGGTAGCGTACATGCCCAGCAAAAGGAATGGGCTATAGGTTTACGTTTAGGCGACCCCTCCGGACTGAATATCAAAAAATATTTTGGTAAAAATAATGCTTTCGATTTGAGCATTGGAAGTTATGGTAATTTCTATGGCCGAGGCCGTAGCTACCGGAGCGGCTATTATGGGAATGCCGGTATTGCCATTATGGGAAATTACCTCTGGCAAAAAAATATCCCCAATGCCAACGGACTGACCTGGTATTACGGCTTAGGAGGTATGTTTAGTTCCCGCCGGTATTATGTGTATGACAGTAGCAAACGTGTGTATTCTTCGAATGTAGCCTTGGGTGCTACCGCTACAATTGGCCTTGAATATTTTATTCCTAATACACCTATCTCTTTTTTCGGTGACGTTTCAGCCTATGTAGAAATCGTTCCAGCTCCTTTCTGGATAAACTTACCTCTGGGCATTGGCGGAAGGTTCAATTTTTAATTGATTTACTCTCCTATTAATAATTAAGACATTGCCCGGCTTATACAAAGCCGGGTTTTTAGTTTCAAATTCACTTTTGTTCAATTAAATCCATAATTATGAAAAAGCAATTTTTACACATTTTATTTATTATGCTTTTTTTAAGCGTCAACTTTGCCTGCGTGCGGAAAACTGTAGTGGTGAATCAGAGAAAAGACAATGGCAAACACAAAGGCTGGTATAAAAATCCAAATAACCCTCATCATCCGGCTCATGCTTCTAAAGGGAAAGGCAATAATACAACCGTTATTATCAATAACTCAAATAATAATAACAACTCAAACCGGAACAGTTCTAAAGTAAATAATGGAAATAGCAACAGCAGTAAATCCAAAGGCAATAACGGAAATGCTGGTTCAAAAGGCAATAATGGAAATAGTGGTTCTAAAGGCAACAGCGGAAAAGGAAATGGTAAGGGTAATGGTAAAAAATAAAGCAGTTTTATAAATTCAATTTATTGATATACATATCCAGCAGCGCTGGCAACAAAAAAGCAGGTATTTTACCTGCTTTTTTGTTTGATATAGTTTCAAGATTTTACCGCTGATTAGCTATACATTTTTAAGTATAGAGTTATTTACTTAGAATGGTGACTTCTACCCGACGGTTAACGTCCCGACCGTTTAATGAAGTTTCATTAGAAGTGATTGGTTGTTCTTCGCCATATCCTACGGCAGTTAATCTTCGCCTGGTAATGCCTTTCTTCACCAGATAATTTACTACTGATTGCGCCCGTTGCGTTGAAATTGACTTGTTTACTTCCGGGGTACCAATATTATCTGTATGTCCGCCAACTTCCATAGTAACAGTCGTATTATCCTTCAGGAATTGAAAAAGTTTGTCTAGTGCTATTGAACTTTCGGCCAGTAATTTAGCACTGTTAAATTCAAAATAGACACCACCAAGTACTTGTTTGGCACCTACTTGTATTTGTGTCATGCGGGTGCTGGCATCTACAGAATTTACCATAGTAGATTTTAATTCAACTGTACTTCCCTGAAAATCAACTTTCTCATTATATAGTACGGCGATACTGTTGAGCAAATACCCGTCTTTATAAACTTCTACTATAAAATCTCTGGGCTCTCCAGGAATAAACCGGAACACATACTGGCCTTCATCATCTGTATTGGTATTCAGCAAAGTTTCTCTGGAATCTTCCCGTCTGATAATCACCTGGGCACCTTCTATAATGCCGGATGCATCACTCACCACACCTCTGATAGTAAGAGAATCAGCAGGGCGGTACTGCATTTTCACCAGATTCAGATTTTCCACTCTGATCCGCTGCCCCTGTAAGGCCAGGTCGTCGGAAGGAAGGTTTACCTGATAATTTCTGACAATGACAGAAGTATCGCTTTCTGCCAGGGGAATGTTTAATACGTCTAACAGCAATACATCTCCTTCGGCATTTTTGATCTCAACATTATAATTGTAATTAGAACGAAGTTGCAGGGTATAGCGGCCTTCTTCACTCGTTTGCAAAGAAGATTTTACATCTGCTTTCCGTTGAGCGGTAAAATTCATGGTAAAATCCTGTAATGGAATCCCGGAACGGCGGTCGGTAATGAGGCCTTTTACATTTACATTGCCGAATGGTTTGATAGTAAAAATATCTTCTTCGCCAGTAGTGCCGTTGCGGTTAGATGTAACATAGCTTATTGTATTCAAACTGTCGGTTACAAAATAAATATCATCAGCAGGAGTGGAAAAAGGGAACCCCAGATTTAATGGTTTACTCCAGGTACGGCTGCCAGGGGAGTAAGTAGTTTTAAATATGTCATATCCACCCATACTGTCGTGTCCTCTGGAACTGAAATAGAGTGTATTGCCATCTGCCGATACAAAAGGAGCATCTTCATCCGCATCCGTATTGATAAGTGCAGGAAGGCGTTCGGGTTCCGACCAGGTGCTATCTTCTGTCTTACGGGATACAAACAGGTCCAGGTTTCCGTTTTTTGATTCCCGGCCGGAAGCAAAGTATACCACCGATTCATCTTTAATTACAAATCCATTTGGTTCAAAACGGGCTGTGTTCAAATAATTATTGAATTTTTTAGGCTTACTCCAGCTGCTTCCCTCTTTCTGTGACATAAACAGCGAACCAAAATTTACTGATTTGTAGACAAGCATCTTATTATCGTTGTCAAACAACTGAACATTGGAGGTATGCTGCCTGCGGCTGTTAATGTTGCGGTCCATTAACTTAGGTTTCGTCCAGATCCCATTTTCATTACTGGATACATACACGTTTTCATAGGAATCGCCTTTGGGCGTAATTTCATCTCCTTGCTTGTTTTCTGTCCGGCGGGAGGTAAAAATCAGGGTTTGCCTGTCTGAAGTTAGTACAGGGCTATGGTCGGAGTAGGTACTATTGAGAGGGGCTCCTAAAGTAACAGAATAGTAATCTGTCGGTCTGGATTGGTATACTTTTCCAAACTGTGTTTGTAAAATCAATTTTCTTACTTCCTCCTGGCGGCTGTCATTTCTGGAAAGATTTTCGAGATACTTATTATAGCTAGCAATGGCTTTATCGAATTGTGAGTCTAAGTGATAAGCACGGCCAAGCCAGTAATAAAAATGTTTATCGGGTTTTCCGTCGAGCTGGAGGTTGTTTTCATAAGTGGTCAGGTATTGTAAAGCGCTTTTACTGCCAAATACCCAAAGCCGGCTGATGCCAGCCTGGTATAAACCCTGCGGATAAAGAGAGTCTATTTTTAGAATCTGCTCATATTGTGCCAGTGCTTTGTGATAATCTTCTGCAGCAAAGTATTTATTACCTCTCTTCAGAAGCCTGTTCATTTGTCCCTTGTTACCTTTCTCAGACTGAGCAACAACATCTGTAAAAAGGCCTGCAAATAGGATAAGCCCCAATAAACTAACTAAAGTATAGTGTCTTTTCATGTGTTCTGGTGATTAGTTTAAGATTGCCAAACTGATCAAAATAGGCTTATTTTTAAGTGAACAATACGAAAGTATGTTTTAAGTAGAAATTAATCAAAAAAATGAATTTAATTTTCAAAAAGTAACTGCATAAAGCAGCTTGCTGGCTCAGGTTAAAACAGGCAAGTAAGCTAATTATAGGCATTTTTGCCTCATTTTAGCATATTATAAGCCTTCGTATACATTTTTCCCCGATATAGATAGAAGTTAAAAAAAAATATCCCCGGCTCAAAAAGCCGGGGATATTTGAAAGAAAAATGATGATGAGCGTATATGTAACCTGTAAGAAAGATACAGGCTACTGTAATTTTTTATTCAGTTATTATTGAAAATCTTACAAAGCCGAGGTCTAGTTTTCTGATTCCTGGAAGTAATAAGCGGTGTTCTGATGAAACATCACAAATACACTGTTTTTTGGCAGGATTTCTAATCTGCTTTTGTTATTAAAGAAATTTTCAATCTGCACTTTCTTTTCCAGTACAATTTTACCTGTGATATCGAATACTTTCACTGTTACTTTATTATCGATAGCAGTAATATCACTTGCCAGGGCAATAATGGGTTCTTCTTCTACTATGTTTTGCACAAGAGAAGCATTGCTTTCACGGCCTTTTTTCTTTTTGCCCTTGTCCATTTTTCCATTGTCGGCAGCCGCGTTTGTGTAGACAGATAAGCTTAAAATTGCGATTACTAAAATTGAGAGAAGTTTTTTCATAAACTGGATGATAAGTAGTATTTTATTGTACTTTTTTTATTTTTGTTTTTGTTGTTAAAATTCTGTTTGATTTATTGATAAGGCAAAAATACTTGGATGTATTGATTAATTATTTGATTTTTGCCTCATATTCATACATCTGTCAGCAATAATGGATTTCTTTCTTAAATCAAAATAAAATCTATGGTTGGATAACTATTGTATTTTTATTGGATTGTGTAAATGTATATTATTCCTTATAAACACAAAAGCCCTTTATTAAAAGGGCTTTTGTGTTTATAAGGAATAATTAGCTGTATGAGAGGCTAAGCCATATTATATTTGAAATTTATTACATAATTCATCCAAGTATAGAATGGTGTACATCAAACAGAGATAAAAACAGACAATAATTTGGATATAAGGTTGAAATGAACTATGAAAGATTTTCTTCTCAATACCTTTTGCCCTTTTATATATGTAAATGAGAAAAATTCAATTTTAGCTATACCAATACGCCATAAATAGCCTGCCGTTGCTGCTTCACCGTTTCATCTGACAAATACTCGTCATAGGTCATCAGTTTATCCATAAAGCCATTCGGAGTCAGTTCAATAATGCGGTTAGCCACCGTTTGTACAAATTGATGGTCATGTGACGTAAACAGCACAGTACCTTTAAAATCTTTTAATCCATTGTTCAAAGCTGTAATAGATTCAAGATCCAGGTGATTGGTAGGTTCATCGAGTATCAACACATTGGCAGATTGCAGCATCATCCTGGAGAGCATACAGCGCACTTTTTCTCCTCCCGATAATACACTCGCCTTTTTTAATGATTCCTCCCCGGAAAACAGCATCCGGCCCAGGAATCCTCGAATGAAGCTTTCATCTTTTTCTACTGAATATTGCCTGAGCCAGTCTACCAGATTCAGATCTACATTAAAGAATTTGGCATTATCAGCCGGGAAATAAGCCTGCGAGGTAGTTACGCCCCATCTGAAATTACCGGTGTCTGGTTTTTTCTCTCCCGTCAACACATCAAAAAAGTAAGAAATGGCCAGACTGTCTTTGCTCAGAAAAGCAATTTTATCCCCTTTATTTACAGTAAAGCTTACTTTTTTAAATACATAGCTGCCATCCAAGGATTTAGAGAGATTTTCTATCGTAAGCAGCTGGTCGCCAGCCTCCCGTTCCTGCTTAAACATAATCGCCGGATACTTTCTGGAAGAAGGTTTTATATCTTCTAAAGTTAATTTCTCCAGTAATTTCTGACGGGAGGTAGCCTGTTTGGATTTAGAAGCATTGGCAGAGAAACGCTGAATAAATTCCTGTAATTCTTTGCGCTTATCTTCCGTCTTTTTGTTGGCGTCCTGCTTTTGTTTGAGTGCCAGCTGGCTGGATTCATACCAGAAAGAATAGTTGCCGGCATAGAGTTGAATCTTTCCGAAATCCAGATCTGCGATATGGGTACACACCTGGTCCAGAAAGTGCCTGTCGTGCGATACTACAATTACGGTGTTTTTGAAATCGGCCAGAAAGTTTTCCAGCCACATAATAGATTCTACATCCAGGTTATTGGTAGGCTCATCGAGTAGTAATATATCCGGGTTGCCAAACAGGGCTTGTGCCAGCAGAATACGTACTTTATCATTGGCACTAATATCTTTCATTAACGAATAATGCAGGTCTTCTT
Source organism: Rhodocytophaga rosea (assembly GCF_010119975.1). GTDB lineage: Bacteria > Bacteroidota > Bacteroidia > Cytophagales > 172606-1 > Rhodocytophaga > Rhodocytophaga rosea. The sequence continues at coordinate 6,699,798 of NZ_CP048222.1, forward strand.
TTACGCCCAGGCCACTTAGCAATTCGGCCGCTTCAAATTCGGCATTCCAGCCTTCCAGATCTGCAAATTCACTTTCCAGTTCAGAAGCCCTATGCCCATCTGCTTCCGAAAAGTCAGGTTTGGCGTATATGGCATCTTTTTCCAGCATAATGTCGTATAGGCGCTTGTGCCCCATAATTACGGTTTGCAAGGCTGTAAATTCATCAAAGGCCGACTGGTTCTGCCGTAACACAGCCATACGTTCGCCGGGAGTAATATTCACCGAACCAGATTGTGGGTCTATTTCTCCGGAAAGAATTTTTAGGAACGTAGATTTTCCGGCTCCATTGGCACCAATGAGCCCATAACAGTTGCCGGGCGTAAATTTTATATTAACATCTTCAAACAGAATACGTTTTCCGTAACGAAGGGTGATATTTGAGGTACTGATCATAAAAATAAAAGCCCTTCCAGGGCAGTAGTCTATTGAATAAAAACAAAGCAAAATTACGAAATAAATTGCAATTTTACAGACTGTTACAGGTATTAGAAGGGAAATTTAATATTACTCATTCTGATATTCCTGAATGCTGAAACATCATTGACCAGACCTCAACACATGAACCAAGGACCTAAAAAGCTAGTATTTGTTATTAATCCTATTTCCGGCGGTCTGGATAAAGACAATGCCGAAGCACACATTAAAGGTTTTTGTATGCATCATAAAATTGATGCACATATTTACCGCACCACTGGCGACGAAGATGAAGCTCATATTTTGGATATTTGCCAAAAACAAAAACCTGAGGCTGTGGTTGCAGTGGGTGGAGATGGCACCGTAAATCTGGTAGGCACTATGCTGATCGGAAGAAACCTGCCGATGGGAATTATTCCGCTGGGTTCGGGCAACGGGTTATCTAAAGATTTAAAAATCCCCCAGGATTTTGACGAGGCCTTGCAAGTAGTAGGGAAATTCAAGGTAAAAACCATTGATACGCTTAAGATTAACAATATTCCTTCCCTTCATCTGAGCGATGTGGGTTTTAATGCCCTCATTGTAAAACGTTTTTCAGAAGGCGACAGGAGAGGACCAGGGGCTTATGCCTGGAACTTGATGAAAGAATATGTGGGGTATCAGCCAAAAGAATATAAAATTGTAACAGACAAAGAAACCTACGAGGGCAAGGCTTTTATGGTGACCATTGCCAATGCCAATATGTTCGGAAGCAATGCCACCATTAATCCGGATGGCGAAGTAGATGATGGTATCTTTGAAATTTGTATCCTGACAGAATTTCCCAAAACAGCCGGTATCAATATCCTCTATCAGATGTACCGTACCGACATTAATGAATCGTTGTATAGCAACATTTTTAAGTGCAAATACGCTACGATTTATAATATTGAAAAAGAACTGGTACAGATTGATGGCGAACCTGTGGAACCTGAAGAAAAGCTGGATGTGCGGATTTTGCCGCACAGTTTACAGGTAATCCTGCCCTGAAATGGGAAGTAAACCAATGTTATTAAAAACCGGGCAGAATTTTAACTCTACGGTTCAATCAAACCCTCTATAATGTTTTTGGGTTTCTTTTTGTAATGTTGAGAAAACATTTTTAAGTTTAATGGGTTATTTAAGTATAAAATAACCTAGATCCATATTGTTATAGACAGAAGAATTACGTTTTGTACAAAACCAAGCCACTTGTTTCTGAAACTGAACTTATTGCCCTGCTGAAAAGCCGGGACAAGAGAGGATTTGATTTATTGTATGACAACTATTCTAAAGCTTTGTACGGTATTGTGCTGAAGATTGTAAAGACTGAAGAAGTGGCTGAAGACGTATTACAAGATGCTTTTGTTAAAATATGGAAGAATGTCTCCTCCTACGATTCATCTAAAGGCACTCTATTTACCTGGATACTCAATGTAGCCCGCAATACGGCCATCGACCGTATCCGCTCCCAGGAATATAAAAATACCGCTAAAATCCAGCCGATAGATATTAACGTAGGTATGGTAGACAAGCAATCTACAACGGAGACTCAGATTGAGCATATCGGACTGGATAAAGTAGTTTCCAGGCTCAAACCCGAACATCAAACCATTATTGATTACATATATTTTAAAGGTTTTACCCAGACAGAAGTGGCGGAGGCATTGAATATTCCTCTGGGCACTGTAAAAACCAGGGTCAAATCGGCGATTAATCATTTACGAGAATTATTTACATAAATTGGATATACAAGCATACATAGCCTCTGGTATTTTGGAAAGTTACGTTCTGGGTATCGTCTCTGCTGAAGAGAGTGCCGAGATTGAAGCGCTTGCACACCAGTATCCTCAGATTAAAGCAGAAATAGAAGCAATCCGGGCATCTTTAGAGGCCTATATTATGCAGCATGAAGAAATGCCGCCTGCAGCATTGAAAAAGAAAATATGGCATAAATTAGAAGAGTTAGAAGAAGATAAAGCTAATATAATACCTGCTTCTGTAATAACTCAGCCTGTTACCGGGCGGACTGCTGAAGTAAAACCGCTGGGTGGATGGAAAAGATATCTGGTAGCGGCCTCTCTGGCTGGATTGATTATAAGTGTAGGTGCCAATATATTTTTGTATGGACAACTGCAAAATACCAGACAACAACTTACTGAAGCTAATACCGCTAATTCGAGGCTGGCACAAGAATTAGAAGTAAATAAGGCAAATTACAGCAGAGCTACTGATGAACTGGCTATATTTAGCGATCCGGATAATAAAGTTGTCTACCTGAAAGGCCTGAAACCGGCACCAGATGCTACAGTGGTGGTATACTGGAATTCCCAGCAAAAGCAAGTGCATCTGGCCGTACATAACCTGCCGGCTCATGCCGCTGATAAACAATACCAGTTGTGGGCGATTGTAGGCGGCAAACCGGTAGATGCTGGTATGCTGGATATGAATAATCCTCAGCAGAGTTTACAAAAAATGAAAGAGATCGAAAAGGCAGAGGCCTTTGCTATTACTCTGGAAAAAAAAGGTGGAAATCCTACTCCACAGGGAGATATGTATGTGCTAGGTGAAGTTTAACAGAGAGTTATATGTTGAAATTCTGACCAGTTCCTAAATATTAGTTTAAAACTCCTGCTAAAACTTTCTCAATCTTTTACTCTTTATCTTGTAAATGGCTATACGCCCGTATAGATCAATATTTCTGCTTTAACAGTATATTCTCTCAACCCAAATTGTTTATTCCCGTTTGAGCTGATGGCATGAGTCAAACGATTTTTTGCTGGTCGACAGTCAGTCAGGCAGGTGAATAAATTTTTGTAAGTGTATATCTCTGAATATTTTCATGCATAAATTCATTTTTTTTGGATTATAAGATGTTTATATACAAATAGTTATCTCTTAATTTTTTAACAGATGCAGATAATCATGAGTGAAAATTTACGAGAACGAATAAGTGTATTTTTCTTTATATCCTGTAGCTTATTGTTACTGAGTATTTCTCTTCCCTGTATTGCCCAGCAAACGGTTTTTAATGTGCCTTTAACTGATATTGTTGATAGAAATACTCTCTTTTTTCAGGAGCAAATCGGCATCACGGATAAAGTGCAATCCACCACTACATTTACGTATGGACTGGGATCAAATTGGCAGGTAGGCTTGAATCTGGCGAATGTCACGTTACAGCACCATGCCGGGAGCAGGCAATTATTAGAATTACACAGTGATCATCCGGAGGAAAACCCTTGTTTGCTGCTGAATCTCCAGAAAAGTGTACATATAACAGATAAATTTGATGTGAGTGTTGGTACACAATCTGGGGTAGGGTATATAAATAAACTTTCGCACCTGAAACCGGCTAATTTCTCATATCTCATGAATCAACTTACATTCGGGAAAGATATAATTATTAATGCCGGAGGATATCATAGCACAAAGGCATTTGCCGGTGAAGGAACAAACTTAGGCTTTATGACTGCTTTGCAATTACCGCTGATCCCAGATAAATTAAATTTTCAGGCAGAATATATTTCGGGTACAAATCAATATAGTAATTGTACGCTTGGATTTGCCATTCAGTTAAAAAATGACTGGCAACTGCAGACTGGCGCACAAATCCCTTTACCTGGCTCTGATAATATATTTGGCATAACCCTTCAAATAAGCAGCCAGTGAGAAGAATATTTCAAAAACATAATTGGGAGGTAGGCAGAAAAACAATTGCTGATTTCATTGATTTTAATAATTAGTTTATGAGAGGGTGATATATAAAATACCACCAATTAAAAGCAGGATCATTAGGAGGAAAGCCCATAAATCTGCCGGAAAATAGTTGCTGTATTTGGTATAAATATCTCTGATTCTCTTTTTCATCCGCTTCTTAGTGTACATCAAGATACATTCAAAAATGATTGGCCCCAACACTTATAACACCAGCTGGGCGTATAGCCAGGCAAGCATCTCCCTGGCATCTGAACATAAGCCAGTGTGGACTGGGGAAGTTTGTATAACTGTACTTCTGGCAGCCGTAAGCCAGCGGAATCTGGCGGCTATTGGCAATTGACCTATAGTTCCCCCTTCCTGGCGGCCTTTACAGATGCGCTCAAAAGCCCGGAGGCGGTCATATATTTCAGTTCTATCTAACTCACAGCTAAATGCTTGTAGCCGGTATTCAGCAAGTTCAAATATGGTCTGTAGAAAACCTTGTGCCGGACAATACAGAATTACACCTACATTGAGGAATTCTTCCCGTTCCACGCGGGGTACTATCCGGATAACGGCATACTCAAATAAGTGCTTTTCTGGCATGTTGCGCTTCTTTAACAAAAACTTCTGAAGCAGCTATTCTTGCTTCTAAAAATTGGGTATATATCTGCCGCTGTTCACCGACTGTTTCTACCGATGGTTCTATTGCTAGCCATTCATCCGGAACCAAAGCCACAATGGAACGAATGCGTTCGGGAGTGAGAATCTGGCGGGCAATTGTGTCTACTTCTTCTAATGCAGATGCATAGGGTAATAATACATGCTCTTTTATTTGTACAAAGGGACGCTGGCTTTGCTCTTGCCAGTTCTGGCTGGAGTGATGGAAATATAGTGAAGCCCCATGGTCAATCAGCCATAACTCTTTGTGCCACATGAGCATATTGGTATTACGGGCGGTCCGGTCTACGTTGGTTACCAGGCAATCCAGCCAGACAATCTGGGAGGCAAGCGTTGCATCTATTGTAGTTACTAAGGGATCGAAAGTGATAGCACCGGAAAGAAAATGTAGCCCCAGATTGAGTCCGCCACTGGCTTTGAGTAGATCTTGTATTTCTTCATCAGGTTCGGTACGGCTCAAGATAGGATCGAGGTAGGCAAACACAATCTCAGGTATTCGTAAGCCTAATGCTCTGGCAATTTCTCCAGCAATCAGTTCAGCAATGAGGGCTTTAACCCCTTGTCCGGCACCCCTGAATTTGAGCGCATATAAAAATCCGTCGTTGGCTTCTACAATGGCTGGAAGAGAACCTCCTTCCCGTAAAGGCGTTACATAGCGGATTACCTGAACTGTCCGGAGCGGTTCTGTCATGCCAGATATAACTTACACCCTTTTATTTTGATTTAACTTTTTTACAAGCTCCATCATCGTACTTATTTTCTCAGCAATGGCCTGGAAATCTTTTTTGGCCAGTAATTCTTTTGGGAATAAAGACGAACCAATGCCTACCGCCAGCACACCGGCTTTAAACCAGGTTGTCAGGTTTTGTTCTTCTGGTTCTACGCCTCCGGTTACAATTACATGTGTCCATGGCATGGGTCCTTGCAGGGATTTTACAAACTCAGGACCTACTACATTTCCCGGAAATACTTTTACCAGTTCTGCTCCCAATTCTTCGGCGTGTGAGATTTCATTCATGGTAGCACAGCCAGGTACCCAGGCAATTTTCCGGCGGTTACACACGATGGCTACATCTTCTTTAATTACCGGTGCTACAATAAAACTGGCTCCGGACTGAATGTATAGTGAGGCGGTTCCTGCATCAAACACAGTACCTGCCCCAAGCATCATATCCGGATAACGTGAGGAAGTAAACCGGCTTAGCTCAGCAAAAATTTCATGGGCAAAATCACCACGGTTGGTAAATTCAAATACCCGGATGCCTCCCAGGTAGCTGGCTTCTATAATGCCTTTGCAGGTTTCTAAATCATCATGGAAGAATACCGGCACTACACCTGTTTCTGCAATTTTCTGTACGACTTGTATTCTTGTAAACCGTGCCATAAAATATTAAATGGTTTGATGGTTAATTATTATGTCCCTGTTGAAATAGGTGGCATACTTCCTATTTCTTATTATATTTTCCAAAGCAGCATTCGCTTACGCCCCATAAACGCTTCTGTAATACTATCCTGTACTCTTCAACGGTTTCTCTTATTTCAACACTTATAATCTGAAAATCGTTTTTTAAGGCAAATAATAACATAGCTTTGTGGCGGTTACGTGTTTTAAACCTGATACTTGTAAAACCATTTTCTCTGGCCCATGTTTCCTGCTTTTGTGCGAGTTGTTTACCTACCTGTTGTTGCCTGTATTCTGGCAATACACCTCCCATCCAGCTGTAAAACGAACCGTCTCCTTCTTTATCATACCCGACTTTAAATCCTACCGGCTTACTCTGAGCATAGGCGATCAGAATTAAATGCTTCTTTCCTTGCAGTCTTTTCTCATATTCCTCTGCCTAGTGTGGATTGGTGAATTCAGGTATTTGTAAAGAGATCTTTACAGCATCTTCAATACTTCCGGTTCTGATTTCAATAGGCATATTACCGTACCAGCCTGCCTGAACTATCTCCTTGCATGACAGGTTCTACTTCATCCGCAGAAATCAAGTTGGCATCTCCTTCCACCGAGTGTTTCAAAGCGGAGGCGGCTACGGCAAAATCCAGGGCTTTCTGGTCATTTTTATAGGTAAATAAACCATAGATCAAACCAGCCATAAATGCATCCCCACCCCCAATCCGGTCTACAATAGGCGTGATCTGGTGAACAGGCGTTTTAAGCATTTCTTCTCCATTCCACATTACTCCAGTTAAGGAATTATGCGAGGCACTGAAGGATTCCCGTTTGGTATTCACGATTTTTTTGATCCTGGGAAACTGCTTTTGCAATTGCTTGCAAACCGATGTAAACCCACTGCCATCTTCCCGCCTGGGTTCAATGCCAAACATATCTGCCGCATCGCCTTTGCTGCACACGATCAGGTCGCAGCCTTCTACCAGTTCAGGCATTACTTCACGGGCAGTTTTTCCATATTGCCACAGGTTTTTCCGGTAATTGGTATCCGCAGAAACTGGTATGCCTAATTTATTTGCCGTTTGAATAGCGTCCAGGCAGCTTTTGGCCGCTCCATCTGAAATAGCTGGCGTAATGCCAGTCCAGTGGAACCATCCGGCATCTTTGAGTATTTCTTCCCAGTTGAGCATTCCTGGTTGTAATCCGGCAAAGGCGGAATTAGCGCGGTCATAAATTACTTTGCTGGGCCTGCTAATGGCACCAGTTTCCAGAAAGTAGATACCCAGCCGTTCGCCTCCATAGAGAATGTGCCCGGTTTGTACACCATACCTGCGCAAGAGGCCAGAGGCTGCTTTTCCCAGGTCATTGTCCGGAAATCTGGTGACATGTTCAGAAGGAATCCCGAACTGGGCCAGAGAAATGGCTACATTGGCTTCTCCTCCGCCATAGGTTGCATTAAACTGGTCAGCCTGGATGAATCTGGCATATCCGGGCGTAGACAGCCGGAGCATGATTTCGCCAAAGGTTACTACTTTTTTCAATCTTTATACAATTAAAATTTAATATTGCGGTAAATGTCGGTGAGGGGAATGCTTACTTCTTCCCGGAGTAAGATAAGTTGTTCGGATGGATTAGAAAACAGTGTTTTCTGCCATTGCCTGGCGGTTTCTTTCCGGAAATATTCCACCTGCATACTTTCGCTGTACACCAGTACATATTCCTCCAGGGTAAGAATGCTCTGATAGGCCGTGAATTTGTCAACCCTATCGTAGGCTTCGGTGCCGGGGGAAAGAATTTCTATGATCAGGCAGGGATTCAGCAAATTGTCAAATACCTCATCTTTGAGCAAAGGCTCTCCCCGAATTACACTGATATCCGGGTAAAAATAGCTGCCATTTACCGGATTATGTACCCGCATATCGCTTGAGTATAAATGGTAGTTTTTGTCTTGATTTTTTATTCCTATTGCCAGGAAAAAATTTGTAAATATGGTATTATGATTCAGGCTTGCTCCACCCATTGTAATGATTTTTCCATGTAAAAATTCATGTTTATCTGCTTTCGGCAGGCTGCGTTCAAACTCCAGATACTCTTCCTGGGAATAAAAATGAATGATGCTTTTGCTTGCTTCTGCAGGGGTTTCCATCAACATTGCCATAGCTTTATTCTATATCAAATCCAAAATAATTCCTCGCATTGTGGTAACAGATATTTTCCGCCATTTGTCCGAGCCATTCCATTTCGGCCGGAAGTTCTCCATTCTCCACATCATTGCCAATTAAATTACACAAAATCCGGCGGAAATATTCATGCCTGGGATACGAAAGAAAGCTTCTCGAATCGGTGATCATGCCCACAAACCGGCTCAGCAAACCCATGTTCGATAGCGTATTCATTTGCCTGGTCATCCCATCTTTCTGGTCTAAAAACCACCATCCGGAACCAAACTGCATTTTTCCAGGTACAGAGCCATCATTGAAGTTCCCGATCATGGTAGCTATGAGTTCGTTGTCTCTGGGGTTAAGATTGTAAATAATGGTTTTAGTCAGTTGGTTACTGGTATCCAGTCTATCGAAAAAACTCGACATCGGCCTGCCGGCTTCAAAATCACCAATGGAATCCCAGCCAGTATCCGGGCCTAAAGTACGCATCATGCGGCTGTTATTATTCCGCAGGGCACCATAGTGAAATTGCTGTGTCCAGCCTTTTTCATGATCCAAGCGGGCAAATTCCAGCAACATCGCTGATTTAAATTTGAGTATTTCCTCTCCATTCAATGCTTTTCCACTCCGTACTTTAGAGAAAATAGCTTTAGTTTCAGTTTCTGTAGATTCAGCTGCATAAAAGGTTTCTATACCATGGTCAGAAAGCTTACAGCCCTGGCTGGCAAAAAAATCATGTCTCTGCCGGATGGCAGCCAGATATGTATCAAAATCTCTGATGTCAGTATTGGTAATTGCCGAAAGTTTATCTATCCAGACGTTGAAAGCTTCCGGATTTTCAGGAGCCATGCCTTTATCTGGCCGGAAGGTAGGGAAGACTTTGATCTCAAATCCATCCGTTGCTAGTTGCTTGTGAAATTCCAGAGAATCGGTTGGATCATCAGTGGTACAGATTACTTTCACCTTCATTTTCCGAAGGATTTCTTTTACGCTGAATTCCGGTGTTTGCAGCAAACTGGTACATTCCTCATAAATTTCTCTGGCCGTATGTACATTTAATAGCTGAGTAATGCCAAATGGATTTTTGAGTTCCATATGTGTCCAGTGGTACAAGGGATTACGCATGGTATAAGGAACGGTTTCTGCCCACTTTTCGAATTTAGCATAATCGAAAGCTTCACCGGTGCAATATTTCTCTTCTATCCCATTGGTCCGCATGGCCCGCCATTTATAATGATCGCCGTAGAGCCATATTTTAGTCAGGTTCTCAAACTGTTTGTTTTCGGCAATTTCTTGTGGGGGAAGGTGGCAGTGGTAATCAATAATAGGCATGTGAGCCACATGTTCGTGGTAGAGTGTGCGGGCGGTCTGGGTTTCCAGTAAAAAATCTTCCGATAAAAATGGCTTCATAAAGTGCCAGTATTAAGTAGTGAGTACTAAGTATTGAAGATATATTTCTGAATATCGGTATTTTGTATAGTTGATAATACCTAATACTCATTGAATTTATACCATACTTCTTGAACCAAAATTTATTGGACTAACGTATTGCCTGGATTTTTTCTTTATACTAGTCCCCTGCTAATCCAAAAATTCTAAAAATTCGGGTTCCTGACTAATTTATTGAACGTTCGATTCCTAGTTCTAAACCCCGTAATTCGGCCAGTCCTCTCAGGCGGCCAATGGCAGAATACCCAGGATTTGTTTTTTTATGCAGATCATCCAGCATCTGGTGTCCGTGATCGGGCCGGAAAGGAATTCTGAAATCAGAGCGGTTTTGTGTTTTTCGCTTCCGTTCTTCCAGTGTTAAAGCTTTTATTACCCCATACATATCTACATCACCAGCCAGATGATCCGCTTCATAGAAAGTGTCTGGTTGCTGAGGGTCCCGCTGGGTACTGCGTAAATGCACAAAATTAATCTTATGCCCAAGCCGTTCCACCATTCCCACCAGATCATTATCGGCCCGTACACCGAAAGAGCCAGTACACATGGTAAATCCATTAGATGGAGATTCGGCAGCCTGTAACAATTGAATCACATCACTTTCTGTACTTACTACCCTGGGCAAGCCCAGAATTGGTCTGGGCGGATCATCGGGATGAATAGCCATCCGGACACCCACTTCCTCGGCTACCGGAATAATCTCTTTCAGAAAAAAATACAGGTTTTCCCGTAGCACCTTGTCGTCAATTTCCTTATAGGTATCCAGCACTTTTTGAAATTCTTCCAGGGTAAAACTCTCCTCCGAACCAGGTAATCCGGCAATAATGTTACGCTGCAACTGTAGGCGGTCACTGTCAGTTAATTTGTTGAAATATTGCTTCGCTGACTCGATTTGCTTGCTGGAGTAGGCAATTTCAGCCCCAGGCCGTTTCAAGATAAACAGCTCAAAGGCAGCGAAGGCAGTTGCATCAAACCGCAAGGCTTTGCTGCCATCGGGCATTTCGTAGGCTAAATCGGTGCGTGTCCAGTCGAGGACAGGCATAAAATTATAGCAGATGGTATCAATCCCGCAGGCAGCTAAGTTCCGGATGGTTTGTTTGTAATTGTCAATGTATTTCCGGCGGTTAGACTGGCCAGTTTTAATGTGTTCATGTATCGGCACACTTTCTGCCACCGACCATCGCAGCAAGGTTCTTCTCTGTCCGTTCCATTCGATCAATTGATTGCGGGCTTTAATTTCTTCTACCGGCCATACTTCTCCATTAGGTATGTGATGTAAGGCAGTTACAATGCCGGTGGCTCCTGCCTGCATAATATCTGCTAGGGAAACCGGATCATTCGGACCGAACCAGCGCCAGGTTTGCTCCATGCTCATAGTAAAAGGGGTTTGCGAAAAATAAGTAATAAATTAAGCCTTATGAGCTCTTTTCTATAACAAGCCCTAATTACATGATTTTACCAGTAAAATAAAATCCAGGAGATTAAATTTTATAATTCTTCTATATTTTAGCAATTTACCAAGGCTTTTCTGGAACCAGGATTCTGCTTATGTATAGGATTCTCAGGTTTTCTTTTTAATCATGTAATCCGCTGAATTCAGGTTCCAGAAAATATTCTATTCATCCTAAAATCTGCGTAATCCAGTTTCCTGACCATGAAACAACTGAACAAAGCCATATTGCCATCTTTACAAAATTCCCGCCTTCCCTTGGTATTCCCTGAGGAAAAGATATTTCAACTCCCTGAAAAGGTATTACAATTCGGAACAGGTGTGTTGCTCCGGGGGTTGCCAGATTATTTTATAGATAAAGCCAACCGGCAGGGTATTTTTAATGGCAGGATAGTGATGGTTAAATCCACAGATTCGCCAGGTGCAGATGCATTTACCAGCCAGGGTGGCTTGTATACACAAGTGGTGAGAGGCATGGAAAAAGGCAGGCAGGTGGAAGAATATATCATCAATTCATCTATCAGCCGTACTTTTAGTGCTCAAACAGAGTGGCCGCAAATTCTCTCATACGCCCATAGTCCGGAAATGCAGGTGATTCTTTCAAATACCACAGAAGTAGGTATACAATTTACTGCCGAAGATATCAGGCAGTCACCGCCACAATCGTTTCCAGGTAAACTGACAGCTTTTTTATACGAGCGTTACCAGTTTTTTGGCGGAAGCCCGGAAAGTGGGCTGGTGATCGTACCTTGCGAACTGGTGGTAGATAATGGGAATAAACTGAAGGAAATCGTAGGCAAATTAGCTACGCTTAACCAGCTGGAAGAGGGATTTATGGAATGGATTCATGCTCATACAACTTTCTGCAATTCCCTGGTCGACCGCATTGTGCCAGGCAAACCAGAGGAGAAAGCAGCAGCGCAATTATTGCAGGAATTAGGCTACCAGGATGAATTGCTTATTATGTCTGAAGTGTACCGCTTATGGGCTATTCAGGGTGATGAACGGGTGAAAGAAGTATTATCTTTTTACAAAGCAGATCCAGGAATGATTATAGAGGCCGATATTACGCCTTACCGGGAACGAAAACTGCGCCTGCTCAACGGAACACATACCATTAGTGTCGGATTAGGGTATTTGTATGGCCTGGATACGGTAGGCGAATGTATGAACGATACGTATCTGAGCCGTTTCATCAGCCAGGTCATGCAACAGGAGATTGTGCCTGCGGTTCCGGTAGATGAAAAGAGTGCCAGAATATTTGCCGATGAAGTACTCGACCGTTTCCGCAATCCCTTTATTGTGCATCCGCTCATTAATATCACTTTGCAGTATACCTCCAAAATGAACATGCGCAATGTGCAGACGATCGTAAACTATTACCAGAAATTCAATCAGGCTCCTGCACTCATTTCTCTGGGTTTTGCCGCGTACCTATTGTTTATGAAAGCAGTAAAACAGGAAAACGGAAAGTATATTGGCGAAAGAAAGGGTGTGCCGTATCCCATTCAGGATGATAAAGCCGCTTATTTTTTTGAAGCCTGGCAACCGGTACAGAGTCAGGATGCCAGTAGTGTAAGTGAATTTGTTTCGAAAGTTCTGGCAGATATAACACTGTGGGGAACCAATCTAAATGAACTGCCAGGTTTTAGACAGGCAATTGCAGAAAAATTATTGGCTATACTAAATGAGGGTGTGAAAGAGGTGGTGCAAGAACAAATTCAATAATGCTATAACCTGATTATGCGTAAAGAACAAAGAATGGAGTTGGTTCATAAATCATTGAAAGGTTTATCAATTGGAGATGCTTTTGGGGATAGTTTCTTTGGCGAGCAGGAGGTAATCAAAGAAAAAATTGAACGCAGAGAAATTCCAGAGCTAACTAAATGGGAATTTACGGACGATACCGTGATGAGTATTGCCATCATGGAGATATTGGAGCAGTTTGGAGAGATCAATCAGGAAAAATTAGCTCAACTCTTTGCACAAAATTATCAAAAAGATATAAATCGTGGCTATGGAGGAACCGCCCACAAAATATTGAGGGAAATCGGCGAAGGAAAGCCTTGGCAACAGGCGGCAAAGGAGGTATTTGATGGACAGGGTTCAATGGGTAATGGAGCAGCTATGCGTTCAGCTCCTATAGGGGCATACTATTCTGACAACTTTAGTAAGTTGATTGATCAATCCCAGCTTGCAGCTGAAATTACCCATGCTAATCATGAAGCAAGTGTAGGAGCAATAGCAGTAGCTCTCGCAGCCAGTCTTGCGGTAAAGAGTAAAGAAACAGGTATTACACTTTCTCCAATTAAGTTTTTGGAAAATATAATTAGTTATTTAGAAGAAAGTGATACAAAATCAAAAATCAGCAAATCACTGCACATTCCTGCTAGCTACCGGATTGAAACGGTGACAGCTATTTTGGGCAATGGTACCAAATTACTGGCACAGGATACAGTTCCGTTTGCTTTGTGGTGTGCCGCTCATCATTTAACTGATTTTGAAGAGGCATTATGGACAGCAGTGACTGGTTTAGGTGACAGAGATACAATTGGAGCTATTGTTGGGAGCATCGTAATTTTATCGGCTAAAGAAGAAACTATACCCAAAGTTTGGGTGGACTCAGTGGAAGATTACCAAAAATCCATGTTCAGAAATAAAAAAATATAAATCACCAGCTTCATTAAAATGGATTACAGCCTGATATTAAAAAATATAGCCAAACATATTTCCTTAACTGAGGAAGAAGAAAGCTACTTTACTGCTCACTTGCAGCCGCTTATGATCCGGCGGAAACAGTTTTTGCTGCATAGGGGAGAAATCTGCAAGTACTCGGCTTTTGTGAATATGGGTTGTCTGCGGGGTTATACCATTGATGCGGATGGCTTTGAACATATCCTCAGCTTTGCCCCTCCCGACTGGTGGATTGCCGATATGTACAGCCTGATTTCCCAGCAACCTGGTTTACTTAATATTGATGCTATGGAAGATTCCCAGGTGTGGCTACTAAGCAAAGCCAATCAGGAGAAACTATATATAGAAGTACCTAAATTTGAGCGTTTTTTTCGCATTATTACCGAGAAATCGTTGGTGAGTTACCAGCAGCGGACTATAGATAGTCTGAGTTTGCCTGCCCAGGAACGGTATCTGAACTTTTGCAAACGCTATCCCTCCATCATTCATAGTATTCCCCAGAAATATGTGGCTTCGTATATTGGTGTAACTCCTGAGTTCCTCAGCAAAATGCGTAACGACCTACTCAAACAGGAAAGATAATTCTCTATCGGCAAAGCTATACTGGCTCGTGATACCTGATGCTTTTCGATTACTGCATACTGGTTTTGCTGTGGGTAAATAATTGAATATATTTATCTATCACCTTTACAATCAAACCTATGCAGAAAATACTATATATTCTTTGTATACTGACCTTGCTATGGCCGGATTTCACAGTGGCCCAGCAAATCGAACGCCGGGAAAAAGGAAACCTGGTTATGGAAAATATTCCGGAAATTCCCGAACGCATCTCCGAAAAGTTATTTCAATACCAGAATACCAGATCGGCATTTGTAGAAGACTGGTTACCCGGCGGCAAAGGCATTCTCATTGACACCCGTTTTGGAGAAACCAGTCAGTTGCACATAGTAGCTATGCCCGGGGGTGCCCGCCGGCAGATTACTTTTTTCAATGAACCTATTGGCAGTGCTGCCGTTTGCCCTGATCCTTCCAAAAACAGCTTTCTGTTCACCAAAGATATGGGTGGCAACGAGTTTTCGCAGATCTACCATTTTGATATAGCCACCGGCAATTATAAAATGCTTACCGATGGAAACTCACAGAATGGGGGTATGCAATGGTCGAATACAGGTGATAAGTTTGTTTTTGCCAGTACCAAACGGAATAAGAAAGACAGGGATGTATATATTACCAGTACCAATAAAGCCGCCAATGAGGCAAAAATGATCATCAGTAGTGGTGGTTCGTGGTATCCAGTGGAATGGTCGCCAGATGATTCGCAGGTACTGGCTTTGCAATATGTGTCAGCCAACGAATCCTATTTACATATTGCCAGTGTAGAAACCGGGAAAATGGTGCAGATCAACCCGGTGAAAAAGAAAATAGCCTATGACGGAGCAGTCTGGGCTAAGGATGGAAAAGGCATTTATCTGGCTTCTGATGAAGATACCGAATTCAGTACTTTGCGGTACTACAATGTACAATCTAAGACTATTACACCGCTCACCAATGATATTAGATGGGATGTAGAAGAAATGGAAATATCCGAAAAAGGCGATAAACTGGCATTTGTTACCAATGAAAATGGCATTAGTACCTTATATATCCTCAACACACTTACTAAAAAGTACCAGCCGGTTCCCAATATGCCTACCGGAATTATTGGAGGTTTGCAGTTTCATCCGGATGGCAACCAGCTGGCAATGGTCATTAATTCCGCACAATCACCGGGAGATGTGTATGTACTGGATGTAAGCAGCAGTAAACTCGAACGCTGGACATTCAGTGAAGTAGGTGGTCTGAATCCGGAAACTTTTGTAGCCCCCAGTTTAATTGAGTATGAAACTTTTGATAAAGTAGGAGGGAAGCCACGTAAAATTCCGGCTTTCTATTATAAGCCTAAAACCGGAAATGGTCCTTATCCAGTCATTATTGATATTCATGGCGGCCCGGAAGGGCAGTACCGCCCTGGTTTTTCTTCAAACTTCCAATACCTGGTGAATGAACTGGGCATAGCCGTGATTGCACCCAATGTTCGTGGGTCATCTGGCTATGGGAAAACCTATCTGGAACTAGACAATGGCTACAAACGCGAAGAATCAGTACAGGACATTGGTAAACTACTCGACTGGATTGCCGGACAAAAAGAACTGGATGCTTCCAGAATAGTAGTGCAAGGTGGTTCGTATGGTGGCTATATGGTACTGGCCTGTATGACGCACTTTAACGACCGCCTGAAAGCTGGAATTGATGTGGTAGGCATCAGCAACTTTGTCTCTTTCCTGCAAAATACGGAAGCCTACCGCCAGGATTTACGCCGGATGGAATATGGTGATGAACAGGACCCCAAAATGAAAGAGTTCCTTACTAAAATCTCACCTTTGACCAATGCCACCAAAATTACCAAACCTTTGTTTGTAATTCAAGGCCAGAACGATCCCAGGGTGCCAGCCAGTGAATCTAAACAAATGGTAGAAACTGTGCGAACCAATAAAGGAACCGTATGGTACCTGCTCGCCAAGGACGAAGGTCATGGTTTCCGCAAAAAAAGCAACCGTGATTTCCAGACCAATGCCGTCACCTTATTCCTGGAAAAATATGTGCTGGAGAAGGAGATAATCGAGTGAGCTATTAGTTGTGTTTATTTGTATTTTAGGTGCAATTGAATTATGGAAGATTATTGGACATTACTTAGAAAAAATAGAGATACCATTTCAGAAGCTACACATCGAAAAATTGCATGTTCATTTGCAAGACTTGTCTGGAATGACCTTGATGAATTAGGAAAAAAAGCAAAAATAGTAGCAGAGGAATACTCATCAGGAAACTCAACAATGGAAGATTGTGAGGAATATAAAAAACAATTGCAAAAATCCCTTCCTGGTAACGGAAAATCATCCGTATACAGTCCAATTATTTGGGCATTACAAGAATCTTCTGCTTCTTATCCAATGTGGTATTCAGCTGCCATTGCAGGAAGTAATATAATAGAATTGGAGGCTGCAACTGAAAGAGAATTATTTTCAATAGTAAAAAATTATTTAACACAGGAGATAGATGATAAGTGGTGATACCTTTTGAAGAAAAGATAGTTTTTAATTTAAATTAATAACTGCACCTAACATCGTTCAGCCGCCAATGCACATATCAAAGCTCTAAGGCTATAGTTGACAACTGAACTATATACGTTATTACAGATAATAAAATGATATACGATTGCTTCAAATTACTGCGAAATAATTTTAGGCTCAATGGTAAATTGATAATCGACCATATAAAAAGAAATCATTTTGATCCTTGGAACTTTGCTGGAGAAGATGATATATGTTCATTTTGTGGTAAACATGATGTGTTAACAAAAGAACATGTAATCCCAAAATGGTGCTTCCAAAATGATCCAGATAGATGCTTTGAAACCATAATTAATGGAACTATCCAAACTTTTATAAAAACTACAATTCCTGCTTGTGCCACTTGTAATAATGACACTTTGTCTAAAATAGAAAGGCATATAAATAATCTTCTTCAAAATACTGATTTGAATACAGATTATTATGACTATGAAGAATCGATAAATATAATCAGGTGGTTGGAAATAATTGAATACAAATTTCATGTGCTCAACTTTAGAAGAAAGTTTATAAGGAAGCAATCCGAGGATTTTATACCAATGCTTAGAGATATTCCCATGTCAGTTATGAGATTAAACATTGAAATGTCTCCATACAAAGCTTTATCTCAATTGAGGAAATCGCAAGCAAGGATTATAAGAAAAGAAAAAGACTCAAGATATTACCCATTAGTGTTTTGGAAGAGTAAGAACAAACAATCACTATTCTTCCAAAACATGGATGAATACATTTTCTTAGAGTTTCCGGAATATCAGATGGCAATGTTTTACTTCTTCAATAAAGAATTTGTAAGTAACTATGATGCTGAAAAAGAAGCTAAACAAATAATCATAAAGAATTACGCACAAAACGAATCTTCAATTGACAATGGCTAAATTAATAATAAAGCCCACCAGATGATACAAAATCTGGTGGGCTTTATTATTGACTATTGACCAATAACCTATCTGTACACTTCCTGTTTTCTGGCCATTACTTTGCTTACGCTTTCTACAATATTCTTGGCAGTCAGGCCGTATTTTACCATCAGGTCTTCCGGTACACCACTTTCGCCGAAGGTATCGTAAATGCCTACCATTTCCAGAGGAGCAGGATAATTTCTGCATAGCAACTGGGCAATACTGTCGCCTAAACCACCATTGATCTGATGTTCTTCTGCAGAAACCGCACAACCAGTTTTCTTCACCGATTGTAAAATAGCTTCCGTATCAAGCGGCTTAATGGTGTGAATATTGATAATTTCTGCATCAATGCCTTGTTCAGCCAGTATTTCGCCAGCTTTAATGGCTTCCCATACCAGGTGACCAGTAGCAAAAATACTCACATCCGCCCCCTCATTTACCATCCACGCTTTGCCGATTTCAAATTTCTGGTCAGATGCTGTAAAAATAGGCACTACCGGACGGCCAAAACGCAAGTATACCGGACCTACATAATCAGCAATGGCGATAGTAGCCGCTTTAGTCTGGTTATAGTCGCAGGGGTTAATTACCGTCATGTTGGGCAGCATTTTCATCATACCCAGGTCTTCCAGAATCTGGTGGGTAGCACCATCTTCGCCCAGTGTAATACCGGCATGAGAGGCGCAAATCTTTACATTTTTATTGGAGTAGGCAATCGACTGGCGGATCTGGTCGTAAACCCGGCCGGTAGAAAAGTTGGCAAAAGTACCGGTATAAGGAATTTTTCCGCCAATGGTCATACCAGCTGCCAGACCCATCATATTGGCTTCGGCAATGCCCACCTGGAAAAAACGTTTGGGAAACTCTTTCTGGAAATCGCCCATTTTCAGCGAGCCGATCAGGTCAGCACAAAGGCCTACTACATTCTCATTTTTCCGGCCCACTTCCAAAAATCCGGCTCCAAAGCCAGAACGGGTATCCTTCTTATCGGTATAGGTGTATTTTTTCATGAGGAAAGTCTGATTTAAAATCTTGTGAGAAACTATTTATTAAAGTACTGGAAACAGAAAATGCTAGTAATCCAGCAATTCGCCTAAAGGTAATTGGTTAAGCGCCTGTTGTAATTGTTCGTCATTAGGTGCAATACCATGCCATTTGTGGCTACCCACCATAAAATCTACGCCATAGCCCATTTCCGTCTGCATAATGATCATGGTTGGCATGCCTTTTCCGGTAAGCCCTTTGGCACGTTCCAGGGTAGCTACGGTCAGTTCCATATCATTGCCATTTTCCAGTTCGATTACCTGCCAGCCAAACGCTTTGTATTTAGCACCCAGGTCACCAATATCCATAATCAGTTTGACCGGTCCGTCAATCTGCTGGCCATTGCGATCTACGATAGCGATCAGGTTATCTACTTTATGATGGGGGCATACATAGCTGCTTCCCAGATCTGGCCTTCTTCCTGTTCTCCATCGCCCATCAGTACATAAACCAGCCGGTCGTCGCCATTGAGTTTTTTGGCTTGAGCGGCACCGATGGCCACTGATAAGCCTTGTCCTAAAGAGCCGGAAGCAATGCGGATACCTGGCAGATGTTCGGCAGTAGCCGGATGGCCTTGCAAACGGGAGTCAATCTGGCGGAAAGTCATCAGTTCTGACACATCAAAGTATCCCGAACGGGCTAGTACGCTGTACCATACCGGCGAAATATGTCCATTGGAAAGGAAGAATAAATCTTCTCCTTTTGCATTCATATTAAATTTAGGATCGTGCTTCAAAATATGAAAATACAGGGCTACAAAAAATTCAGTACAGCCCAGAGAAGCGCCCGGATGTCCGGATTTGCTGCCATGAACCATACGGATAATGTCGCGGCGGACTTGTCCGGCGATGCCCTTTAATTTATTAATGTCTGCTGTCATAGGTTTGGGTATAAAATAATATAAGTTATTAGTTTCTCTAGTTTTTAGTAACAGGTTGTTACTGCTTTATTTCAATATTTGCTCCGTATGCGCCTTAGTATCTACTTTCTCAATAATATCGGTTATGATACCTTTTTCATCAATCAAAAAAGTAGTGCGCACAATGCCCATGAAGTTTTTTCCGTACATAGATTTTTCTTTCCACACATCGTAGGCTTCTACGATTTTCTTGTCTGTATCAGCTATCAGCGTGAAATTCAGATCGTATTTCTTGATGAATTTCTGGTGAGATTTTTCGTCATCTACACTCACGCCAATTACTTCATAACCGGCTTTCTGCAAACGTTCCCGGTTGTCGCGCAAATCACAGGCCTGGGCGGTACAGCCAGGGGTGTCGTCTTTTGGATAGAAATAGAGTACTACTTTTTTGCCTTTGTAATCGGCCAGGCGGACAAGGTTGCCCTGCTGATCTTTGCCTTCAAATAAAGGGGCTGCATCACCTACGTTGAGTTTCATGTGGTTTGATTTGGAAGTTAGAAGTTAGAGGAAGGAAGTTAGATATTTGAGTGTAGAATCTGAAAACAAACCTGCTTTGGCTGGCAAGCGAGTAATTCAGCAAACATAATAGTTTGATATTCTATCCTCCAACATCCATCTTCTAGCTTCCATCCTCCGGTATTCAGCGTGCAAATTAACAAAACTCTACACCAACAAGGAACAGTCGGGCGGAAAAATCACAAATTAGTTTCAAAAATGGTATTATTGCCGGCATTATCTACTACTTCTACTACCAGTTTGCCTTTTAAAGGTTGGGTGGTATCGAGTGGGTCCGACCAGATTAGGTTTTGTTTGTAATCGTATTGCATCAGTATCCATTGTCCATTCAGGGTAGCTGAAAAGCTATAAATGCCCGACAAATTATCGCTGATTTTGCAGGTAAATTTTTGAGGCGTTTTGGTATTGAGTTTCACCAGTGGCGGCACTGTATCAGTAGCTATGGTAAAACTGCCGAGTTCCCTGGTCTTGAAACTGATCTGGTTATTTGTCCAGGTGCCTCCTCTGTAGGAAAGACTTTTGCCTTTTACATAATATATGCCAGTGCGGATTCGGTTTTCCTGCGGTACTGCCTGGCCTGGGGTAATACGAATATCAATGCTTTCGTGAAGAGGTGTAGTAAATTTTCCC
The DNA here is from genome assembly GCF_010119975.1 of Rhodocytophaga rosea. Lineage (GTDB taxonomy): Bacteria > Bacteroidota > Bacteroidia > Cytophagales > 172606-1 > Rhodocytophaga > Rhodocytophaga rosea. The sequence continues at coordinate 6,720,982 of NZ_CP048222.1, forward strand.
ACCTGGAAAATATCTTCTTTACGCCCTGCTTCCAGATATAAGGTATCGTACAAAGCGCTTGCAGGAAATGTTACCCATAAAGAATCCCGTTCATAGGCTTCCTTTCTGCCGGAAGCAATCAGCTTTTTAAAATTGTAAATTTCCGCAACACCATTTACCTGAACAGAATCCGGGAGTCCTTTCCGCATGTCCCACAAATAAATAGCTTCATTGTTCTTAAAATAAGATGGTGTGAGTGGCTGCGTTTTACTTCCGCTAAATAGAACTGCCTGATTGTCCTGGCCGGGATTTTTGGCACTGATTTTTAATGTATTTTCAAACAATACAGATTCAATGCCGGTCTGCAAAGACACAGGTTTAAGTACGGCAGGTTGGGGGGTAGGAGGAGTTCCTTTGAGTGTAAAGCTTAGTCTGGATACATTCTGGTGGGCATCCCACATGGCAATCGTTACCTGATGTGGTTTTGTGTCGTTAATCGTAATTCTTCCCCGTTGGGGGGTAGTTTTATAAATGCCCAGCCGGTTGCCATCGGCTACATAACAACGCTGAAAGCGGTTACTGGAATATTGCGAAAGTTCATAATCAATATGGGTATTGATGTGGCGGTTCAGTTCAATAGGGATTATTTCCAGCTGGTGTGAATAGATTTCTTTTCCATCCACTTTTATTTCTATGCAAGTAACCCCATTCTTGTTATGAGTGCCATCTGACATATCGAAAGCCAGCAGTTCAAACCCAACCTGACCCCATACCGGAATGGCTTGAGGTATGGTGAAACTACTAGTTCCTGATTTTTGCGGTGTAAATTCTGTTCTTCCAAAGGCATCATTCACCCTGGCTTGTACATCAAGAGTACGCACCACCAATTTACTTATAGTAGGAGGGGTATTGTCTTTTATTTCTGTAAAACCAAAATATAAGGGATTCAGCAGGTTATCCAGCGTATCTCTGATCTCAAAGTGTAAGTGAGGTCCGCCTGAACCTCCGGTATTGCCTGAATAGGCTACAATTTCCCCTTTTTTTATAGGGAACTGGTTTTTGGCAGGAACTACGTCAATCTCAAATGTTTTACCTGCATATTGCTGCTGGCGCAGATAATCTCCCAGTACTTTATTATAGGTTTTTAAATGCCCATATACCGTCATATAGCCATTCGGATGGACGATATACAGCGCATTTCCATACCCACCGGTGGTCACTTTAATGCGGGCTACATAGCCATCTGCTGCTGCATATACCGGTAATCCTTCCCGTCCGTCGGTGCGGATGTCGAGTCCGCCATGAAAGTGATTACTGCGGAGTTCGCCCATATTTCCGGTCAGAAAATTGGTCTGGCCAGGTTTAATAGGAAACATAAAATATCCTTTGGGATAGGGATTTTTCTGAGCAACAGACGGAGAATTAACCCCCAAAGCGAACCAAACGAGCAGGCAGAAACCAAACAGATTTCTTGCCTGATATATGACTATACAAGGAATACGATTCATCCAGACAGACTAAGTGATACGTGTAAAATGAAATTGAACTGGCTTGTGCGGTTTCCTGATCGACTTAATTTTCTTCCTCTCTCATCAGGGTATACATGCACAAATCAGGTCCAAATTATTCATTTTATGAACACGGTTTAATACTAATACTTTATTCGTGGGAAAATTAGTTTCTTTGAGGCGTAACTTTTTTCCGGTTTTTGCCCATTTTTATTTCACTTCAAAAGATAGAAAAGACTTATCTTCAATAAAGGCTTCCAACTTATCTCCGATTTTAACCGGACCTACTCCTTTGGGCGTACCAGTGAAAATAATATCACCTTTCTTAAGGGTGAAAAACTTCGAGAGGTACGCCACTATGTAATCAAAACTAAACAGCATCAGGCTGGTATTTCCTTGTTGCCGGTATTCCCCATTTACTTTCAGGCTGAAATTGAGGTTATGTAAGTCTTTAATCTGGTCTAAAGGAATGAACTCAGAGATAGGAGCAGAGCCATTAAATCCTTTGGCAATATCCCAGGGCAGGCCTTTATCTTTGGCTTTTTGCTGCAGATCTCTGGCCGTAAAATCTATGCCTATGCCAATTTCTTTATAATATTTGCTGGCAAACTTCTCATCAATATTTTTGCCTTCTTTATCAATTTTCAGCAGGATTTCCACCTCGTGGTGTATGTCTTTTGAAAAACCAGGATAATAGAAAGGTTCGTTATTTTTCAGAATAGCAGTATCTGGTTTTGTGAAAATAACCGGCTCGTCGGGCCGCTCGTTATTTAATTCTTTGATGTGTTCTGCGTAGTTTCTGCCGATTGCAAATATTTTCATGGGTTATGAATTTGTTTTGATGTTTTAAAGAATAATTTTATGGCGATTACCTCCTTATCAGGCTTCAGACATCCATTCAAATTGCACGTATACAGTAAGTATTTTCACTTGCATGAGCTGGCATTATTTTAGGTAAACATAGCATGGAAAGCAGTTTTGAAGGTTGAAGTAAATCTGGTCTGATGATTGTATACATGAATAGCGTAATATACACTACAAAAGTACATCTGTAGATATACAAAAGTAAAATATATCCGTATTAAATAATTCATTTATGTAAAACCAAACCTGTAATTTAAACAAGCATATGAAAAAGATAATATTAGCTTTTACGCTGATCTGGACCATGGTGAGCTGCGCCGAAGTACCCATTACTGGCCGGAAGCAATTAAAACTGGTAAGCGATTCAGAATTGAATGCCATGTCTTTCCAGGCGTATACCCAGTTTCTGCAAGAAAATAAGG